>JAGQTO010000092.1:0-14133 GCA_020439025.1 Mycobacterium sp. | reverse complement strand
GAAGTCCGTCAACCCGGCGAAAAACCCGACGACATCGGCGACGACCTCGCCCAGACTCTGAATCAGCGCCTCAACTGAGGAAAGGTCGATGCCAGTCAGATCCTTGATGGCCTCCACCAGGCCGGTGAGCACCACCGACGCCGGATCGAACGAGGGGGTTCTCGGCAGCGCGGTGTCGATCCGCTGGATGGGGTCGTGAGTGATCCGCAGCTGGCCGCGGTCAAACGCTTTCGGCATCGGCCCTCCTGCCCACACCCTCGAAGCACCGCCACACGAAATCGGTGGCTCGGCGGCCCAGCTGCTTCTCGGCCTTCGGCGGAATCTCTTCTGCCGCCACCTCGCCGCAGTCGGTGAACTCGGCGATCACCAGGCAGTCCGCGGCGGCGGCCCGGTCGAAGGACTCCCGGGCGAACCACACCACCGCCGCGTCGTCCACCTCGCCGTCGCGGGCGATCGGCACCACTGTGCGGTACATCTTCTGGTAGGCCATCAGCTCTGTGGCACCGTGAGGATCGTCAACTGGGCGCCGGCGTTGTTGAAGATGTAGGCGCCCAGCAGGCCGTCGTTGTACAGGTTGACGTTGATGGTGGCGGTCTGCCCGGCCGGAACGAGGGCAACCCCGTTGTCGGGGGACACCGCGGTGGTCGGGTCACCGGAGGTGGAGAAGTGCGGCTTGATGTGGGTCCACGAGGAGATGTTGCCGAAGCCGCGGCCGATCAGCTGGCCGGTGGTCGGGTCGCCGAGCCGGACCTCGCAGCCGATGGTCAGCGGGTCGGCGTCGAGTTCCACCCCGAACGCTTTGATGTGCCCGTTGACGAACGGCACATAGTCGTAGTCCTGTTCCTCCAGGACGTAGGACAGGATGGTTTGCCGTTGGGTGAGACCGGTGTAGTTGGCGAACGCCGCCGAGGGCACCGAGTATAGGCGGGGGTGGCGGGCGGCGAAATCCGATGGCTCCCACAGCTGTTTGGTGTCGTCCCAGGTGATGACCTGCCCGGCCGTCGGGGGCAGGGTGTCGTCGTAGTCGGCGGCAAGTGCGATCGACGATGCCGGGCCTTGAACGCCGCGGGGGGCGGCGATCTTGAAGTGCAGCACCGGGTTGAGCAGCGTCCCGGACTGCTCCACCACCGAGGTTTCCTCCGGCTGGAGCAGTTCGGTGGTGACGGTGATCTGCGGGGATGCCCCGGTCTGGCCCGGTGATCCCATCTGCTTGGCTTTGTAGTTCGTGCCGGTCCACACATAGACCAGGGAGCCGATCCACCACGCCTTGCCGACGTCGGTCGAGTTGTTGAGTCCGGTGGGTAGTTGGGCGGCCTGGGTGATGGTGGAGTCCCACTGCATCTTCACGATGTCGGCAGGATCGCCCTTGTCGCCCTTGTCGCCTTTGAGGGCATCGAGGGCGATGACGGCGTCCTGGCCGACCGCTTCCATGGTGGCGACCTGCATGGCCGGGGTTTCCCCGTCGCCGACGACGCCGTACCAGTGGGTGTTGGCCAGGAACGAGCCCAGGTAGACGGGGTCGCCGGGGATCGGGTTGGTCACTGGAAAGCTCCTTCGATCTTCGTCGTGACGTGCCAGGGAAGGGCGTCGTAGAGGCTGTCGAGGTCGGGGATTGGGCCGACGGCGGTGGTGTCGTCGGGGAGGTCGCTGTCGGGGGCGTCGGCGGGAACCCAGTCGACCATTCCGGCGAGCTGCCCGGGCCGCGCCGGGATGGGGCGGCGTTTGATGACCGCCCGGCCGGGGTCGATGTCGGCGCCGGCGCGAGCCAGATGCCAGGCGATCTGCAGGGCTTTCTCGCCGACGAAGATGACTTCGCCGTCGGGGCCGCGCATGAACGCCAACGCGTCATAGATGCGGCGCATCGCCGCGGATAGTTCCTGCTTCGTGGCGGGCATGTCAGTCGGGCCACCTTCCGATGAGGATGTCGGGGCCCTCGCCGTCGGAGAAGTGGGCTTCCAGCAGCTCCCACACCCAGCGCCGCCCCCGATAGTCGATGTAGGCGAAGTCGCTTCCGCCGCGCGTGGTCACCCCGTGCATAGCCCCGTAGCTGGTCGGGGTGGGGCCGTCGGCCTTGAGTTTCGCGACGTAGCCGGGGGTGGTGAGCATCAGCGGCCCGACTTGGCCGCGGTCAGGCCGTGGTTCCGGCCACTCGATTTCCCCGAGGTCGGTGATGATGTCGCGCCCGTCTGGGCCGGCGGGCCAACGGATTTCGATGCTGTTCACGCGGCGATCGCCGCCCCGCCGATCAGGGAGCCGATGGCGTTCCAGCCGTCGGCAAGCGCCTTGAGCCCGGCCTCGAACCCGTCATAGTCGCGGTCACGGCCGATGACCAGATCCAGGTGGATGGGGGTGGTGTCGTCGTAGGACCACTTCACCCCGCGGATCTGCTCGGTGTAGTAGATGTTGTCGATCTCGAACATGCCGCGGTGGGCCACCAGGTAGTCGTAGCCGTAACACCACGGTTCGCCGTCGCGGGCGTTCATGGTGAACGACACCTTGTGGCCGCGTTTGTGCAGGCCCTGGCGCAGGGTGAGGGCCGCCGAGATCACGTAGGCGTAGCCGTTGCCCTGCTCGAACCCCTCCAGCAGGGCGTAGTCGTTGAGCCACACCGCCGTCTCGACGCGGCTGAACTTCTGGTAGGCCAGCAGCATGTCGGCCAGCTGATCCTGATACACCTCGTTGAGCCCCGATGTGCCCGGCTGCTGAAAGTCCACCCCCGTGCCGGTGGTGATCGTCTGGTCCAACTGGGCCAGCCCGTAGCGGGCCCCGAACGCGATCACCTGGTTGAGCCAGGTCGGTGAGTGCCCGCCGGTCCACACCGTCTGCGAGGTGGCCCGCTGCAGGGTGTGCTGGGAGGACACCAGACCGGAGTATTCGCAGTCCCGCCACACCAGCGACGGTTTCTCCGGCGCCACCCCCAGCAGTTTCCGGAAGAACGGGTCGGTGATGCCGTCGCCGTCGCGGTCCAACGGCATGACCGTCTCGGTGATCAGGTTGTCCAGGGTGGAGGCCACCAGGTCCAGGGCACCGTCGGCGGCGGTGCCGGTGATGCCGGTGACCCCGGAGTGGTCCTCGAAGGCCAGCACGATGCAGGCCCGCGACGGCCGTGCCGCCTGCTCCCCGACCAGGGCCGCCAACTCGGGGTGGGGGCTGTCGGTGTCTTCGGGCAGCCAAATGTAGTCGACCAGGGCGACCCCTGCGTCGTCCATCAACGGCCCGGCGATGGTGTGCAGGTCTTGGTATTTCGCCGCCAACGGCAACATGCGGGACCGGTCGAGGACCGCGTTGACGAACTGCACCTGGACCGGCCAGTGCAGCGGGGAGAAGTTCCCGACCCGGGTGGTGACCCAGTGCGCCGGATCCATCAGCGACACCGGCACCGACAGCAGCGGCCAGTAGGAGCGGGCCAGGTTGATGAACGTGGTGAACGCCAGCCCGGAACGCAGGTTTTGGAACCACACCCACGACTTCAGCGGCTGGAACTCCGGGGCGGTGAACGGTGTCGCCGCGAGCATGATGTGTTTGGCGTGCTCGCGCAGCGAGATCAGGTCCAGTTCGACGGTGCGGGTGCCGTCGTCGTGGCGGACCGCCCGCACCGCGGTGACCCTGAACCCGATACGGGTGCGCCAGGACCGCATGTTCGGGTTGGGGTCGATGACCAGGTGCAGATCCTCCTGCACCCGCACCCGGTGGGCGCACAGGTCGGCCAGCCAGTCCGACCACGCCAAACTGATGGTGCCGACCCCGGAGTCGTCCATGAGTCGTTCCCACTGCCCGGACCGCTCCGCGCACACCGTGCCCAGATAGTTCATCCGTTTGTCCAGCAGCCGCAGCAGCGGGCGTTGCCGGTTGGCGTCGGCGATCAGTTGGCGGCGGGCATCGAGCAGCCGCCACTTGGTGATGGCGTCGTTGCCGTCGGTGATCTGCTTGACCTGCGGGCGTGGCCGGCGGGCCACGAACCCGCCCACCTCAGGCCCAGCCCATCTTGTACCACTGGGGCAGGATGGCGGTGATCGTGCCGGCCGGGTTGGTGTGGGTGACCTTGATGTGGGCGTTGGACTTCGCCGGGATCTGGGAGGTGAAGCCGATCCCGCCGGGCATCCGGCGGCCGACGGGCACCCCGGAGTCCGCGGCGGTGATGTCCCCGAGGAGATAGTCGAGGATTTCGCTGTTGCGGATCAGCTGCCAGAACACGTTGTCGACCGGGTCGACGCTGGCCGTCAGGGTGCGTTTGGACGGGTCGGTGTCGCACAGGATCATGCCGTCGGAGGGATAGATTTTCGGCAGCTCCACCATCCGGTCGGTGATGCCGTCCTGGATGGTGACGGTGCCGGACCCTTCGATGATGAACTTCGGCCATTGCGGCCAGTCGCCGCGGTTGGGCATCGGCAGCACACCGTGGTTGCGGCCGTTGATCTGCGCGTTGGCCAGGTCGTTGCGCCACACCCGGGTAAACGGGCGTTTGGAGTAGAACGGGAACTGGCCGTGGATGGTCATCGACCAGGCTTGGGCGTTGTTGCCGTAGGCCACCGGGTCCAGGTCGATGGCCTGGTCGTTGGCGTCGCCGTAGCGGACCCGAATCCACCGCCAGCCGTGGGTGCGGGTGAACTGCCCCCAAAAGCCGGCCGGGGTGCGGTGGTGCTCAGGCCAGTCGGCCCACCACTTCTCCTCGAGCATCCGGTAGGAGAACTCGTTGTCGGCGAAGCGGCGGCGGGCCAGATAGTTGATGTGCGGGCCCAGGATCACACCCAGGTTGAACACCCGTTTGCGGTAGTCGGTGCGTTCGAGTTCCTCGCCGATCATGTACGCCCCGGCCGAATAGCGTTGGTCGAACGGCACGTGCATCGACCCCTGCAACCGCTGGTCGAGGACGACGCCTTCTTTGCCGGCCCAGTCCCCGCCGATGTTCCACAGCCGCCGCCCGTCCGGGGACAGGTAGACCACTTTGGTGGCGCGGCCGCGGAGCTGGCGGCCCCACGGCCCGAGGTCGTCCCAGTCGGTGAACCGCTGCCAGCCCGGATGCCGGGCATCCACGGGCTCGTAGATGGGGGTGCCGTCGGCGCGCACCCAATCGTCCAGGCCCCGCTCGACGACCTGGCTGGTGTCGAACGTCGACCACTGGTCGAAGTGGAAGCCGTCTGCCCGCGGATAGGTCATTGGGGTCGCACCGCGCTCAGGTTGCGCCGCACCGCCTCGTTTTGGTGGGCTTTGACGCGTTGGGTGAATTGGCGCGGATCCATGCCGATGTTGCCGTTGACGACGATCCCCGGCTCGGCGGGCCCGGGGGCCGCACCGCTACCGGTGTGCACGTCCGACCGAATGGGTTCGGTGGCCATCGGCCCGCCGACCGGTTTGAGGAAGCTGGTGACATCCGGTAGGCCCGGCCCTCCCCCGCCGGTCGCCGACACCACCCCGTCGGGGGCGCCGATCCGCGACAACAGGCCGCCGCCGTAGTTCAGGCCCGCCATCACCGACTTGACGTTCGGCCACTCCAGCGGGTTGGAGAACAGCGACCCGTCCAAACCGACGCTCTGCAGCATCCCGGCGATGATCGACTGCCCCAACGACTGGCCATCCGGGCCCTGCCCGGTCTGCTGTTCGGCCGACGCCGCCGCCTTGTCCTTGACCTCGGCCAGCCGCGTTTCGGCCGCCGACTGGCGTTCCTCGGCCGCCGCCAACTTCTCCTGGGCGGCATCGCGGCGCTTCTCGGCCACCGCAATCTTGTCCGCCGAGGCCCCCTCGGCCTTCAGCTCGTCGACGCGCTGCTCGGCGGCCTGCAGGCTGGCCTGGGCCGAGGTGACCGCCGCCTTCGAACTGGACACCGACGCCGAGGCGGAGCGCACCGCGGCCGAGGAGCCGTAGGTGTTCTTCGTCGGGTCGTCACCGCCGGCCAGGGCGATCCACGCCCGCGTCGGGAAGTCCGCGGCACCCGCGGCGGTCCCGCCGTACTGTCCGCCGCCGGAGCGGCCGCCCATCTCCACGTTGACGTTCCCGCCGAACGGATCGACGATCGTGCCCGCGGTGTGCCCGCCACCCGGGCCGCCGCTGCGCCACCCGATCCAGTAGGCGGCGATCCCCGCCGGGGGGTCGCCCTGCTGGAATCCCCGCGACAACAACGCCGCCGCCTGGGTGCCCGTCGAGAACCGGCCCGACCCGCCGGTGATCGCATTGGTGATGGTGGCCTGCGCCCCGGAGCAGTCCGTCGCCCAGGTGTCGCCGTTACCGGCGCCCCACCGGTAGGGCTGCCCGGAGATTCCGGAAGCGAGTTGCTTGAGGGCGTCGACGGTGATGCCGCCGGATTCCATGACGGTCAGCCCGAACAGTCGGGCCACTTCGGCCAGGATGCGGGTGGAGCGGCCCCGTTTCCCGGCCGCCAGGGGAATGTAGGCCTCCCCGCCGGTTTCCTGTTCGGCGAAGATCGTTCCGGCGCCGCGCCCGGCGTAGATCCCGGCGCTGTCGGGTTTGCGGATCTGACGCAGCCCGCCGAACGCCATCGGCACGATAGCGCCGTCAGCACGGCCGAACGCGGACCGGAAGTCGTTTTGGAACTGCTGCTGCAAAGCCGGGTTGGAAACGATGTCGGCCCCGTATTTGGCGACGACGCTGATGCTGGCGGTGCGGTCCCGGGCGGCCTGGTTGATCCGATCCTCGACGTTCTGCGCCCCCGTCTGGCGGACGACAATCAACTTGTCGTTTTCGGTGCGGACCGCATACCCGAGTGCTTCGAGCATCTTCAACACTTCGGGCGCAAGGGGTGCGGTGACTTCGATGTTCTTGTCGTTGTCGAGCTTGACGGCCTGGTTGAGCGAGACAAGCATGTCGTAGACCGGCTGGCCGCCATCCATCTTGACGTTGATCGGGACGTTGGTCGGTAGCGCGGCGAACGCTGTTTGGATGCGCGCCGCGGACAACTCCACGTCGCCGCCCAGTTTGGCCAGCACCGGTCCCGCAGTCGCGCCGGCTTCCTTCGCGCCGAGGATCGCGGTGCGGGCCTGCTTCAACTTCTCGGCGGCGACATAGCCGCCCGCGCCCTGCTTCTCCAATGCCGCGACGAGGGCGTCGAACACCGACTGGTCGCCTTCAACCTGATCGGCGAGTTCACTCTGGGACCGTTTGAGGCTGTCGATGGCGTCTTTGGCCTGACCGGCGAGCTCCGCCTGCCGGCCGATCAACCGTTCCCTGGAATCCTCGCGCCCGAAAATCCAGGTGGTGGGGCCTTGTGCCAGCGCGCCCCACAGGCCTCCGGACTCGTCACGGTAGCGGTCCATGAAGTCGCCGGTCTTCTGGGATGCCTTGTCCAGTTCGTCCGTGACGGCCTGGACGCGTTGCTGCGCAGCGGCTTTCGCGGCGTCGTCCATCAACCCGTTCGACGCCAGCAGCGCGGTGTTGAGGTCACGTTGAGCGGTCTCGGTGCGTTTCACCGCCTCCTTGTAGGCGTCCATCGCCGCGGAGGCTTGACTGTTCTTCGTGGCGATGACCCCGAACAGGGCGGTGGCACCCATCAGGGCGACGTTCAACGGCCCACCCAACACCCCCACCAGCCCGGAGGCGGCCCCCTTCACCAAACCCAGACCGCCGGACGCCAACCCGGATGCCCCGTTCTTCAGCAGCGTCATGTTCGCCTTGGCGGTGGACATGCCCGGGTTGGCTTGCCGCATCCACCCGACCAAATTGCCCCACGACGACGCCGCCCCCGCCACACCGCTGCGCATCGCCGCCAACTTCGGGCCGATCCCCGCCAGCGCCGAGGACACCGGCATGAACGCCGACGACACCCGCGACAGAATCCCCGGCACGGTGCGGAAACCCACCCAGCCGGCCACCAGCGCGGTCACCAACCCCTGATTGCGTGACATCAGGTTCGCCACAGTTTCCAGCAACGGCGCAACGGTTTTCAACACCCCTGCCGCTGTCTCCAACGCGGCCAGGAACAGTTTCCACGTCGACACCCCGACCGCCGCCGACGCCTTCCCCAACGACTCGCCGATCTTCAGAATCGACGGCAAAGCGTCTTTGACGGTGCCCGACAGCGACCGGAACACCCCCGCTACCCGGTCGACGTCCCCGGAACCCTTCAGCTGATCGAACACCGCTTTGGCTTTGGGAATCCACTCGTCGAACACCGTCGACTCGAACGCCTTGACCAGCTCGGTGATCTTCGGGGTGGCGTTGTCGATGGCCGCCGTCGCCGACGCGAACAGGGCGGGCAGCTTGGCGAACCCACCCTCCAACGCGGTGGCCCCGGCCCGGCCGAGCGCAGCTTTCAGGTTCTCGAAAGCGCCGCGAACGGTCTGCCCCGACTTCAGCGCCGCCCCACCGATGTTGTTGCGGATCGCCATCTCGAAGATCTCCGAGGAAATCTTGCCGTCCGAGGCGAGTTTCTTCACCGCGTCGGCGGCCACACCCATCTCGGATGCCACCCACTGATAGATGGGCAGGCCACGGCCGGCGAGCTGGTTGAGGTCGTCGGTGTAGGCGGTCTGCCCGGTGCGAACCTGGTTGATGATCGCACCCATGTCCGACAGGGACGTTCCGGCGATGGACGCCGCGTCGGCGGTCATCTTCAGGTAGTCGGTGAGTTGCTGGCCGGGCTTGACCCCGGCGGCGACCGCCGACGCGGCGATCGTCGCGGCGTCCCCGAGCCCGTAGGCGGTGCCCTTGACCGAGGCCAGCGCCGAATCCATGATCTTCGCGGTCGCCTCGGCGGAGTTGCCGAGCCCGGCGAGTTTGCCCTTCGCGTCGTCGATCGCGGTGAGCCGGCTGAAGCCGCTGACCAGCGCCGTGCCGATCAGGCCGGCCGCAGCACCGGCGGCACCGGCCGCACCGGCTTTGAGTGCCTTGCCGAGCAGTCCGGCGCCGCGGGCACCGGCCTCACCCAGTTTGCGTTCCAGGGCGCTGAGGTTCGTGGCCGAACCGGCGGCGTCGGAGAACCGGCGCCCGGCGGTGCGGCCCGCCCCGTCTGCATCCACACTCTTGAAGGCGCGGTTGATGTCGCGTTGCATCCGGTCCGCGGACACCGCCAACGTCACCCACGCGGTCGCGATCTCGGCCACGTCAGCCTCCTCTCAGCAGCGCACGGATTTCGGGGGGCACCATCTGCTCGATGGTCGCCGTTTCCCAGGTCGGTCCCGGCTCCGCCGGGGTTTCCCCGGGGTGCGGGACACGGGACGGGAACGGCATGTCACCGCCGTTTTTGAAGTGCACGGCGGTGTAGCGCCACAACAACTCCCGCATGTCGGAGAGTTGTTCGGCGGCGATGTGGGTGTGGGCGGTCCAGCCGTCGCTGCGGTGGTGGCCGATCGCCGTGCCGGGTGGGGCGGCGGTGACGTAGGCCCACAGGTCACGCCACCCCAGATCGTCGAGGGTGATGCCGTCGACGGCCAGGTCCCGGTGCAGCGGGTCGGCCAGCTCGCCGGTCACCGCGGCGACCAGCCACGCTATTTCCCCGGTGTCAACCCCTCGTCGCCCTCACCGCGGGACGTGCCGGCGGCCACCCACGCCGCGAACAACTCGTCGAGGGGATCGCCTTGGGTGTCGTCCAGGGAGAGCAGCACTTCCCGGGCGGTTTCGCAGGCAGCCCGGTCGATGGAGGCGAACTCGACGTCGATGTCGCTGTCCATGCCGCGGATCTTGTACAGCCACGTCTTGGAGTAGATCGCCGCGAACGGCTTCAGCGCGACGACGGTGCCGTCGGTGAAGGTGTGGGTGTACAGGTCGTCGGTGTCGTAGTGCTTCGACCAGTCGTATCCGGGTTCGCCGGGTTTCGCCGTGTCCGCGGGCTGCTCCGCGTCGGGGGTGTCGGCTGCGGCCGGTTCGAGTTCGGCCGGCTTGGGGTTGGCGCTCACACGTGCCATAACAGTTTGGTCCACCTTGGCTCACCTCAGCATCAGGAAAGGGAGTCCCCCTGCGCCGCGCCAAGGTGTGAAACAGCGCAGGGGGACGTTCACGGGGGCGGCTAGACGACCTTGTCGTCCAGCTCGGTGTACAGGTAGCTGGTGGCGCCCTGGGAGTCCGGGAACAAGTCGAACATCACCTTGTACACCGACAATTCGCCCGGCTTCTCGGCGATCGGGTCGATCTTGTTCGGCTGGGCATCAGGCAGGCAGCGGCGCCGCTTGACCGTCCCGTCGAACGTGTCGATGATGAACGCCCCGTGGCCCAGAATGTCCGCGACGTCCTTGACGGTGATGTGGGTGCCGTGCTCGGCGGTCGCCGGGTCGATGGTCACGTTGTCATCGCCGTACACCAGCGACATCACCTCGGCGTTGAGGAACTCGATGAACGTCACCTCGAAGGTGTCGTCCTTGGAGGTTTGCAGCGAGCGGACCTTGTCGCCGTTCCAGTCCCGCTTCTTGTCGATCTGCCGTTCCGAGGTGTAGGTGTAGCCCTCGTCGGACACCCCGCCGAGGCGGATCGCCGTGACGGGCCGCAGAGCGTAGGCGGTGGTGGGCAGCGTCTCGGTCATCGGGATCCGCCAGATCCCGCCGGTGACCTTCGGGGTGCCGACGAACGTCTTGGTGTTATCGGTGTGCGCCATGTTTCCTCCTGGAGCGTCGTCCCCGGGGATTCGGGGCACGGGTGATAGGCCCGGCAGCGGGATTGCTGCGGGCCGACCTTGGCTTGGTTGAAGTGGTGTTTCTAGGGGGTCACGCTGGACTGGACCGTCCAGGTGAGGTTGACCTGATAGCGGGGCCGCCCGGGCAGGTCGGGGTCTTCCGACGGGTACGGGCCGTGTTTCTCACACGGCTCGCTGACCGGTGTGGCGTCGCCGTCGACCACCACGTCGGGGGCCGACCGCAGAATCCCGGCGACCAGCTGAGCGAGCTGCGAGCAGCGCACATCCTGGCCGGCGGTGTCGTAGACCTGGGCGATGACCTGCACCCACTGGGTGCGCCGGCACACCTCCCGGCCGGGCAGGGTGAACAGGCGCACGAACCGGTTCGGGACGGGGCTGGGCAGCTTCGTGGCCACCCCGATCCCGGTGACGCCGCGCACCGCCAGTTCCTGCAACAGCAGGGTGCGGGCCAGGGCGTCGGTGTCGGGGAACACCACCAGGTCAGCCACTGCTCAAACCCTTCTGCAGGGCTTGGGTTTTCGCTTCGTGGCGGGCCGCCCGCAGCCCGCGGGAAGCGACCCGGAACCGGGCCCGCTGCTCGTCGGAGGCCTCATAGACGTGGTAGTAGGGTTCGTTGGCCGCCGGTGAGGTGGTCGACGGGACCGCGTTGGCCCGCTCAGCCAGACTGTCGGCGTGTTCTTTGAGCATCCCGGTGACCTCCGGGGAGGTCAGAAGCTCCCGGAACCCGGCCGGGTTGAACACGATCCGCGCCATCAGCTGACCCACTTCAGTTCCACGATCCGACGCTGCGGGCTGCACCCGAACGGGCCGTGGTCGTAGTCCTTCGGCAGTCCGACGACTTCGAAGGGTTTCCCGTCGACGGTGAAACGGTCACGGTGGTCGACCGCCAACCCGGAATCGACCACGATGACCACGTCGGCGGCCACCCTGTCCCCGCCGGTGGGCGGGGAGGACGGCTCCTGGGAGGACGGTGACCACCACACGCACGCCACCTCGGCCGGCTCGCCCCATCCCGGGGTGGTGTTGCCGTGCGCGTCGGCCTCACCGGCGGTGTAGGGCTCGTGCAGACACGTGAACGGCAACGGGAACCGCATCAGCGGGCTATCCGCCACGGGGCGACCGGGATGATGCCGACCTTGCGGCGACTTTTCCGCAGCCGCACCGTGTCGAGTTCGTCGTCGGTGAACGTGATCGTTGTCGACAATCCCGCCGCCCGCCCGAAGGATCGGGTGTCGGTGAACTCGCCCATCGTCTGGGTTCGCGACGCCACCCGCTCAGGGTTGCGGTACATGTCCAACACCTTGTCGCACACCAGGGTGGTGACCCTTCGGAGGCGGTCGGGGTCGCCGACCGCCGCCGATTCGGCGTTGATGACTTCGACCGGTTTACGCAGCGACGCCACCTGACCCATCAGCGCGTTCTCCACATCGACGATGCGGATGTCGACCCAGAACAGCCGGTCGGCGGGAAAGTTCGCGGCCCCTTCCTCAAACCGGGCGGTGACGTCCTCGCGGACGGCGAATTTCCCGGTCATTCGACCGCGATACCCGCTTCCTGGCAGGCCGCGATGATGTCGTCGCGGCCCTCCAGGCTGGTGACATCAACCCCGTGCTCGTCGGCGTAGCGCCGCCACGCCGACTCGCTGGAGCCCTTGCCGGAGCGCGGCGGAGGCCCGGCGGCGGTGTCGCCACCGACGGGTTCCGGAACCGCGGCAGGCGTCGGGCCTGCCCCGCCCTGCCCGGGCGGGAAGCAGTGCGGGCCGAGCTGCGCGGCAGCCCAATCCGGTACTTCCTGCCCGGGCAGAAACGAGCGCAGCACCCCGGCCTCGTCGGTGAGATGCACCGCGTACTGGCCGAGGGTGGCCATCAGGCCACCGTCGCCACGAGGATCTTGCGCGGATCGGCCAGCACCGGCAGCACCACACCATCGACATAGGTGGTCTTACGGAACGGTGGGGCCTCCTCGCGCACCAGGATGCCGATCAGCCCGGCGGCGGCGTTGACCTGCACGTTGGAGGCGTTGAGTTCCATCACCGTGGTCGGGGTGCCCCACGCGGTGAACCCGAGCGTGGACAGATCCGAGGGCAGGAACATGAACTTGTTCGCCGGGATCGGCAGGGTGGTGACCCCGTCCACGTCGAAGCTGGAGTTGTACACCGATCCCATAGAGATCGGCGGCAGCCCGTAGGAGGCGAACAGTGCGCTGATCTCATCCAGGGTGACCAGGGTGACCCCGGTGTTGGCGCCCTTGATCGCGTTGATCAGCTGGGTGTTCTGCATCAGCGCCCTGGCGGTGGACAGCGAGCACAGGAACTGGCCCGGCCCAGCCCCGTTGGTCGCCGTGTACACGTCGTACCAGGCGATCAGGTTCGTCAGCGGCGTCGACGCCGAAGTGTTCGACCACAGCGTTCCCGGGGTGACCAGCTGGTTGGCGGGGATGCCGTAGTCGACCTGCTGCTGCACACCGTTCTCGTTGATTGTGAGCACACCGTCGGTCAGAACGTCACCCCAGGCCAGCTCCACCCGATTCTGGGCGTAGCGGGTCAGGTTCTCCAGGTCGTTGTAGATCGCGTCGACCAGGATGTTCTGGATGGTGCCGCCGTAGCGGGCCATCTCCTGCTGGCGGCGCTCGTACTCGCCGACGCCGAGCTGGCCGCCCAGCGGCAGCATCCGGACCCGCTTTTCCGATCCGGTGTCACGGGGTGCGACCCAGAATCCGCCGTCGAAGTTGCGGAACTTCGCGGCCCGGTTGGTGCGGTTGATCGTCGCGAAGTCGATCTCGTCGGTCTCGTAGGTGCGGGCCGGGAACATCTCGGTGAGCCGGTTGTTCGACGGCAGCGGAACGCTCTGCACGAACGTGATGGTGTCTTCCAGCGGCAGTGGGCCGTCCAAGAAAAGTGCCATGAGTCAGTTTTCCTCTCAGGCCTCGAAGCGGATGGTGGGAAGGTCGGCCTTGGCGTTGGCGTCGACCGCGCCGGCTCCGGAGGAGAACGGCAGCTTGGCCACCGACACCGCCCCGGACACCACAGCGCCGGTGCCGACCTTGGTGGCGGCGGACCCGTTGTGGTGGACGGCCCGCACGTCGGCGACGGTCAGGCCGTAGCAGACCTCGGTGCCGTCGTCGGCGGTGTTGTCGTAGGGCCCGAACAGCCCGGTCGCGGTGACCTTGCCGATCGCGGTGCCCGACGGGATGTAGCCGTTGGGGTAGTGGGTGCCGGCGGTGAACGCGGAGATGTCCAGGGTCACGTTGGGCTTGTAGTCGGGCTCGTCGAGGAGCCACTGGCGGTTACCGACCTGATAGGTCGTGGTTTGCAGCGAAATGTCAGTCGACATGGCTGTCCTTTCGGGTTATGAGGTGGTGCCGAAGCGGCGGGCCGCGGCGGCCTTGCCCGCTTCGCCCGGACGGGAACCCGCCGGGGTGGAAACGCTGTACTGGCCCCAGGACCTCGGCGGGGATGCCGCCGGGGTGTGCTGGCCGGTGCCGAACATCGCAGTGAGATGGCTGGTGACCTTCTCGGTGTCGACCTCGCCGTTGTCTGCGTAGAAAGCGGACGGGTT
>JAGQTO010000091.1 GCA_020439025.1 Mycobacterium sp. | reverse complement strand
GGCGAATGCCCATCCGGCGCAGCATGTTGCGCCGTTCCTCGTTGCCGGCCGTGGCATAGATCTCCGCACCGGCCATCCGGGCGATGGCGATCGCCGCCTGACCCACACCACCGGTGGCGGAGTGGATCAGCACCTTCTCCCCCTCCCGGATCCGGGCCAGGTCCTGCAGTCCGTACCAGGCGGTGGCGGCCGCGGTCGAGACCGCGGCGGCCTGATCGTCGCGCAGCCCTGCGGGCAGCGTCACCGCAACGTCGGCGTCGCAGGTGACGAACGTTCCCCAGCAGCCGTTCGGGGACATCCCGCCAACCCGGTCACCGACCCGGTGGGTGCTCACGTCGGGACCGACCGCGGTGACCACACCGGCGAAGTCGATACCCAGCTGCGGGTTGCCCGCGAAACTCGGGTAGCGGCCCATCGCCACCAGAACGTCGGCGAAGTTGAGGCTGGAGGCCGTCACGGCCACCTCGATCTGGCCCGGCCCCGGGGCGATCCGCTCGAAGGCGGTCAGCTCCATGGTCTGCAGATCGCCGGGGGTGCGGATCTCCAGCCGCATGCCCTCGCGCTCGTGATCGATGACGGTGGTGTAGCGCTCGTCCGGGCGCAGCGGGCTCGGGTAGAGGTGGGCGGTGTACCACTCCGCGTTGCGGAAGGCGGTCTCGTCCTCCTCCGAGCCGAGCAGCAACTGCTGGGCGACGTAGCGGCCCTCGGTCTGCTCGTCGACGTCAATCTGGGTCGGCCGCAGATGCGGGTGTTCGGCGCCGATGACGCGCAACAGGCCGCGCAGGCCCGCCTGCTCGAGGTTCGGCCGCTCGCCCGGCAGAACCGTCTGGGCCCCCCGGGTGACGACGTAGAGCCGCGGCGGATCGCCGGCGAGATCGGGCAGATCGCGCACGATACGGACCAGGTGCCGAACGTGGTCACCACCGCGGTAGGCCAGCTGCTCCTTAGGGCAGCCGTTGCGCGGGGCCTCGACCACGACGACGTTGCTGAACCCCACCTGACCGAAGTAGGCGGTGAGCCGTTCGGCGTTGGCGAGATGGTCGGCGTGCTGCGGCCAGGACATCGTCGTCACGTCGGCGTCGTTGAGCTTGAGCGCGTCGGTCAGTTCGGACGCCAAGATATCGGTGGTGTCCGACGTGCTGACCAGCAGCCAGGTCCCGGCACTGAAGTGGTTGGCCGGCTCGGGGAGTTCCTGCTTACGCCACTCGACGGTCATCAGCCGCTCGCCCAGTACCCGATCGCCCTCGGAGCCGCCGGTGCCCATCGACAGGCCGTCGACAGCTAGCACCACATCGCCGCGTTCGTCCAGCAGGTGGATGTCGGCCTCGACGCCGGAGCCCTCCAGGGAGACGATCCGAGTCAGGCAGTAGCGGGCCTTGTTGGCCGCGCCGTACGTCCGCAGCCGACGGACTCCGAGCGGGAGCAACAGGCCACCGTTACCGGTGTTCTGCACGCCGGGATGCGCCGCGACCGACTGGAAGCAGGCGTCCAGTAGCGCCGGGTGCACACCATAGGCGCTGTGCTGACCCCGGATCACCGTCGGCAGACCGATCTCGGCCAGGACGGTCTCCGAGGCGGCGGCGCCGCTGCCGTCCTCACCGGCATTGACCGCGACAAGGGCGGTGAACGCCGGCCCGAACTGCACACCGCGGGTGTCGAACCAGTGCCGAACGTCGCCACCGTCGGCCCGATGCGGATGCTCGGCCCGCAGGGCGTCGACGTCGTAGGACCCGGGCCGGTCACCGGCCTCGGCATCGTTGCGCATCGCCAGCACCGCACTCGCCCGGCGCTCACGCTCCCCGTCCTGGTCGGTCTCGACCAGGAAGTCCAGCGTTCCGTCGCTCTGAGCGGAGGCCGTGGCGCTGACCTGGGTCTGGTCTTCGAGCAGCAGCATCCGCTCGAACCGGATGTCGCGAACCTCGGCACTCTCGCCGAGCGTCGCTCGGGCGGCGGACATCGCCATCTCGCAGAAGGCCGCGCCCGGCATCGCCGGCACGTTGTTGACCTGGTGGTCGACCAGCCACGGCAGCGCAGCGGTGCCGACCTCGGCGGCCCAGACATGGCGCTCCGGTTTCTCCAGCAGTCGCACGTGCGAGCCCAGCAGCGGATGGGCGGCCACCAGATGGGCTCCTCGTCTGGTCTCGGCGGACTGCGCCTGCAGCATCAGCGCCCGGTGAGTCCAGGTCGGCAGTGGGGCCTCGACGAGGTGGCCGGACGGCAGCAGGGTCGCAAAGTCGACGTGAGCGCCGGCGGCATGCAGATCGGCGACCAGCGTCCGAAGGCCGTGCGGCATCTCCTGGCCGCGACGCATGCCGGCGATCGCCGCCACCGGGATGTCGAGGGTCGCGGCGGTCTGGTCGACCGGCCGGGTCAGCAGCGGGTGCGGAGACAGCTCGGCGAAGACCCGGAAGCCGTCCTCCAGGGCGGCCTGCACGGCCGCAGAGAAGCGGACGGTGTGCCGCAGGTTGTCGATCCAGTAGTCGACATCGCAATAGGGCTGCTCCCGCGGGTCGAACAGCGTCGCGGAGTAGTACGGAAACTCCGGCGCCAGCGGGGTGATGTCGTCGAGCATCTCGGCCAGTTCGTCGAGGATCGGCTCCACCTGCGGGGTGTGCGAGGCCACGTCCACGGCGACCTCGCGGGCCATGATCTCCTGCTGTTCCCACTCGGCCACGATCCGACGGACCGTCTCGGTGGCGCCGCCGATGACGGTCGACTTCGGCGAGGCGACCACCGCGACGACGACGTCCTCGACGCCTCGGCGCTCCAGTTCCTCGCGCACCTTCTGCGCGGGCAGCTCCACGGCGGCCATCGCACCGCCACCGGCGATCTTCAGGCACAGCAACGAGCGGCGACATATCACCTTGACCCCGTCGTCCAGCGACAGCGCACCTGAGACCACCGCCGCGGCGACCTCACCGAGCGAGTGGCCGATGACCGCGCCCGGGGTCACTCCGTAGGATTTCATCGTCGCGGCCATCGCGACCTGCATCGCGAAGATGGTCGGTTGGACACGGTGGATCCCGGTCACCGTCTCCGGCGCCAGCATGGCCTCGGTCACGGAGAAATCGGACTCGGCGGCGATCAGGGGCTCGAGTTCGGCGATCTTCGCCGCGAAAACGGGCTCACCGGCGAGCAGTTCCGCGCCCATCGAGGCCCATTGCGAACCCTGACCGGAGAACACCCACACCGGGCCGCGGTCATCCTGTCCGACGGCGGCCGGGTACGGCTCGTCACCGTCGGCGATCGCCCGCAGACCCTCGACCAGAGCGGACCGGTCGGCGGCGATGACCGCCGACCGCACCGGTCGGTGGCCGCGCCGCCGTGACAGGGTGAAAGCCAGATCTCCGAGATCCGACTCGGCGCCGGGGCCCTCAACCCACTCGGCCAGGCGACTCGCGGTGCGCCGCAGTTCGTCGGCCGACGTCGAGGAAACCGGGAAGACCAGTTCCTCGCCTGCCGGGGCCGATGCGACGGAGTCGGCGACAACGTCGGACATGGCGGGTTCCGGCGCCTGTTCCAGCACGACGTGCACGTTGGTGCCCGACATGCCGTAGGAGGAGACGCCCGCGCGGCGCGGGGCCACGCTCTCGTCCACCGGCCAGGCGGTGGTCTCCTGCGGAACGAAAAGACCGGTCTCGATTCTGGCCAGATGGTCGGGCAGACGGTTGAAGTGCAGGTTCGGGGGAACGACGCCGTTGTGGACCGACAGCACGGCCTTCATCAGGCCGAGCACGCCGGCCGCGGACTCCGCGTGGCCGAAGTTGCTCTTGACCGAGGTCAGCGCACAACGGCCGTGGTGGCCGTAGACCGTCGAGACGCTGTTGAACTCGATGGTGTCGCCGACCGGAGTCCCGGTGCCGTGACCTTCGACCATGCCAACGGTGGCGGGGTCGACCCCGGCGTTGGCAAGGGCGGCCCGGAACACCGCGACTTGGGCGTCCTCGGAGGGGGTCAGGATGTTCTCGGTGCGGCCGTCCTGGTTGGAGGCGGTTCCGCGGATGACCGCGAGCACACTGTCACCATCGCGCTGGGCGTCGTCGAGCCGCTTGAGCATGACGATGCCGCAGCCCTCGGCCCGTACAAAGCCATCGGCCTCGACGTCGAAGGCGTGGCAGCGGCCGGTGGCCGAGAGCATGCCCTGACCGGACGCAGACGCGTAGAGACGCTTGTCGAGCATGAGCATCACGCCGCCCGCCAGCGCCATATCGCTCTCGCCCTCGTGCAGACTGCGGCAGGCCTGGTGCACCGCGACCATGCTCGAAGAGCAGGCCGTGTCCATGGTCAACGCCGGACCATGCAGACCCAGCGCGTGCGCAATCCGGCCGGAAGCCATGCTGAACGGGTTGCCGGTGAAGGCGTAGGCCTGATCGAAGGCACCCGCGTCGCTGGTGACCATCGCGTAGTCGTCGTGGGACATGCCGATGAACACGCCCGTGGACGTTCCCGCCATCGATGACGGGGTGCGCCCGGCATGCTCGACGGCCTCCCAGGCGGTCTCCAGCAGCACGCGATGCTGCGGGTCCATCGCCGTGGCCTCGCGCTCGTTGATGCCGAAGAAGTCCGGGTCGAAGCCGGTGACGTCGTCGAGGAAGGCGCCCCACCTCGACACCGAGCGGCCGGCGACACCGGGCTCGGGGTCGAAGCTCTCCTCGGCATCCCAGCGGTCGCGGGGAATCTCGGTCACGAGGTCTGCGCCCCGCAGTAGTGCCTCCCACAGCTTATGGGGAGAGTCGATACCGCCGGGGAGTCGGCAGGCCATACCGACTACGGCGATCGGGGTCATCGAGGATTCGCGCACGTCATTCACACCTCGTTCTTCGTCGATGCGGGGCAAGTTGTTTCTCACTGCCAGGCGTGCCGCGAGTTCTCAGATGCGAGGCGCGCCGTTGCGTCGACATCAACCCGAAGTAGCCAGAACCGTGCGTAGCTTAACCCGGCCCAGACAGAAAAGCCAGACTAAGTTTCTGCCCAGAATTGCGCCCCGGGCGAAACGAAACGGCCTTACGGACACCTTCGACTCGGACGGGCGATCAAGTTAGCTGCCAACTGACCGTCAGATAGCGGCGATGATCGCCCGCCGGAGTCGGCAGGAGACAGAAGAGCTACGGAAAGCCAGATAATTCCGCAGTTCAGGTCGGTTTCATCACTCAGCGGCTGCCGGTCGACACGCCGCTTGCCCGCCGAGCGGACACCCCGATCCCGATCAGGGCGAAGGTTGCGGCAACATTTCTAGCGGGAAATCAATAGAAGTCGCCTTATCAGCTGCTTCAGCAAATATTAATTGGAAGCTTTCATCTCCCCCTGAAATCATCCCCGGCAAACCACCGAAAGCACGAGTGGACCTTCCGGTTCAGGGACCTAGCCGGCGTTGGATCCGGGCCGATGCGCCCATAAATACTGAGAGATTCCGCTATCTACCTAAGAAGAAGAATATCGCTGTAACCAGTATATTGACACCTTTCCTCAGACGACGGGCAACATACCTGAGAGCAGCCTGAGACATCTGAATTTATGCCCATAAGCGCTCTCCATGCATTCCAAATGGCCTCGTCAAGATTTCCCTGTGCGCCCCGTCAAAGTAAAGTTTATTTTTGTATGGCAACATTTTTTCAGTATATGTCGGGCTATCCATAACTGATTCCTAATTTTTCACTGAGAATCAGCCAAGATGGCGTACTGCGGCCTATCTCACGCCGATAAACAAGCAAAACTCCACTCGGCCGAGCGATTAGCTGACATTAGCTAGATGACTCCCTGACCCCATGGCTTCAGCCGCAATCCGGCACCTCGAGGGCCCGGGAAACCTTCCCTGCGGGCCGAAAAAACATCTCCGAGAGCAAAACCTGGGGCCACAAACCCGCGCGCCGGCCGGTCCGAAGCCCCTCCGGAGGGCCAGAACCAGGCCGAAACTAGCCGGCCGCAACCCCCACCGGGACCGGGCCGTAGCCGGAGCCGAACTCCATGACGGGGCGGAAACCGCGCTTGCGGGCTTCGGCGGCGCCGCGGCGCACCAGTGCCGCAGTACCGATGAACCCGGCCTGATCGGAGACCACCAACGGGGTGAGCAACCGATTGTGGACCATCGCGAAGGCCAGGCCTGATTCGGGAATGGCCCAGCCGAAAGAGCCCCCCATTCCGACGTGCCCGAATCCGGGGAGCACGCCGGGGACGGGAAGTCCGTGGAAACCGAGGTGGAACGCCAACGGCATGATCAGATTGCGGTCGGGCCGGAGACTGCGCCGACCCGTCAACGCGGACACCCGTTCGGCCGAGAGGTAGCGCCGGCCGTCGATTTCTCCACCGTTGGCGATAGCGCCGTACATCCGTGCCAGCGCCCGCGCGGTGATCACCCCGTTGGCCGACGGCAACTCGGTGTCCAACAGCGGGATGTCGCGTTGGACGACCGCCTTCATACCCGGGAAGTACATCGAGCCGAAAGCCGCGGAGAGTTCCAGTGTGGCCACCGCGGGCGCGACCGCGTTGAAGACCGGGTTGGGCAGGTTGAGCTGGGGACCGATGATCCGGGCGACCTGGGTGGGCGCCGCCGCCGGAGGGCGGCCCAGATGAACGCCATCGGTGTCCAGTGGCGCCGCCACCTCGAGGCGCATGAGCTCCCGCATCCCCTTGCCGGTGACGGAGCGGGCCAATCCGGATAGCAGCCACCCGTAGGTCAGTGCGTGGTAGGCGGACTTGCCGAAGTGCCGCCCGACCGGCGCGGCGGCGATCCGTTCCTCCATGTGATGGTGGTCCAGCAGTTCGCGTTTACGCACTCCGCGCAGGTGGGAAAGGCCGGCGCGGTGGCGCATGACGTCGCGGACGGTGATCTCGGCCTTCCCGTTGGCACCGAACTCCGGCCAGTACTCGGCCACCGGGGCGTCGTAGTCGATCAGTCCACGATCCGCCAGCCGATGGATGACGGTCGAGGCCACACCTTTGGTAGCCGAGAACACCATCGGAGCGGTGTCGGCGCTCCAGCGCCGCCTGCCCCGCCGGTCAGACCATCCGGTCCACACGTCGACGACGGGCTGGCCGTCGAGGTATACCGAAAGCGCTCCCCCGCCCAGTCTCGGATGGGGAAACATGCTGGCGAAACCCCGCACGGCACAGGCGAAGCTCGGGTCTGCGGCTCCCTGCACTCCGTGGGGCAATTCGAAGCCTCGGCCGTCTGCCACGGTGGGGTTCACACCACCGAATTTACAAGCCCGACGCGCCGCCTCCGGAAATCGTTGTCGATCCGTTAGCTTCGCCTCGCCGCTTCCAGAATGCGTTGAGCGGCAAGGGCGGGAGTCAGTTCGCCGTCGCGGACCTGCCGCTCCACCTCGGCCCGTATCTCCTTGACCGCCGGGTGGGTCAACACGCCCTCGAGCACGGCGTCACGCACCATCGCCCAGGTCCAGTCGACCTGCTGGTCCCGCCGGCGGGCCTCGAGTTCGCCGGCCTCGGAGAGAACACGGCGATGTTGCAGCACCGTGTCCCACAACTCGGCCAAGCCGGTTCCCTCCAGCGCGCTCAGAGTCAGTACCGGTGGGCGCCAGAGCGTTTCGCGCGGATAGATCAGGCGCAGCGCCGCCGACAGCTCCCGCGCGGCGGCCTTGGCCTCGGTCGCATGCGCGCCATCGGCCTTGTTGACCACCACGATGTCGGCGAGTTCGAGCACGCCTTTCTTGATGCCCTGGAGTTGATCGCCGGTGCGGGCCAGCGTCAGGAAGACG
The DNA here is from genome assembly GCA_020439025.1 of Mycobacterium sp. Classification (GTDB taxonomy): domain Bacteria; phylum Actinomycetota; class Actinomycetes; order Mycobacteriales; family Mycobacteriaceae; genus Mycobacterium. The sequence continues at coordinate 4,686 of JAGQTO010000091.1, read as the reverse complement.
AAGGTGTCGACCATGTTGGACACCGCGACCTCGGACTGTCCCACCCCGACGGTTTCCACCAGGACCACATCGAACCCGGCAGCCTCCAGCAACACGATGGTCTCCCGGGTGGCCTTGGCCACACCGCCGAGGGCGCCGGATGTCGGAGACGGGCGGATGTAGGCATCGGGGTGCACGGCCAGGCGCGCCATTCTGGTCTTGTCGCCCAGAATCGATCCGCCGGTGCGGGTCGATGACGGGTCGACCGCCAGGACCGCGACCCGGTGGCCGCGCTCGATCAGGTACATCCCGAGGGCCTCGATGGTCGTGGACTTGCCGACACCGGGGACGCCGGTGATTCCCACGTGCATGGCCGAACCCGCGGTGGGTATCAGCTCCATGAGCAGGCGCTGCGCCTGCTCCCGGTGATCGGCCCGGGTCGACTCGACCACCGTGATGGCCCTTGCCAGGGCCGCGCGGTCACCGCGGCGAATCGCCTCGGCGAGTTCCCCGGCAACTGACCCCTCCATCAATCCAGGTCGCCCATCAGTCCAGCTCGTAGCCGAGTCGCTCGGCCAGCTTGTGCAGCAGACTGACGGCGGCATCGGCGATCACCGTTCCCGGCGGATAGATGGCGGTCGCGCCGGCCGCGTACAACTCGTCGAAGTCCCCGGGCGGGATGACGCCGCCGACCACGATCATGATGTCGGGCCGCCCGACCGCCGCCAGCGCCTCCCGCAACGCCGGCACCAGCGTGAGATGACCGGCGGCCAGAGAGGACACCCCAACCACGTGCACGTCATTGTCGGCGGCCTGCCGGGCTACCTCCTCCGGCGTGGAGAACAGCGAGCCCACGTCGACGTCGAAACCGATGTCGGCGAACGCGGTCGCGATGACCTTCTGCCCGCGGTCGTGGCCGTCCTGGCCCATCTTGGCGACCAGGATGCGCGGCCGGCGGCCATCGGCCTCGGCGAAGCGCTCCACCAACCGGGTTGCCTCGGATAGTCCGGTGATACTGCCTCCCGTGCTCGACCGCCCCACTTCGTCGCGATACACCCCCGCGATGGTGCGGATCTCGGCCTGGTGTCGGCCGTACACCTTTTCCAGCGCATCGGAGATCTCGCCGACCGTGGCCTTCGCCCGAGCGGCGCCGATGGCCAGTGCCAGCAGGTTGTTACCCAATCCGTCCGGTCCGATTCTTTCCCGGGACGCGGCGGCCCGGGTAAGTTCGGCCAGCGCCGCATCCACCGCCGCGTCATCGCGATCTGCACGCAACTGCCGCAGTTTGGCCAGTTGCTCGGCACGCACCCGGCTGTTCTCGACCTTGAGCACCTCGATGTCGGGGTTCTCGTCGACCTGGTACTTGTTAACCCCGATCACCGGCTGCGCACCGGAGTCGATTCGCGCCTGGGTCCGGGCCGCGGCTTCCTCGATCCGCAGTTTGGGGATGCCCTCAGCGATGGCCTGGGCCATCCCGCCACGTTCACTGACCTCGGCGATGTGGGCTCGGGCCCGCTGTGCGAGTTCGTGAGTCAACCACTCCAAATAGTAGGAACCGGCCCACGGGTCGATCGGGCGGGTGGTGCCGGATTCCTGTTGCAGCAGCAGTTGGGTGTTGCGCGCGATGCGCGCGGAGAAGTCTGTGGGCAACGCCAAAGCCTCGTCGAGGGCATTGGTGTGCAGCGACTGGGTGTGCCCCTGGGTCGCGGCCATTGCCTCGATACAGGTGCGGGCGACGTTGTTGAACGGATCCTGTGCGGTCAGCGACCATCCGGAGGTCTGCGAATGCGTCCGCAGCGACAGCGATTTCGGGTTCTGCGGACCAAACCGGGCGACCAACTCGCTCCACAGCAGCCGCCCCGCGCGGAGTTTGGCGACCTCCATGAAGAAGTTCATCCCGATGCCCCAGAAGAATGACAGCCGGGGCGCGAAGCTGTCGATGTCCAGCCCCGCGTCCAGGCCCGCCCTGATGTAGTCGACACCGTCGGCGAGGGTGTAGGCGAGCTCCAGATCCGCCGTGGCCCCGGCCTCCTGGATGTGGTATCCGGAGATCGAGATGGAATTGAACTTCGGCATCCTCGCGCTGGTGTAGGCGAAGATGTCGGAGATGATCCGCATCGAGGGTTTCGGCGGGTAGATGTAGGTGTTGCGGACCATGAACTCCTTGAGAATGTCGTTCTGAATGGTCCCGGCGAGCTTTTCGGGCGGCACACCCTGCTCTTCGGCGGCCACCACGTAGAGCGCGAGGATCGGCAGCACTGCGCCGTTCATCGTCATCGACACCGAGACGCCGGCCAGGTCGATGCCGTCGAAGAGTTGGCGCATGTCGAGGATGGAGTCGATCGCCACCCCGGCCATCCCGACATCGCCCTGCACCCGCGGATGGTCGGAGTCGTATCCGCGGTGGGTGGCAAGGTCGAAGGCCACCGACAGGCCCTTCTGACCGGCGGCCAGGTTGCGACGGTAGAAGGCGTTGGAATCCGCGGCGGTGGAGAAGCCCGCGTATTGACGGATGGTCCACGGCTGGTTGACGTACATCGTTGGGTAGGGACCGCGGAGGAAGGGCGGCTCACCCGGGAAGCTGTTCAGCGGATAGCCCGCCGCCGCGACCGCATCCCGGTCCGTTCCGGTGTAGAGCGGCTTGACGACGATCCCCTCGGGAGTGTGCCAGTCCAGCTGCTCGGGGGCATATCCGTTCGCCCGCGCAGCCTTGTCCACACACGCGCTCGCGGCCGCCGCGGTGGGTGCGCTCGCCTCCGGCCCTCCCTCGAGCGGGACGTCGGCGAAACTCGGCACGGCGGTGATACCGGACCGGATGCCGGGATGAATCGTCCCGGAATGATTCACTCTCCTGCCCCCATTCGGCTCAGCAGCGCCGAAAGTGCTTGCACCGCATCAATCCTGGCCGTCAGATAGCCATCCGGACGGTCGTCGTCGGCGACATCGGCGACGGCCGACCGGGGACCGGCCAGATAGATCTCCTCGATGCCGGCCCCGCGCGCCGCCGACACGACGGCACCGGTCTCGGTGTGGTAGCGGGCGTCGGTTCCGCAGATCACGGCGATCCGCGCACCGCAGCGCCGCACCTCCTCGGCGATCCCGCCGGGTTCGACGGTGCCGGGGTTGACAGCGGCGATGCCGCCGGAGGCCAGCAGGTTCGTGGCGAACGTCGCCCTGGCGTTGTTCTCGGCCAGCGGCCCCAACGGCAGCAGCAGCACCTGCGGACGCTGTCCGGTCCGGCGTAGGTACTCGTCGGAGCGGTTCCGCAACGCCTCGAACGCGGCCGCGTACCGCCGGACGGCCGGAGTGGGCCCAGACTCCGGAGTAGGCCCAGGCTCCGGCAGCACAGACTCCGGCAGCGCATATTCCGGCAGGGGTGCCTCGGCGAGGTTAGCGAACTCGCTGATCCCGGTGACCGCGGTGCGCCGGTGCGCGATGTCGTCGTAGCGGCGGGCCGCGGTCGCATCGAGGCGGTCGGTCAGCAGATCCCGGGCCCGGTCGAATCCGCCGCCGGACTCGATCTCCTGGAAGTGCGACCACGCCTGCGCGGCAAGGGTGTCGGTGAGATCCTCGACGTACCACGAACCGCCCGCGGGATCGAGGACACGGCCGATGTGAGATTCCTCGAGCAGCAACAACTGGGTGTTGCGCGCGATGCGCCGCGCGAAATCCGGGCTGGTATCGGGGAATCCGCCGGGTATGGCGTCGTCGAAAGGCAGGACCTGAACCGTGTCGGCGCCGCCGACTCCGGCGCCGAATGCGGCAACCGTGGTCCGCAGCATGTTCACCCAGGGATCCCGCTGGGTCATCATCGCCCGGGAGGTGACCGCGTGTAGCCGGATTCCGCCCTGCTCGGGATGGTCCAGCGTCTGGGCGACACGTGCCCACAGGCGCCGGGCGGCGCGGAATTTCGCGATCGTCATGAACTGGTCGTCGTCGGCGACCAGCCGAAAGCTGATCTGCCCGAGAGCATCGGCGACACCGATCCCCGCACCGGTCAGCAGCCTCAGGTAGTCGGTCGCCGCCGCGACCGTGCCCGCCAACTCCCAGGCGGCACCGCCACCGCGGTTGTGGAACGCCGGTCCGTCGACGGTGATCGCCCGCAGCCCCCGGTTGCCGGCGATACCGGCGGCGACCGTCACCACCTCATCAAGAGCCGGCGCGGCGCGCCCGCTGAGGTGCGCGGTCAGCGGATCGGCGCCCAGATCGACCGACATCGCCGCCCGCCGGTCGTCATCGGCGCCGGCCACGAGTCGCGCCATCGCCTGGGCCGCGGGCCCGAAGGAGTCCCCCGCATCGAGGACTACCGGGGCGAGTTCCAGGTATACGCCCTCGAACCAGCGCTCGAGTTCGGCCGGGTTCGCGCCGCGGTCCCCAACCCGGAGCACCAGCGCGCTGACCCCCTCGACGAGCGCTCCGAGCAGGGCGGCGTTGCCCTCGGCGGCCGCACCGGAGAAACCCGGCGCCGGGAACTCCTCGGCCACCTTCCAGCCGGCCAGGACATCGCGATGGGGGTCGGCGCCGCGGTCGAACGGCCAGTGACCGGGCAGCGGGGCCTCCGGCCGTTCATCCAGCGCGGTGTAGAGCGCACGGATGGGAAAACCCTCGTAGGTGGGCGAGTCGAGCAGCCGCTCCGGGTCGTCGGGCAGGTCCCCGCGGGGGAGCCCTCCCCGCACGAGAACGTCGCCCACCGCGGCACGCCATCGC
>JAGQTO010000377.1 GCA_020439025.1 Mycobacterium sp. | reverse complement strand
CGCTACGAGGCCGAGCACCTGGACCTGGGCCGCCCACTGGGCGGCCGTTAGCGAGCGTGGACAATGCAGGGATGCGACATCTGCTGGCCGCAACCGCCGTCACCGGAGCCCTGGCCTGGCTCGCCTTCACCCCGGCTGTGAACGCCGACCCGGGCGCAGGCGTGCCCCCTGTCAGCCCACAGGCCCAGGCCGCCGGGCTGATCGACGTGCGGACGGTGGTTCCCGATGCGATCGTGGACCTGCGCTACGCGACCCCGAACAACTTCGTCGGCGTCGCGCTGTACCCGCCCGATGCCCGCTGCCTGGTGCACGAGTCGCTGGCGCCGGGGCTGGCAGTCGCGGCGTCCGAACTGCGAGCCAAGGGTCTGACCCTGGTGTTCTGGGACTGTTACCGACCACACGAGGTACAGGTGCGGATGTTCGAGGAGGTGCCGGACCCGCGCTGGGTCGCCCGGCCCAGCGATTACGCCCGCAGCCACGAGTCCGGACGTTCGGTCGACGTGACCATGGCCTCCGGCGGCGTCCTGGTGGATATGGGCACCGACTTCGACAGCTTTTCGCCTATGGCCAACGCCTATGCCACCGACGGGGTCGACTCCCGGCAGCAGGCCAACCGCGCAGTGTTGCGCAACGCCATGGCCAAGGGCGGGCTGGCCCCCTACACGGCCGAATGGTGGCATTTCGACGGGCCCGGCGCCGGACAGCCCCGCCCGATCCTCGACGTTCCGATGACCTGATCCCCTCAGCAACATCCGACTATGGCTCTGCGGGCTTCTGTGCTGCTACGTTGAGGCTGCCCACTGGGCTGGGGCGAAGGGGGGGTTCCGATGGGGAAGATGCGCGGTACGCCGGTGGTGACCCTGCTCGCCGCTGTCGCCGCCCTGATTCTCGCTGTGCCGACGACCGTCCGCTCGGCGCTCAACCTGACCGCGACCGCGCTCTACATGGGCGGCACCGACCACCCCTTGAGCATTCCCGAGGACACCACGACATTCATCGACGGATACGTGACATGGGCCTACGACAACTATGTCGCCCCCTCGGGCCTGTGCACCGGCGGGGATCCCGGTTGCGCCCAGGTCGCGGTGCGCACTCCGGCCCAGTTCTGGCCGGTGACCGGACTGGACGCCATCCGCTTCGACGATTCGGTGGCCCAGGGCGTAGCCAATCTGGACGCCTGCCTGCGCGGCCTGACCTGCACCGTGACCGATCCGCCGTTCACCTCGACGGTGTCCCGCCCACTGGTCGACACCTCCTACACGGTGTTCGGCTACTCCCAGAGCGGGACCGTCGCCAGCATCGAAAAGAGCGATCTCATCGCCCACCCGCCAACCGGCACGGTGAGCTTCGTGTTCGAGTCCAATCCGAACCGGCCCAACGGAGGCGTACTGGAGCGTTTCGTGGGGGTGTACATCCCGATCCTGGACGTCACCTTCAACGGCGCCACCGTCACCAACTCACCCCAGCCGACGCCGCTGACCACCATCGACGTGGTTCACCAGTACGACCCGGTCGGCGACTTCCCGCTCAATCCGCTCAACCCGCTGGCCGATCTCAACTCGTTGATGGGCTTCTTCTACGAACACCCCGAAGGCAGCCTGGGAACGCCCCAACTCCAAGGCCAATTCCAGGATTCGACGTACTACCTGATCGCGACGGACACACTGCCCCTGCTCCGGCCACTGACCATCGTGCCGTATCTCGGAGGGCTGCTCGCCACGATGCTGGACCCCCCGCTGCGGGTTCTGGTGGAGACCGGCTACGACCGGACCATCAACCCCGGGGCGCCGACCCCGGCCAAGTACCTGTACTTCCCCAATCCGATCACCACCGCCGTGAATTTCCTCGCCGCGATCCCGACCGGCTGGGACAACGGAATCGCCTACATCACCGGCGATCCGGCGAACCGGCCGTTCCACACCACCGCGCCGGGGCCCTACGGGGTGGGCGGTCCGCCCGTGAACGCGGGCGCGGTCGACCCCTACGGGCCCCCCACTCCCGTGGTGCAGGCTCCGGCCGCCGCGAACGCCTCGACGGCATCCGCCGTCTCGGCCTCCCGCTCCCCCGCCCGACCGCGCCCGGCAGCCGAGATCGAATCTCCGACAGAAACGTTTGTGCCTCAAGGAATTTCTTCGCACCAGGGGATTCCGACCCGAGCGCTGGGGACCAGAACGACCGCAGCGCCGGCGGCAGCCGGCATCGGCTCGGAGCGAACTCAGCGGCCCAACCGCGACCGCGCGCAGACGCCGCGGAGAGCCGCCGGATAATCCCGGACGCTCAGCGGAGTCACCTCCCCGACATCACCGGGGTGGGCCGCTGCGGCTCACCCCTGGGCGGCTCCGGCGGCGGCCACCGCGCGCGATGTGGCACTGAACCGCAGGGCGGCATCGTCCACCGGGCCCTTGCGCAGCCGCGCCCGGTCGGCGGGAACGTTCATCTCCACCGTCCAGGGTCCGCTGGTGCCCTGCTGGGGAAACAACTCGACCGAACGCAGGATGTAGCCCGCCGAGAAGTCCAGCATCGGCTTCGTCTGGATGCTCGGGTCGTCGAACACCGGCGTGACGGCGGTGAAGCCGTGCTGATCCATGTAGGCGATCAGCCGGCAGAGATGCTCGCACACCAGATCTACCTTGAGCGTCCAGGATGAGTTGGTGTAGCCGAAGGCGAACGCGAAGTTCGGGATACCCGACACCATGAAGCTCTTATAAACCACAGCATGATGCGGATCCTGGACCTCACCGTCGACTGAGATCTGGATTCCGCCCAGCGGCAACAGTTTCAGCCCGGTGGCGGTGACGATGATGTCGGCCGGCAGTTCCCGGCCCGACTCCAGCAGGATGCCGGTCTTGGTGAACCGGACGATCTTGTCGGTCACCACCGAGGCTGTCCCCTTGGAGATCGCCTTGAACAGGTCGTTATCCGGCACTGCGCACAGCCGCTGGTCCCACGGCTTGTAGGTGGGATTGAAGTGGGTGTCGATGTCATACCCCTTGGGCAGGGCGGCCTCGTTGAAGTGGCGGATGATGCGCTTGGCGATCTTGGGGTGGTTCTGGCCCAGGTTGTAGATGAACCGCTGCCGGCCCATGTTGAGCCGGCGGGTGATCCTGTAGGCCGTCTTCTCCGGCAACACCTTTCGCAGCCCGTTGGCGATCGGATCCTTGCGCGGCAGCGGCATCACATAGGTAGGCGAACGCTGCAGCATGGTGATGTGCGCGGTGTCCTCGGCCATCGCCGGGATCAGCGTGACCGCAGTGGCGCCGCTGCCGATGACGACGACTTGCTTGTCCTTGTAGTCCAGATCCTCCGGCCAGAACTGCGGGTGCACGATCCGGCCCTCGAAGTCCTCCTGACCCTCGAAGTGCGGGTTGTGCCCGGAGGAGTAGTCGTAGTACCCGGTCGCACCGAAGAGCCAGTTGCAGGTGACCTCCCACTGCCGGCCGTCACCCTCAAGGGTCACCGTCCACAGCGCGGTGTCGGTGTCGAAGTCGGCGCGGACCACCTTGTGCCCGAAATAGATCCGCCGTCCCAACCCGTCCTCCTCGACCACCTCGTGGATGTAGTCGAGGATCTCGTGCGCATCGGCGATCGCGTTATCGGAGGTCCAGGGCTTGAACTCGTAGCCGAAGGTGTGCAGGTCCGAGTCCGACCGGATACCCGGGTAGCGGAACAGGTCCCAGGTGCCGCCGACGGCCTCGCGGGCATCGACGATGGCGAAGCTGTGTCCCGGAAGCATCGTGACCAGGTAGTGCCCGAGGCCGATCCCGGAGATCCCGGCGCCGACGACGAGCACGTCGACGTGCCCGGTCAGCGGCTGGGTGGGACGGGCCTGGTTGAGCGAAGCGACGGACATGGACACTCCCGGATAAGCGCTGGAACAGAGGCGTGAACTGTAACGTGAACAATGTTATATTTTTCCGGACAGCTGTCAAGGGACCCGCGCAGCCACATCGGGAGGGCAGCCACGTTGGGAGGGCAGACCGCGATGACCGTCACCGGCGTTCAACGGCGCGAACCGATGCAGGAGCGCAGCCGCAAGACGGTGACGCGGATTCTCGACGCCGCCGCGGCGATCGCCGACGAGCACGGTGTCGACGCCGCCACGACCCGCGCGATCGCCGACCGGGCCGGCGTTTCGGCCCCCTCGCTCTACCGGTTCTTCGCCGACCGCGAGGCGATCCTCGACGAACTGCTCGAACAGCACTGCGCCGCACTCGACGCCAGATGCGTTGAAGCCGAGCGGACCTGGGAGATCACTTGCGTCGCGGACCTGCTCGACCGCGAGATCGACCTGCATGTGCACTACTACCGGCGTTATCCGAGTTCGGCACGGTTGTGGATGGGCGGACGCACCTCGCCCACCGTCACCCGTCACGTGCGAGCGCGGATGAAAGCACTCGCCGACCGGTTGCACGCGATACTGGTCGACGCCGGCCTGATCCCGGTCGACACCGACCCGCGCGCCATGCTGGTGGCCGTGGAGATGGCCGACCGCGTACTGGAATTGGCATTTCGCAACAGCACCGGCGCGGGAGCCGACTTCGACGAGGATGTCCTCGCCATCGGCCGCAGGGCGCTCAGCGCCTTCGGCCGAGACCTTTCCGCGGCCCCTTCCCGGCACGTCCCCAGCTGACCGGCATCAGCACGACACCCGGGGTGGCGTCGGCCAGCCGCTCGAAGGCGTCGACGAAACCGTCGACGATCATCTCGTGGTCGGGAACAAGCTCTGTGTCGCAGGCGATTCCGACCATCACCCGACCGTTGTAGCTGGAGATCGTGAAACTCATCGGCTGATCGCCGGAGACCGGCGCCCAGCCGACGATGCCCTCCACCTGGCTGCCGACCAGGTACACCGGCGCCGGTGGCCCCGGGACGTTGGTCAGAGTG
>JAGQTO010000008.1:15709-18883 GCA_020439025.1 Mycobacterium sp. | reverse complement strand
TCGAGGTTCTCGACCGCCCGTGCGGCGACGACCGGCCGGTACTACACTCAGGGCGGACCCCGCGCGGCGTCCATCCTGTGAACTCCCCCAGGGCTGGAAGGCAGCAAGGGTCAACGGGCTCTGGCGGGTGCGCGGGGTCCCCTGTCTTGTCGGCCCGGCGATACGAAAGGCGCACGGTGTCGTTTCAATCCCTAAGCCGTGACGAACTGCAAGCCCAGCACGAGTTGCAGCTGCGAAGTTACTCCGACCTGCAGGCCAAGAAGCTGACGCTGGATCTCACCCGCGGCAAGCCGGCCAGCGAGCAACTCGACCTCTCCAACGCGCTGCTGCACCTTCCCGGTGACGGCAACTACCGCGACGACGAGGGCACCGACACCCGCAACTACGGGGGCCAGCACGGGCTGCCCGGCCTGCGGGCGATCTTCGGCGACTTGCTGGGAATCCCGGTGCCCAACCTGATCGCCGGAAACAACGCCAGCCTCGAGCTCATGCACGACGCCGTGGTGTTCTCCCTCCTGCACGGCGGAGTCGATTCGCCCCGGCCATGGTCCGCCGAACCGGCGGTGAAATTCTTGTGTCCCGCCCCCGGCTACGACCGGCACTTCGCGATCACCGAAAGTCTGGGCATCGAGATGATCGCGGTCCCGATGCGTGAGGACGGCCCTGATGTCGACCTCGTCGAGGAACTCGTCGCCGCGGACCCGGCGATCAGGGGCATGTGGTGCGTGCCGGTGTTCTCCAACCCGACCGGTGCGGTGTACTCCTGGGAGGTGGTGCGCCGACTCGTCCAGATGCACACCGCGGCACCGGATTTCCGGCTGTTCTGGGACAACGCCTATCCGGTGCACACCCTGACGCTGGACTTCCCCCGGCAGGTCGATGTGCTCGGACTTGCGGCCGCGGCAGGCAACCCGAACCGGCCGTACGTGTTCACCTCTACCTCGAAGATCACCTTCGCCGGCGGCGGGGTGAGCTTCTTCGGCGGCTCGCTGGGCAACATCGCCTGGTATCTGCAGCACGCCGGAAAGAAGTCCATCGGACCGGACAAGGTCAACCAGCTGCGGCACCTGCGGTTCCTGCGCGACGCCGACGGGGTGCGTTTGCACATGCTGCGTCATCAGCAACTGCTGGCGCCGAAATTCACCTCGGCTCTCGACATCCTCGACCGGCGGCTGGCCGATTCCAAGATCGCGTCGTGGACCGAACCCAAGGGCGGCTACTTCATCAGCCTCGATGTGCTGCCGGGGACCGCGAAGCGCACCGTGGCGCTGGCCAAGGACGCCGGTGTTGCGGTGACCGAGGCCGGCGCCTCCTTCCCCTACCGCCGGGATCCGGAAGACAAGAACATCCGGATAGCGCCGAGCTTCCCGCCGCTGTCGGATCTGGCCGACGCCATCGACGGTCTGGCGACCTGTGCTCTGCTCGCGGCCACCGAGAAATTGCTCGGCTCCACACCGCCCGCCCCGTGACCGTGCGCCGTGCCGCCTGTCGGTCGGCCTCGGTAGCCTTCTGAGGTGGCCCTTTACCGCAAATACCGGCCGGCGACATTCGCCGAGGTGGTGGGCCAGGAACACGTGACCGAGCCGCTGTCGACGGCGCTGGCGGCGGGCCGGATCAACCACGCCTACCTCTTCTCGGGCCCGCGCGGGTGCGGCAAGACCTCGTCCGCTCGCATCCTGGCCCGGTCCCTGAACTGCGCGCAGGGGCCCACCCCGACCCCGTGTGGGGTTTGTGCCTCGTGTGTGGCGCTGGCGCCCAACGGCGGAGGCTCGTTCGATGTGGTCGAACTCGACGCGGCCAGCCACGGCGGCGTCGACGACACCCGTGACCTGCGCGACCGCGCCTCGTTCGCGCCCGCCCAGTCCCGGTACCGCATTTTCATCATCGACGAAGCGCATATGGTCACCACCGCCGGTTTCAACGCCCTGCTCAAGATCGTCGAGGAACCGCCCGAGCACGTGATCTTCGTCTTCGCCACCACCGAACCGGAGAAGGTGCTGCCCACCATCCGCTCACGCACCCACCACTACCCGTTCCGCCTGCTGGCGCCGCGAACCATGCGCGGTCTGGTCGAGAACATCCTGGCCGCCGAGAGCGTGGAGGTCGACGACGCCGTTTTCCCGCTGGTCATCCGGGCCGGCGGCGGGTCGCCCCGCGACACCCTCAGCGTGCTGGACCAGCTGCTGGCCGGCGCGCACAACAACCGGGTGCGCTACCAGCGGGCGCTGGCGTTACTCGGTGCGACCGATATCGCGCTGATCGACGACGCCGTCGACGCGCTGGCCGCCGGAGACGCTGCGGCGCTGTTCGGTGCGGTCGAGTCGGTGATCGACGCCGGGCACGATCCCCGCCGGTTCGCCACCGATCTGCTGGAGCGGTTCCGCGACCTGATCCTGCTGCAGGCGGTTCCCGACGCCGCGGACCGCGGGGTGGTCGATGCCCCCGACGACGTCTTGGACCGGATGCGTGAGCAGGCCGGGCGCATCGGTCCGGCGACGCTGGCCCGCTACGCCGAGGTGGTGCACGCCGGGCTGGGGGAGATGCGCGGCGCCACTGCACCCCGTCTGCTGCTGGAAGTCGTGTGCGCGCGACTGCTGCTGCCCTCGGCCAGCGATACCGAATCGGCCCTGTTGCAGCGCATCGAACGCATCGAAACCCGGCTGGACATCTCTATCCCGGCCGACGAGGCGGGTTCGGCGGCCTCGACCGCCGCACCGGTCCGGAAGTATGTCCGCAAGACCCAGGCTGCGCCGGCCGCCGAACCCGCACCGGCCGTCCAGCCCGCACCGGCCCCGGCTCCGCCCGCACCGGCCCCGGCTCCGCCCGCACCGGCCGCCTCGGCACCCGCGCCGGCTGCGCCCGCCCCCGCCAAACCTGCCCCCTCCCGGCCCGAGCCGATAAGGCCCGCCCCGAGCCCGCCGCCCGCCCCGGTGCCGGCCCCCGAGGCTGAGCCGGCGCCTCATCCGGCGGCCACCGCGACACCCGGAGAGCCCGACGCGGCCGCGGTGCGCAGCATGTGGTCGACCGTGCGGGAGAAGGTCCGCGAGCGCAGCCGCACCATCGACGTGATGTTGGCTGGGGCGATCGTGCGGACGGTGGGGGACGGCACTCTGGTGTTGGCGCACGAGTCCGCGCCGCTGGCCAAGCGTTTGTGCGAGCAGCGCAACGCCGATG
>JAGQTO010000008.1:0-15664 GCA_020439025.1 Mycobacterium sp. | reverse complement strand
GTGCGCTGCGAGCCCGGGCAGGGAAACACCGCGCCGGCGTCCCCGCCGCCGACGACGGAGCCCGTTGCCGACCCGGCCGACGCCCAGCGGGCGGAGGAAGAGGAACTCATCGCCGAAGCGGTTCGCGACGACGCCGATCCCGCGCCGCGCCGCGACCCCGAAGAGGTTGCTCTGGAACTACTGCAGAACGAACTCGGAGCCCGCCGGATCGACGGTTGAGCCGCTCAGGGCGTCCACCAAGGGCGCAACGGCAGGCCGCCGTCCCCGCCCCGGCTGTCCGGCTTGACCGCCAGCACCTGGTGCAGCTGAACGACATTGGTCTCGAAGCCCAGCCGGGAGCCGGCCATGTAGAGACCCCAGACCTTGGCGGTGGGCAGGCCGACCTCGGCCACTGCGGAATCCCAGTGCTCGACCAGGTTGCGGCACCAGTCGCGCAGGGTCAGGGCGTAATGGTGGCGAAGGTTCTCCTCGTGCACAACTTCGAGGTCGGCGTTTTGCATCTCGGTGATGATGCGGCCGGAGCCGGTGAGTTCCCCGTCGGGGAACACGTAGCGGTCGATGAACCCGCCGGCGGGCGTCGCCGAACGGTTGCCTGGCCTGGTGATGCTGTGATTGAGCAGCAGGCCCCCGGTGCGCAGCTTGGAACGCAGGAAGCGGAAGTAGGCCGGGTAGTTGGAGACGCCGATGTGCTCGGTGAGGCCGATCGAGGACACCGCGTCGAAGCCGCCCTCCAGGACGTCGCGGTAGTCGCTGTGGCGGATCTCGGCGAACTCCGCCAGACCCTCCTCGGCGATGGCCTTCTGTCCCCAGAGCGCCTGCTCGCGAGACAGTGTCACGCCGATCACCCGCACCCCCTTGCGTGCGGCGTGGCGGACCATGCCGCCCCAGCCGCACCCGACGTCGAGCAGCCGGTCGCCGGGGCGCAGCCGGAGCTTCTCGAAGACCAGCCGGTACTTGTTGGCCTGGGCCTCCTCGAGGCCGGCGTCGGCGTCGGGATAGCACGCGCAGGTGTAGGTCATCGACGGTCCCAGCACCGATTCGTAGAAGGCGTTGGACACGTCGTAGTGGTGGTGGATCGCGTCGGCGTCACGTTTGCGGCTGTGCCGCAGGCCTTCGGCCACCCGGCGCCACCGGGGCAGGGCCTCCTGGGGCGGCGGTGCGATGGGCTTGAGGTGCCCCAGACCCAGCGATCGCACGATGTCGATCAGGGCGCGGGCCGGTGGCCGTTTGAGGTCGGAGGCAGCCAGCGCCTTGAGTAGTTCGTACGGGTCACCGGGGTGCACTCCGCGCATCGCGAGGTCCCCCGCGACATAGGCCCGTGCCAATCCCAGATCGCCGGGTGCGGTGGCCAGGTAGGTGGTGCCCCGCGGGGTGAGCAGATCCAGGCCGAGTCGGGCGTCCGCGGGTCCGGCGCTGCTGCCGTCGTAGGCGGTGAGCCGCAGCGGCAGCTCGCCGTTGGCGGCGAACATTTCCAGGATCTCCGCCAAGGTCAGCTTGCCGGTTCGCACCGGTTCCTCGAATGTCGTCATTGCAGCCTCCCTTTCATGGGTCCACTGTCATGGGTTCACCGTCGCTGCACCGCCTTGGCGTACAGGTCCAGCAACCGGGAATCCGGATCGTAGGTTTTCTTCACCGTCTTATAGGTTTCGCCCCCGTAGAGCCGGTCAAACTCCTCGCGGCCGTAAAAGGCATCCGAATACAGCGATTTGTGACCGTCGAGCTCGCTGACCTTCTGCTCGATCAGGCGATTGGTGCTGCCCGGGTCCGGCCCGGCGGGTACCGACGACCAGAAACCGACGTTGACATAGGTGTGGTCAGCCCGCAACGGGTAGAGCGGCCAGCCCACCGGATCGCGCAGCCGAAGCGGGCAGAGCCACACCGGTTCGATGGGCACCTCCGCGGTGAACCAGCTGAGGAAGTCCGCGCAGTTCTCGATCGGAACCTCGACGTCTTGCACTACCCGCTCCCGGGCAGGCCGGCCGTGGACGGCCTCGATCCGATCGGCGATGCCGAACCGCTGGTCGTAGGCGATCAACTTCCAGTAGAAGCTGCTGCGCCGGTAGCGGCGCGGCCAGAGCCGCCGAATCCGCGGATTCTGGGCGCCGAACGCCCGGGAACACCAGAACCAGTCGGTATCCCAGCGCCACAGGTAGTCGTGGATGGTCAGCCGGTCGTCGGTCGTCCCGGCCGCGTGCCGGATCGAGCGGTAGTAGACGTCCTGTCCGGTGTAGTCGCTGACCGGCCCGGGAGCGGCGGTCCGCGTGCCGAGAGACAGATACCCCTCGTCGGCGCTGAACACCACGCCGTCGAGGTAGTCCACCGCCATCCCGTCGTGGGTGCCGGTCGCGGCGATGTCCCCCATGGTCTCGACCAGGTCGGGCAGCCGGTCGAAGCGCACATGGCGCAGTGCCACAAAGGGCAGCACCGGCTCCAACTCGATCCGCAACCGCACCGAGTAGCCCAGGGTTCCGTAGGAGTTCGGGAAGGCCCGGAACAGATCGGTGTGTTCGTCGCGGCTGGCGGTGACGATTTCACCCGTCGCGGTGAGCACGTCCATCTCGAGGACCGACTCGTGTGGCAGACCGTTGCGGAAGGAGGCCGATTCGATGCCCAGCCCGGTGACGGCCCCTCCCAGGGTGATGGTCTTCAACTGCGGAACCACCAGGGGGGAGAGCCCGTGCGGCAGGGTGGCGGCCACCAGGGTCTCGTAGGTACACATGCCCTGGACCTCGGCATACCGCTGCCGGGGGTCGACGGCGATGACGCCGGTCAGTCCGGTGGTGTCCAGGCCGGGGGTCTGGGTGCGGGCGCGGGCCCGAAAAAGGTTGGAGGTGGGCTTGGCCAGCCTTACCGGGGCGCCGTCCGGGATGGCGCGGTAACTGTCAAGGAGTCGCCGCACACCCCGCCGGTGGGCGGCCCACGTCGGCCCTTCGGTCACATGACTACGCTAAACCGAACAGCGGCCCGCGCGGGATGCGGGCTGCCTCACCGAGGAGTTCGATGGGACAGGTCAGTGCCTCCAGCAGCATCGTGGTCAACGCCGAACCGGCCACGGTTCTCGCCGCGATCGCCGATTACCAGGGCGTGCGCCCGAAGATCCTCTCCGCTAATTACAGCGAGTACCGCGTTCTGCAGGGCGGTCAAGGGCAGGGGACAGTCGCCGAGTGGCGCCTGCAGGCAACCAAGTCCAGGTCCCGGCAGGTCCATGCGACCGTCGACGTCGCGGGACACACCGTCATCGAGAAGGACGCCAATTCGTCGCTGGTGACCAATTGGACCGTCGCCCCGGCCGGCCCGGGCTCGACCGTCACCGTCAAGACCACCTGGAACGGCGCCGGCGGCGTGAAGGGATTCTTCGAGAAGACCTTTGCCCCGCTGGGCCTGCGGAAGATTCAGAACGAGGTGCTGGCCAACCTCAAGAAAGAGGTGGAGAGCTAACCGCGGTCCGGGGCGGCTGGGTCTGCAGGAAGGCGACCACGCCCCGGACCACCGCGTCGGCGTATTTCTGCCGCCCCTCGGCGCTTTCCATCAGGGTCGAGTCGACCGGATTCTTCATGTTGCCCAGCTCGACGAGGATCGACGGGTATTGCGCCAGGTTCAGCCCGGCAATATCGGACCGCGGATTGAGGCCGCCGGTGCCGATGTAGGTCGCCGGCGGGATGCCCGAGGCGGCCAGTTGGTCACGCATCATCCGGGCGAGTTGCACCGCGGGGCCGGCCTGCGCGGCGTTCAGCGGCGGGCTGGAGTACAGGATGTGGAATCCGCGACCGGTGGCCGGACCGCCGTCGCCGTGGATCGAGACCACGGCGTCGGGCTGCAGGGAGTTGGCCGTCGCCGCCCGCTGATCGATGCACGGCCCGAGCGCGTCGTCGTTGCCCCGCGACATCGCCGTGCGAACACCCAGGGCGTGCAGAGCCTGCCGGACCCGCAAAGTGGTGTCCCAGTTGAAAGTGTGTTCGGGATAGCCGCTTTCGGTGTTTGTGCCGCTGGTCTGGCAGTCCTTCGTCCCGCCGCGGCCGTTTGACACCTGGCGGGTTATCGAGGCGTCGTTGGCGCCGTTGTGGCCCGGATCGAGGAACACGATCATGCCGGCCACACTGCCCGGAGCGGCGTGGGTGACGGGCGCGGCCGGGGAGGAAGCGGCGAGCAGCACTCCGGCGGATGCCGCGGCCACGACACGCATGGGGACGATCTTCAGCACGATCGTCACGGTAATCCCCCGCCGTCTAGGCTTGAAAGTCATCGGCTGCCTGAAACGCCAGGCCGCAACCAACTCGAGATCGAGACGCAAGGAGACCGTCATGCAACCCGGCACCCCACCCGGAGACCCCGGGCAACTCGGCACCTTCGGTCAGCAGGTGCCGCCGCAGGGGATACAGGATCTCCAGGCCGCGCTGGCCAAGGCCGCCCAGATGCAGCAGGCGCTGGTGGAGGCTCAGCGCAAGATCGCTGAAACCGAAGCCACCGGCCAGGCCGGCGGCGGGCTCGTGCAGGCCACCCTCAACGGCAACGGTCAGGTGGTTTCGGTCCGGATCGACCCGCAGGTCGTCGATCCCAATGACGTCGAGACCCTGCAGGACCTCGTCGTCGGTGCACTGCAGGACGCCGCGCAGAACATGCGGGAGACGGTCAAGGCGATCCTGGGCCCGGTGGCCGCCGCCTCCGGCCGCCCGCTGCCGGAGTCCTGAGCGGTACCGCAATGTTCGAAGGCCCGGTTCAGGATCTGATCGACGAACTCGGCAAGCTGCCGGGTATCGGGCCCAAAAGCGCCCAGCGGATCGCCTTCCACCTGATCTCGGTCGAACCGCCGGACATCGACCGGCTCACGGCGGTGCTGAACCGGGTTCGCGACGGTGTGCAGTTCTGCGAGGTCTGCGGCAACGTCTCCGACGCCGAGCGCTGCCGGATCTGCAGCGACGCACGCAGGGACGGTTCCCAGGTGTGCGTGGTCGAGGAGCCCAAGGACGTCCAGGCCGTCGAGCGCACCCGAGAGTTCCGGGGGCGCTACCACGTTCTCGGCGGCGCACTGGACCCGCTGTCCGGGGTGGGTCCCGACCAGTTGCGTATCCGTCAGTTGCTCAACAGGATCGGAGAGCGGGTCGACGGTGCGGACATCACCGAGGTGATCATCGCGACCGACCCCAACACCGAGGGCGAGGCGACCGCCACCTACCTGGTGCGCATACTGCGCGACATCCCCGGGCTGACCGTCAGCCGGATCGCCTCCGGACTGCCGATGGGCGGCGACTTGGAGTTCGCCGACGAACTGACGCTCGGTCGGGCGCTGTCCGGCCGGCGCGCGATGGTCTAGCGGCGGTTAGCGCCGCCGCGCCGGCTGGCGGACGGCCTCGCGCTGTCCCCGGCACCGGCGGGTTTGCCGGAGCTGTCGGCGTCGTCAGCCTGGGCCGCTGCGCTGGCGGCCGATGCACGCTGGGAGACCCCGCCGCGCTGAGCCCGGGGGGACTTGGCCGCCGCGTCGCTGGCGTCGGACGTGCTCGGGACGTCCGCCCTCTGGGGCTCAAGCCCCTTCTGGGACTCAAGGGTCCCGGCCACGGTGTCGTTGCGCTCGGCGGCGACCGGGGTGGCTGCGACGGGGGCGGCGGCGACCGGGGTGGCGGCCGCCGCGCTCAACGGCTGGGCGGGCCGGGCTTTGAGAGCATCGGCGATCAGGGTCTGGGCGCCGTAGATGCCGTCGACAAGGCTCTGGCCACCGGTTACGAACCCGTTGACCACATCGCCGATGCCGTCGACCACGGCGTTGACGATGTTGCCGATGTTGAATGTGCCCAGGGCGTCGATGAGGTTCTGGGTCGCGATGATGACCGACCGGGAGGCGGCGTCGAAGGCACCCAGCAGTCCGGTGCCGAGCGAGACCCAGGCGAGCGGCTGGGCCACCAGCGCCGCGGACTGGATGGCCAGCTGGATCTGCCCCACCTCGATGTTGGCTGTGATCGTCGGGACGAAAGTGTCGGTGACGGACTGGATCGCCCACTCCTCCACGGTGTCCAGGGCGCCCAGCGGGTTGCCGCCGAATGTCTGCTGCACGGCGGTGATCACCGTTTCGGGCAGGGTGAAGACCGACTGCGCCAGGCCCTGGGCGCTCTCGGCCAGCCCGGTGGCGCGGATGGCGACGAACTCGACCTCGTTGAGGATCGCCTGCTGATAGGCCGGGAAGGTGAAGATGTCGAAAATCGACGCCTGCAGGGCGAGGTCAGGGATGTGCACCTGCGGCAGGGCCGAGGTCGTCGGGGCGATGGCCGGGGTAGCGGCGATGAAGCCGGCGCTCATCAGGGCAACACCTGCAGCGGCGAACGGACGGGTGGCGGCGTTCATTGGTGACCTCGTTTAACTAGAGCTGAGAATTTCCTAACAGTAGCCCAAGAGGACCAGGGTGGCGAATCAGCGGAATGGCTGCGGGGACGGCGCCCTACATCCGTCGCGGAGCGGCAAGTCGCTCGCGGCGCAACTGGTCGACTTCCGGCAATTCCAGTGGCGGCAAAGAGCCGACCACCCGGCTCAGGAGTAGGTCGGCCAGTTCGGGGTTGCGGGCCAGGCACGGTCCGTGCAGGTAGGTCGCGACCACACTGCCTTGGACCGCGCCGTCGATACCGTCCCCGAGCCGGTTGCCGGCACCCTGGACCACCCGGGCGAGTGAGCGGGCGTCGGGGCCCAGAACCGTGCCCCCGCGGTGGTTCTCGAACCCGGTCAGGGATTCGGTCAACCCGTCGATCAGCGGCTCGGAGACCACTTCGCCGATGGTGCGCTCGGCCTGCGGGGACGTCGTCACGTCCAGCAGGCCGACACCCTCGACCCGCTCCCCGGCCGAGGTCTCATACCAGTGGCCCAGCACCTGGATCGCCGCGCAGATCGCCAGCACGGGGGCCCCGCGGTCGACGGCCCGCTGCAATCCGGGGTGCCGGAGCAGGTGTCGGGTGGCCAGCCGCTGGGCGTAATCCTCCGCACCGCCGAGGGTGTAGAGGTCCAGGGAATCCGGAACCGGGCCGTCGAGGGTGATCTCGACGATCTCGGCCGGGATGCCCCGCAGCCGCAACCGCTGTCGCAGCACCACCGCGTTGCCGCCGTCGCCGTAGGTGCCCATCACGTCGGGCAGCACGAGCCCGATCCGTACCGGTTCAGCCATCTCGTTCCCGCCCGCCCGCCGATCGATCGAGAGCTCGCTGCAGTTGGAGGAAGGCCGTGTAGTTGGCGACGACTTCGACGTGCCCGGGCGGGCAGGACGCGATGGCCCTGACGGTGTCATGCACCAGGGTGTGCTCGACTCCGGCGTATCCCAGCCGCACCGCCAGATCGGTGCCCCGCTCGCCGGCGGCGACGACCGCGGTGGTCCCGAAATCCTCGAATCGCACGTCCCACAGCCACGACAGGTCCTCCCCGTCGGGAACCTGCCCGTTGACCGAGATCACCACGCCGGCGGCGGACTTGTCGACCATCGACAGCGCCTCCTGCCAGCCGGCCGGGTTCTTGGCTAGCAGCAGCCGGACGGTGTGGTCGCGGACCCGCACCACCCGGTACCGGCCGGCGACCTCGTTGACGCCGCAGACCGCGGTGACCGCAGCCGCCGGGTCGGCTCCGAGCGCGACCGCCGCGGCCACCGCCTGGGCGGCGTTGCCGCGGTTGACGGCGCCGGGCAGCGCCAGTCGCATCGGCAGCGCCACGCCCCCGGGTCCGTGGAGCGTCTCGCCGTCGACCCACCACCGCGGTTCGGGCCGGCTGAAATCCGCCCCGGTGGAGCGCCAGTGCGACCCCTCGCGCACGATCACCTCGCCGGAACGCGGGCAGCTCACTGAATCGTTGGCCCAACCACCGCCGGCGGCGACCCACACCACGTTCGGACAGTCGTAGGCCGCCGAGGTCATCAGCACGTCATCGCAGTTGGCCACCACGACGGCGTCCGGGTGCCGGGCCAGTCCGGCCCGCAGCGTGCGCTCGATGTGATTGATCTCACCGACCCGGTCGAGTTGGTCGCGGGAGAGGTTCAGCAGCACGATGACGGCCGGGTCGAGGGCGTCGGCCACGTGCGGCACGTGCATCTCGTCCACCTCGAGGGCGGCCAGCGGGGCGTCCCGGTCGGCGGCCAGCGCCGCCACCAGTCCGGCGTCCATGTTGGCGCCCTCGCCGTTGGTGGCCACCGATCCGATAGAGCGCAGTGCCGCGGCCACCATCCTGGTGGTGGTCGACTTCCCATTGGTGCCGGTCACGACGACGATGCGGCGCCGGGCTCCCAGCTGGCCCAGCACGGACCTGTCCAGGCTCATCGCCACCAGGCCGCCGATCATGGCCCCGGCGCCCCGGCCGGTGACCCGTGAGGCCCAGCGCGCGGCCGAACCGAGCGCCAGCGCGGTGCGTGCGCGCACCGTCATCGAACGCTGGGATCCCGCCTGTCTGGTCATCGCAGCTGAGTGTATTCAGTGCGTGCTCGACGGAACGCCGACCTGCTCCGACACGGGGCCAGAGGGTGTGGTGACTGTCGGGGAGCCGTGCAATCCTGATGTCGTGAGCCACACCTGGGGACGGCCGGCCCGCGAGTCCGGCGAGGGCTGGGTTGCCGTCGACGTGGAGACCTCGGGTTTCCGTCCGGGCCAGGCGCGCGTGTTGAGCATCGCCGCCCTGGCACTGGACCCGGACGGCAATGTCGAGCACTCCGTGGTGAGCCTGCTCAACCCGGGCGTCGATCCCGGCCCGACGCACGTGCACGGTCTGACCGCCGAGATGCTGGAGGATCAGCCGGCCTTCGCCGATATCGCCGGGGATGTCGCCGAGCTCATGCACGGGCGGACACTAGTGGCCCACAACGCGTCGTTCGACTACTCGTTTCTGACCGCCGAAGCGGAGTTGGCCGGAACCTCGCTACCCATCGACCGGGTCATGTGCACCGTCGAGCTCGCCCGGCGGCTCGAACTGGGTCTGGCGAACCTCCGGCTGGAAACCCTGGCGCGGCATTGGGACGTCCAGCAGACTCGGGCCCACGACGCCTTCGACGACGCACTGGTGCTGTCCCGCGTGCTGACACCGGCGCTCGAACGCGCCCGGGAACGCGACGTCTGGCTGCCGGTCCGGCCGGTGACCCGGCGGCGCTGGCCCAACGGCGCCGTCACCCACGAGGAACTGCGGCCGTTGAAGGCGCTGGCCTCACGAATGCCGTGCGCGTACCTCAACCCGGGCCGGTACCAGCGTGGCGGCCCGCTGGTACAGGGCATGCGGGTGGCACTGTCGGCCGAGGTGAACCGCACCCACGAGGAGTTGGTGGAGCGGATTCTGCACGCCGGTCTGGCCTACTCCGACGCCGTCGACCCCGAGACCTCGGTGGTGGTCTGCAACGAGTCGGCCCCGGAACAGGGCAAGGGGTTCGCCGCCCGCGAACTCGGCGTGCCGACGGTCTCCGACGAGCAGTTCATGCGCAGCGTGGCCGCGGTGGCCGGGGGCACCGGAGTCGACCACTTTGTTCCGCCCGCCGACCGGGGACAGCAGTTCGCCCTGTTCTGAGGTCCCGGCCCGACCGGAAGCTGCCGGCTCAGTCCAGCCGGGCGGCTCGGTTCACCGCGGACACCACGGCCCGCAACGAGGCGGTGGTGATCGAGGTGGCGATCCCCACACCCCACACCGTGCGGCCACCGACCGAGGCCTCAACATAGGCCGCCGCCGCAGCCTCCTCACCGGCCGACATCGCGTGTTCGGAGTAGTCCAGGACGTGGACGTCGAAGCCGACCCGTCCCAGGGCGTCGACGAAGGCCGCCAGCGGGCCGTTGCCCTCGCCGCGGATCTCGGTCTCGACCCCGTCGACCTCGACGACCGCCTCCATGACGTCGATCCCGCCGTCGACCTCCGAGCCGATCACCCGCTGGCGGATGCGCTCCAGCGGCCGCACCGGTGCGAGGTACTCGTCGGCGAAGGCGTCCCACATCTCCTTGGAGGAGACCTCGCCGCCCTCGCCGTCGGTGATCTTCTGGATCACCTGGCTGAACTCGATCTGCAGCCGCCGCGGCAGCACCAGGCCGTGGTCGGCCTTCATGATGTAAGCCACCCCGCCCTTGCCGGACTGGGAGTTCACCCGGATGACGGCCTCGTAGGTGCGGCCGACGTCCTTGGGGTCGATCGGCAGGTAGGGCACCTGCCAAACGATGTCCTCCACGTCGGCGTCCGCCTCGTCGGCGGCGATTTTCATCGCGTCCAGACCCTTGTTGATGGCGTCCTGATGACTGCCGGAGAACGCCGTGTAGACCAGGTCGCCGCCGTAGGGGTGACGCTCCGGGACGGGCAGCTGGTTGCAGTGCTCGACCGTGCGGCGAATCTCGTCGATGTTGGAGAAGTCGATCTGCGGGTCCACGCCCCGGGAGAACATGTTCAGCCCGAGGGTGACCAGGCACACGTTGCCGGTGCGCTCGCCGTTGCCGAACAGGCACCCCTCGATGCGGTCGGCGCCGGCGGCGAAACCCAGCTCCGCCGCCGCGACGGCGGTCCCGCGGTCGTTGTGCGGATGCAGGCTCAGGATGATCGCATCGCGGCGGGCCAGGTTGCGGCTCATCCACTCGATGGAGTCGGCGTAGACATTGGGGGTGGCCATCTCCACGGTGGCCGGCAGGTTGACGATCAGCGGCCACTCCGGCGTCGGCTGCAGGACGTCACCCACCGCATTGCAGACCTCCAGGGCGTACTCCAGCTCGGTTCCGGTGTAGGACTCCGGCGAGTACTCGTAGCGCCACCGCGTCCCGGGGTGTTTGGCCTGTTCCTCCAGGCACTTGCGGGCGCCGTCGGTGGCGATCTTCTTGACCTCCTCGCGGTCGGCGCGGAACACCACCCGCCGCTGCAGGATGGACGTCGAGTTGTAGAAGTGCACGATCACGTTCGGTGCGCCGTCGCACGCCTGGAAGGTCCGTTCGATCAGTTCCGGGCGGCACTGGGTCAGCACCTGGATGGTCACGTCGTCGGGAATGGCGTTCTGCTCGATGATCTCGCGGACGAAGTCGTAGTCGGTCTGGCTGGCCGAGGGGAAACCGACCTCGATCTCCTTGTAGCCCATCCGGACGAGCAGTTCGAACATGCGCCGTTTGCGGGCCGGGCTCATCGGGTCGATCAGGGCCTGATTGCCGTCGCGCAGGTCCACCGCGCACCAGCCCGGGGCGTGGTCGATGACACGGTCCGGCCAGGTGCGGTCCGGCAGGCTGATCGTCTCCACCTCGTCGGCGAAGGGCCGGTAGCGCGCCACCGGCATCGCCGAGTTGCGCTGGGTGTTCCAGGCCGGCTGGCCGTGGCGCCGCGGACCCGCCGGGGTCTTGATGGTGCGTGCCGATACGTAGGCGTCGACGGAATCGAACGACGCTGAAGATCCTGAATGGGTGTTCACGATTTTGCTCCGGGGAATGTAGGGGGACTTCAGACCGGCCGCATCGCGAACACCCGCGACGGGAAGCCGGTCTGGATCAGACCCCGTCGCGGCGTCCGAGAAGGAGCACCCGCTGCACGACAGACACTGTACTCCGATTGCCCGACCGGGCATAGTCGTGCCATGGCGACTCAGGACAGCCCGCACCACCACCGTTCGGCCGCCGACCGGATGGCATCGGTGGTGATGAGCACCCTGGCGCTGCTGGCCGGCCTGGTCTCGCTGTTCGTCTCCCCGTTCTTCGCCATGTCGACCGACGCCTGCGCTTCCACCGGCTGCCGCGATTCGTTGATCACCTGGGCCTACGCGGTGACCTGGGGTGGTGTCGCACTGGGTGTCGTGGTGGCGGTGGCCGGAATGGTCACCGCGGCCCGGCGCGGGACGGTGATGTGGGTTTGGCCGGCGCTGGCACTGGTCCTGGTGGTCGCGACGTTCGTGAGCGGCTCGCAGTTGGCGAGTGCGGTGGCACCCGGCGGCTGAGTCCTCGGCGAGTCAGCAGGAGTCGGTGTCGGCCTGCCAGCTGCGGCCCCAGCTCCCGCCGAACGCGACCTCTTCCAGCGGGCGACGTTTACGCGGCAGCGCGTCGCGCTCGGCGATCTCGGAGTCCACCGTCGCGTAATCCCCGAGCGATCCGACGGCCACGACCATCAGCGGCCGGACCACGGACGGGATGGCGAAGGCGGTTCGGGCGCCATCGGGGTCGAATCCGGCCATCGGATGCGTGATCAGTCCGCGTGCGGTCGCCTCGATGGCCAGGTTGGCCGCCGCGGCGCCGGCGTCGACCGCGCTGTAGCGCGCGACGGCTTCGTCCTCGCCCTCGTCGGCACACACCAGGATCAGCGCCCCGGCTGCCCTGGCATAAGCGTTACCGCGGCTGAGCAGGCCGGCCAGGGTGTCGAACGTGGTGTCGCCGGTCTCCGCCGATGCCGGGCCGCGGCGCACGCCGACGATGAAGCGAACCGGCTGGCGGCCGCCCCAGGTGGCGGCCCACCGGGCAGCCTCGAGAAGCCCGGTCACCTCCGCGACCGTCAACACCGCAGCGGGATCGAAGGCCCGGGGGCTCCACCGTCGGGAGATGGGTGGGTGGATCGGAACCCGGGTCCGGGCATCGCGGTCTTTGAGATGGTTGGGCATCGGACCGAGATTACCGTGCAGGCAGCGCGGGTAAAGCGGCCTCGTGAACCCTTTATCCTTGACGGGAAACCGATCCTGGAAAGGGCAGTCAGTGGCGCTCGTCGTGCAAAAGTACGGCGGATCCTCGGTGGCCGACGCCGAGCGGATCCGCCGCGTCGCCGAGCGCATCGTCGAGACCAGGCGGCAGGGCAACGATGTGGTCGTTGTCGTCTCCGCTATGGGCGACACCACCGACGACCTGCTGGAACTGGCTCGCCAGGTGTGTCCGGCGCCGCCGCCCCGGGAACTCGACATGCTGCTGACCGCAGGGGAGCGGATCTCCAACGCACTGGTGGCGATGGCCATCGAGTCCCTGGGAGCGCAAGCGCGCTCGTTCACCGGCTCCCAGGCCGGTGTCATCACCACCGGTACGCACGGCAACGCCAAGATCATCGATGTCACCCCGGGCCGGCTGCGCTCGGCTCTCGACGAGGGGCAGATCGTTCTGGTCGCGGGCTTCCAAGGCGTGAGCCAAGACAGCAAGGACGTCACGACGCTGGGCCGGGGCGGGTCGGACACCACCGCGGTGGCGCTGGCGGCCGCACTTCAGGCCGACGTCTGCGAGATCTACACCGACGTCGACGGCGTCTTCACGGCCGACCCTCGGATCGTGCCCAACGCCCGACGGTTGGACACGGTCACCTTCGAGGAGATGCTCGAGATGGCCGCGTGCGGGGCCAAAGTGCTGATGCTGCGGTGCGTGGAGTACGCGCGCCGGTACCACGTTCCGATTCACGTCCGGTCGTCGTACTCCGACAAACCCGGCACCATCGTCACCGGATCTATCGAGGACACCCACATGGAAGACGCCATCCTGACCGGAGTCGCCCACGACCGCAGCGAGGCCAAGGTCACCGTCGTCGGTGTTCCCGACGTTCCGGGCTATGCCGCCAAGGTCTTCCGCGCCGTCGCCGAGGCTGATGTCAACATCGACATGGTGCTGCAGAACATCTCCAAGGTCGAGGACGGCAAGACCGATATCACCTTCACCTGCTCGCGGGACTCCGCCGCCACGGCGGTGGAGAAGCTGACCTCGCTGCAGCAGGAGATCGGTTTCACCAGCGTGATTTTCGACGACCATATCGGCAAGGTGTCGCTGGTCGGGGCGGGTATGCGCAGCCACCCCGGGGTGACCGCCACATTCTGCGAGGCGCTCGCCCGGGTGGGCATCAACATCGATCTCATCTCGACCTCGGAGATCCGAATCTCGGTACTGATCAAGGACTCCGAACTCGACAAGGCCGTCGCCGCACTGCACGAGGCGTTCGGCCTCGGCGGTGACGAGGAGGCCGTGGTCTACGCCGGAACGGGCCGCTAGATGGTCAACATCGCGGTCGTCGGCGCCACCGGTCAGGTCGGACAGGTGATGCGAACCCTGTTGGAGGAGCGCGATTTTCCGGCTTCCGGCGTCAGGTTTTTCGCCTCGTCCCGCTCCCGGGGACGCAAGCTGGCCTTCCGCGGTCAGGAGATCGAGGTCGAGGACGCCGAGACCGCCGACCCCTCGGGCGTGGACATCGCGCTGTTCTCTGCGGGGGCCACGATGTCCCGGCTGCAGGCGCCCCGGTTCGCCGCCGCGGGGGCCACGGTGATCGATAACTCCTCGGCATGGCGCAAGGACCCCGACGTCCCGTTGGTGGTCAGTGAGGTCAACTTCGCGCGTGACGTGCGCGACGCAGTGCCGGCCAAGGGCATCATCGCCAATCCGAATTGCACCACCATGGCCGCGATGCCGGTGCTCAAGCCGTTGCACGACGAGGCCGGGCTGGTCCGGATGATCGCCTCCACCTATCAGGCGGTGTCGGGCAGTGGGCTGGCCGGGGTGGAGGAGTTGGCCACCCAGGCCCGTGCGGTGATCGACGGTGCCGAACGTCTGGTGCACGATGGTGGAGCGCTGGATTATCCGCCCCCGGTGAAGTACGTCGCACCGATCGCCTTCAATGTCGTTCCGCTGGCCGGATCGCTGGTCGACGACGGATCCGGCGAGACCGACGAAGATCAGAAACTTCGCCACGAGAGCCGCAAGATCCTCGGCATTCCCGACCTCGCGGTCAGCGGAACCTGTGTGCGGGTGCCCGTTTTCACCGGCCACTCCCTGTCGCTCAATGTCGAGTTCGCCGAACCGATTTCGCCGCAGCGCGCTGCCGAGATCCTGGCCGATGCGCCCGGCGTCAAGCTCGTCGACGTTCCGACCCCGCTGGCGGCGGCCGGAATCGACGAGTCGCTGGTGGGCAGAATCCGTCAGGATCCCGGTGTGCCGGACGGTCGCGGACTGGCGCTGTTCGTCTCCGGGGACAATCTGCGTAAGGGTGCGGCGCTCAATACCATCCAGATCGCCGAACTGCTGGCCGCCCGACTCTGACGCCGATGCGCCGAGTCGGCGGTTCGGTGGCCACCCCTCGTTTGTTGCCGGCCCCGGCAGTGGTGTCCGCGGTTCTATGGCTGACCGCGCCCGGGGTGTCCGCGGTGCCGCCGAATCCCGCGCCGGAGCCGATCCTGGGCCCCCTGGCGCCCGGTCAGGTGGTGCGGGTCGGCCCGGTGGCCGGCACGGGGACTCCCACCGGCGATTTCGGCGTCGGGGCCACCGATCTGTGCGAGTTCATGGCCTTTCCCGCCGAACTGTTGCAGATCTGCGGCGACAGCTTCGCCGGTCAGGGCGTCGGATTCGGCGGATGGTTCACCCCCGTGGCATTGCGGGTCGCACTCGATTCCGTGAACGACCCCCGGGGCATCCGCTACACGGGGGCCGTCGGGGTGCAGACCCCCCTGCTGGCCGACCCGCCCCCTGCCGGGGCGTCCCAACTGCCCGCGGGTGTCGTCGAGATCAATCGGCAGAACTATCTGATGGTGACCACCACCAAGGACCTCGTCCCGCAGTCGTCGCGCCTCGTGAAGGCCGAAGCGGGTCGCGCGGGTTGGTCGACCGTGGCCGGTTCGGTCCGCCCGGCGGATTATCAGGACGGCAACCAGAGCCAGATCAGCGGCTACTACGATCCGATTCCCACCGCGGACTCGCCGCGCGGATGGGTGTACCTGGTGGCCAACAACTTTGACCGCTCAGCCCCGGTACGGCTCTATCGCGTCCCGCCGCAG
>JAGQTO010000090.1 GCA_020439025.1 Mycobacterium sp. | reverse complement strand
GGTCATTCTGGCATATCCGGCTCAGCGGATCAGCCCGTACCGCCGTAGTGCTTCCACGCGTTCAGCCGCATGATCCACCATCGGCTCGGGATAGCCGTCCGGACGGCCGGACTTGAGCCGGTGGACCTCGGCCCCCTTGATCTGCGGCCCGGCGAGTTCGGGAACCCAGCGCCGGACGTAATCCCCGGTAGGGTCGAACTTCTCGCCCTGGGCGGTCGGGTTGAACACCCGGAAGTACGGCGCGGCGTCGGTCCCGGTCCCGGCGCACCACTGCCAGCCGTGCTGGTTGCTGGCCACGTCGCCGTCGACCAGCTGTTGCATGAACCATCGCGCCCCCCACTGCCACGGCAGGTGAAGGTCCTTGACCAGGAACGAGGCCACGATCATCCGCACCCGGTTGTGCATGAAGCCGGTCGCGCTGAGCTGGCGCATCCCCGCATCGACGATCGGATAGCCGGTAAGGCCCTGTTTCCAGAGTTCGAACGCGGCCTGCGCGTCGGGGCCGGTGTCGACCTCGATGGCGTCGAAGGCCGGGTTCCAGTTCTGCCACGCGCTGGCCGGACGCTGGTGCAGCACCGCGGCGTAGAAGTCCCGGAAGGCCAGCTCCCGTAGATAGGCGGCCGGCCCCGGTTCGTGCGGATCCAGGTCTGCCGCAAGCGTCCGGGGGTGGATGGTCCCGAACTTCAGGTGGGCCGACATCCGGCTGGTTCCGGGCTTGTCCGGCCGGTCGCGGTCGGCCGAATAGCTGCCGATCGCCTCGGCGAGGAACTCCGCCCAGCGTCGGTGCGCGGCGGCTTCCCCGGCGGGTAGCTCCAGGGCGATCCCGGGGTTCGGCGCGTCGACTCGGCCGGGGAGTTCGGGCACGCCACCGGGGTCGACCCAGTCGACCGCCGCCGGATCGGACCGGGCGGGAGACCGCCAGCCCACCTGCCGCCAACGGGAGAAATACGGGGTGAACACCTTGTACGGGCTGCCGTCGTCCTTGGTGACCCGGCCGGGGGAGACCAGGTACGGCGATCCCGTCGCGACCAGGTTCACGTTTCCGGCGGCCAGTGCCTCGGCGACCGCGGCGTCCCGTCGCACCCCGAACGGGCTGAAATCGGCGGAAACGTGCACCTCGGTCGCGTCGACCGCCCGGCAGATCTGCGGGACGAGCCGTTCCGGGCTGCCGCGGGTGATCAGTAACCGTCCGCCGAGTGCGTCGTCGATCTCCCGGAGCGAATCGCCGAGGAATTGCAACCGGCGGGGTCCGCTGGAGGCCTCCAACCGGGGGTCGAGGGCGAAACACGCCAGCACGGCGGCGTTCCCTGCCGCGGCTTCCAGCAGTGGCGGCAGGTCGGCCAGACGCAGGTCCCGGCGGAACCACAGAAGTGTGGTGGGCATGCCCTCATGCTGCCCTGTGGACCGCGGCGCCGCCGAAGGTACCCGCGGAAGACAAGCCGGCCGGGGCGGCGTGAAGGAGAGGCGCGCCGCCCCGGCCGGCCGGGAGGTGCTGCGTTGTGTCACGGCTCCGGCCGCCTAGGGGACGAGGCGGCGGGCGCGACCCGCCGACCTAGTGGGAAGGCGGCAGCAGCACTGAATCTATGAGGTACACCGTCGCATTGGCGGTCTGGATGCCGCCGCAGACGACGTTGGCGTTGTTGACCATCAGATGGTCGCCGTCGCCGGTCACGGTGAGTTGAGCCCCTTGAACGGTGGTGTGGGTGCCGACCACCTGGTCGGGTCCTGCCTGGCCGGCGACGACGTGATAGGTCAAGATCGAGGTCAACAGGGGGCCGTCGCTCTTCAGGGAGTCCAGGGTGGTGGCGTCGATTTTGGCGAAGGCGTCATTGGTGGGCGCGAAAACGGTGAACTGCCCGCTGTCGAGGGTGTCGACCAGGTTCACTTCCGGGTTGAGCTTGCCCGACAGCGCGGCGGCCAAGGTGGTCAGCACCGGGCTGTTGGACGCGGCTACCGCGACCGGAACCTTCGCAAGTTCGCCAACCGATCCGGGGCCGGTGGGCACTTGCTCGGCGTAGGCGGCGCACCCGGGGCCTACCAGGTGGGTGTCGGCGGCCGCGATGGGTGACGCCGCGAAGGGTGACAAGGTCAGCGCGACCGCTAGACCGGCTGCCATCGCTGTTGGGACTCTCTTCAGGTTACGGTTCATCGTCGTCGTTGTCCTCGGGTTGCGGGGTCGAATGTTGCTTGTACAAGTCGTTCGGAGCTGGCTGAACCTCGGATGGGTGACGTCCGTCACTGCTGCCCACTTCGCGCCAACTTCGGGGGGCGGGGGGCAACTTCTGGGACCGGGCGGTGCTGCAGGGGACACGACAAAAAAGAGACGCGGAACCACCGGTTGCCAGCTGGCAACGACGGTCCCGCGTCCCTTGGGAGCCGGGCTACGACTACGGCGTGGCAGTCGTGGTGGGCGCCTCCGAGGCGGGCGGCGCCGACTCTGCGGGCGGCATCAGCACGGTGTCGATGAGGTAGACGGTCGCGTTGGCGGTCTTGATCGGGCCGCACACCAGTCCGGCCTCGTTGACCGTCAGGTCGTCGCCCATGCCGGACACCGTCAGCGACTGGCCCTCCACCGTCTTGTGCTCGCCGACGACCGCGGACGCGTCGGCCTGACCGGGCACCACGTGGTAAGTCAGGATCGAGGTCAACAGGGGAGCGTCGGTCTTGAGCTTGTCGATGGTCGCCGCGTCCACCTTGCCGAAGGCCTCGTCGGTCGGCGCGAAGACGGTGAACTCACCGTTGTCGAGGGTCTCGACCAGGTCGACCTCGGGGTTCAGCTTGCCCGACAGCGCGCCGGACAGCGTGGTCAGGACCGGGCTGTTGGAGGCGGCGACCGTCACGGGATCGGCGGCCATGCCCTCGACCGATCCGGGGCCGGTGGGAACCTGCTCGGCGTAACCGGCGCAGCCCACGCCCATCAGTCCGGCTGGGGCGGCCGCCGCGGCCGAGGTGGTCTCGGACGTCATCGACATGGACGAGCTGGCCTTGGTCTCGCTTTCCTTCTCCTTGGTCGCCGACGAGCAGCCAGACAGAGCGAGGCCTGCGACCGCGGCGAGGCTCGCGGCGGTCAATACAGTGCGGTGGACGGTCATATGGGCGTTCTCCTTCTGTTCCCTCCGATGTGTGGCCCCTGTCGAGACCGAAGAGCCATTCGGCACACCATCGGGAACGGATCGGGTGATGTGAGGACGATCACAGCCTATACGCGTGGTCCACAATGGTCCGGTGAGTTCCGTCGACCGCCAGCGTGTGCTGATCCTCGGCAGCACAGGATCCATCGGTACCCAGGCCCTGGAGGTAATCGCCGCGAACCCGGATCGGTTCGAGGTCGTCGGGCTCGCCGCCGGCGGGGGCAACCCGGAGCTGCTGGCCCGCCAGCGAGCCGAGACCGGGGTGACCAATGTCGCGGTGGCGGATCCGGCCGCTGCCGACCGGGTGGGCGGCGTCACCCACAGCGGCCCGGAGGCGGTCACCCGGCTGGTTCTCGACACCGCCGAGCGAACCGGTGTCGACGTCGTCCTGAACGCGCTGGTCGGTGCGCTGGGGCTGCAACCCACGCTGGCCGCGCTGGCCACCGGCGCCCGGCTGGCGCTGGCCAATAAGGAGTCCCTGGTGGCGGGTGGTCCGCTGGTGCTCAAGGCGGCCCGGCCGGGCCAGATCGTGCCGGTGGACTCCGAGCACTCGGCGCTGGCCCAGTGCCTGCGATCCGGCGCGCCCGACGAGGTGGCCAAGCTGGTGCTCACCGCCTCGGGCGGCCCGTTCCGCGGCTGGTCGGCCGCCGACCTGTTATCGGTGACGCCCGAGCAGGCCGGCGCCCATCCCACCTGGAGCATGGGCCCGATGAACACGCTGAACTCGGCGTCGCTGGTCAACAAGGGCCTTGAGCTCATTGAGACGCACCTGCTGTTCGGCATTCCCTATGAACGCATCGAAGTGGTGGTGCACCCGCAGTCGATCGTGCACTCCATGGTGACCTTCGTCGACGGTTCGACCATCGCCCAGGCCAGCCCGCCGGATATGAAGCTGCCGATCTCGCTGGCGCTGGGCTGGCCGCGCCGGGTCGCCGGATCGGCCGCCGCCTGCGATTTCAGCACCGCCTCGAGCTGGGATTTCGAACCGTTGGACAGTGCCGTGTTCCCTGCGGTGGACCTGGCCAGGGCCGCCGGTGAGGCCGGCGGATGTATGACCGCTGTGTACAACGCCGCGAACGAGGAGGCGGCCGCGGCATTCCTGTCCGGGCGCATCCCGTTCCCGGCGATCGTGCGGACAATCGCCGATGTGCTGCACGCCGCCGACCAGTGGGCCGCCGAACCGGCTACCGTGGAAGAGGTACTCGACGCCCAGCGATGGGCCCGGCAACGTGCCGGCGACACAATGGATGCCGCGGCACAGGAGGTCACTTCACAGTGATGGATTCCCCAGTGATGGTTTCCCCAGGAACGATGATCGACTCATGATGTTCGCCATCGGCATCGTGCTGTTCGCGTTCGCCATCCTCGTCTCCGTCGCGCTGCACGAATGCGGCCACATGTGGGTGGCGCGCGCCACCGGGATGAAGGTACGCCGCTACTTCGTCGGCTTCGGTCCCACGCTGTGGTCGACCACCCGGCCCAACTCGCTGGGCAC
The DNA here is from genome assembly GCA_020439025.1 of Mycobacterium sp. Lineage (GTDB taxonomy): Bacteria > Actinomycetota > Actinomycetes > Mycobacteriales > Mycobacteriaceae > Mycobacterium. Next base: position 20,028 of record JAGQTO010000090.1, on the reverse strand, counting down.
GACCGAATACGGCGTCAAGGCGATCCCGCTGGGCGGGTTCTGCGATATCGCCGGGATGACGCCGGCCGACGAACTCTCGGCCGCCGACGAGCCGTACGCGATGTACCGGCAGAAGACCTGGAAGCGCGTGGCCACGTTGTTCGCCGGGCCGGCCATGAACTTCATCATCGGGCTGGTGCTGATCTACGGGATCGCCGTCGTGTGGGGGCTGCCCAATCTGCATCCGCCCACCTCCGCGATGGTCGGTGAGACGACCTGTGTCAAAGCCGAGGTCACCAAGGGCCAACTCGGCGACTGCGCCGGTCCCGGACCGGCCGCGCAGGCGGGCCTGCAGCCCGGCGACGTGGTGGTCAAGGTCGGCTCCACACCGGTGAGCACCTTCGAGGAGATGGTGGCCGCGGTGCAGAAGTCCTCCGGCCCCACTCCGTTCGTCCTCGAACGGACCCGCGACGGTGCGACTTCCACCGTCGACACGGTGATCGACGTGACCAGCACCAAACGCTGGGTCGCCCCGGCCGGCGGCGGCGAGGCGACCGGCCCGTCCGATGTGGGTGCGATCGGGATCACCGCCGCCCAGTTCGGGCCCACCCACTACAACCTGCTCTCCGCGGTTCCGGGCACCTTCGCCTTCACCGGCGACCTGACCGTCGCATTGGGCAAATCACTGGCCACCATCCCGACCAAGGTCGGTGCGCTCGTTCACGCCATCGGCGGCGGGGAGCGCGATCCCGAGACCCCGATCAGCGTCGTCGGCGCCAGCATCATCGGCGGCGACACCGTCGACCACGGTCTGTGGGTCGCGTTCTGGTTCTTCCTGGCGCAGCTGAACTTCGTGCTCGGCGCCGTCAACCTGGTTCCACTGCTTCCCTTCGACGGCGGGCACATCGCCGTCGCGTTCTACGAGAAGCTGCGCAACATGGTCCGTTCGGCCCGCGGTCTGCTGCCCGGGGCGCCGGTGGACTACAGCAAGCTGTTGGCCCCCACCTACGTCGTCCTCGTCGTGGTGGTCGGCTACATGGCACTGACCGTGACCGCTGACCTGGTCAACCCGATCAGGTTGTTCCAGTAGGAGATTCGACGATGTCCACCGGTCCTTCAGTCGGCCTGGGAATGCCGGCCGCCCCGCTCCCCACCCTTGCGCCGCGACGCAAGACCCGTCAGCTCATGGTCCGCAACGTCGGTGTGGGCAGCGACTACCCGATCTCGGTGCAGTCGATGTGCACCACCAAAACCCATGACGTCAATTCCACGCTGCAGCAGATCGCCGAGCTGACCGCGGCCGGCTGCGACATCGTGAGGGTGGCCTGTCCTCGGCAGGAGGATGCCGATGCGCTGGCCGAGATCGCCCGGCACAGCCAGATCCCCGTGATCGCCGACATCCACTTCCAGCCCAAGTACATCTTCGCCGCCATCGACGCCGGGTGCGCGGCGGTGCGGGTCAACCCGGGCAATATCAAGGAGTTCGACGGCCGGGTCGCCGAGGTCGCCAAGGCGGCGGGCGCGGCGGGTATCCCGATCCGGATCGGTGTCAACGCCGGCTCGCTGGACAAGCGTTTCCTGGCGAAGTACGGCAAGGCCACCCCGGAGGCGCTGGTCGAGTCGGCGCTGTGGGAGGCGTCGCTGTTCGAGGAGCACGGCTTCGGCGACATCAAGATCAGCGTCAAGCACAACGACCCGGTGGTGATGGTCGCGGCCTACCAGATGCTGGCCGAGAAGTGCGACTACCCGCTGCACCTCGGTGTCACCGAGGCCGGACCGGCCTTCCAGGGCACCATCAAGTCCGCCGTCGCCTTCGGAGCGCTGCTGTCCCGCGGTATCGGCGACACCATCCGGGTGTCGCTGTCGGCCCCGCCGGTCGAGGAGGTCAAGGTCGGCAGTCAGATCCTGGAATCGCTGAACCTTCGGCCGCGCGGGCTGGAGATCGTGTCCTGCCCGTCGTGCGGTCGCGCCCAGGTCGACGTCTACACCCTGGCCAACGCGGTCACCGCCGGCCTGGAAGGTCTCGACGTTCCGCTCCGGGTCGCCGTCATGGGATGTGTCGTCAACGGGCCGGGGGAGGCGCGGGAGGCCGATCTCGGAGTGGCGTCGGGCAACGGCAAGGGGCAGATCTTCGTCAAGGGCGAGGTGATCAAGACCGTTCCGGAGTCCCAGATCGTCGAGACGCTGATCGACGAGGCGATGCGACTCGCCCAGGAAATGGGCGGCTCGGACGCGTCTACGGGTGGTTCCCCGGTGGTCACCGTAAGCTGACAGGGCAGCCCACCCGCGGGTCGAATCCGCAGAAGGAACACCCATGTCGGCTCCGTCACTGTTCCGCCCGGTCGATGGACGGCGAATCGCCCTGGCCCGCGACGCCGCGGCGGTGGCGCGGGTGCTGGCCGCCGATCCGGTAGGCGGCTGCATGGTCGCCGCGCGAGTCGCCGACCACGGTGTCGACCCTGCTGCCATCGGCGGGGAGTTGTGGACGCGGCGCGGGGTCGAGGACTCGCTGTGCTACGCCGGCGCCAATCTCATTCCGCTACGGGGAAGCCCGGCCGACGTCAAGTTGTTCGCCGAGGAGGCTCTGAGCAGGACCCGTCGGTGCTCCTCGGTGGTGGGCTACGCCGACCTGGTGCTGCCGATGTGGGACCGCCTGCAGCAGGGCTGGGGCCCGGCTCGTGACGTGCGCGACCATCAGCCGCTGATGGCACTTCACTCGCGTCCGTGCGTCGCCGCCGATCCGGGGGTGCGACGGGTACGGGTCGATGAGCTGGACTCCTACCTGGTGGCCGCGATCGACATGTTCATCGGGGAGGTCGGCATCGACCCCCGGGCCGGCGACGGCGGACGGAGTTACCGCCGGCGGGTGGCAGGCCTGATCGCCGCGGGGCGGGCCTTCGCCAGGTTCGAGCGTGGCCGGGTGGTGTTCAAAGCCGAGATCGGGTCGCAGTCACCGAGGGTCGGGCAGATCCAAGGTGTATGGGTGCATCCGGAATGGCGTGGCCGCGGGCTGGGCACCGCGGGCACTGCGGCGGTGGCCTCGGCGATCGTCCAGGGCGGCCGGATCGCCAGCCTTTACGTCAACGGCTACAACACCGTGGCCCGGGCCGCGTACCGGCGGGTCGGATTCCGTGAGGTCGGCGCCTTCGCGACCGTCCTGCTGGACTAATCGCACCGGGGCGTCCCCCGCGCCAGTGTGCTTCGCGCCAGTGTGCTTCGCGCCAGCCCCCTGTGGGCGATCGTGCGTGTCGGTACGAGACATGCCGGGACTTGAGTGCCGTTCGCGCACGCTCGCGGACGTACTTGCGGTGCGCCTCCACGCCATCGGGGTCACGGACTCATAACATCAGCCACAATGACAACTTCCACCTCACGAATCACAAAAGTCACAGGGCTGCTGCTGGCGGCCGTGACCGCGGGCGGAACGATGTCGGCGTGCACCCCCCGCCCCGACGGTCCCGCCCCGGCCGCCGAGCAGTTCTTCGCCGATCTCGGTCGCGGCGACACCGGCGCGGCCGCCCAGCTCAGCGATCGTCCGACAGAGGCCCATGAAGCGCTCAACGAGGCATGGTCGGGACTGCAGGCGAGCCACCTCGACACCCAGATTCTCGGCTCGCGCTACACCGAGGACACCGGAAGTGTGAACTACCGATTCACCTGGGAACTGCCCAAGAATCGAACCTGGACCTATGACGGCGTGCTGAACCTGGTGCGCAACGAGGGAAAGTGGATGGTGCGCTGGAGCGCCAGCGCGCTGCACCCCAAACTCGGTGAGCACCAGACCTTCGAGTTGCGTGCCGACCCGCCCCGGCGCGCCTCGGTCAACGAACTCGGTGGCACCGAGGTGCTCGTCCCCGGGAAGCTGTACCGCTACCAGCTCGACGCGGTCCGCGCCGGACGCGCGCTGATGTCGAGCGCGCGGGTGGTCGCCGATGTTCTGCGGCAGTTCGACGACACTCTCAACCCGCAGCGGCTGGCCGAACAGTCCAGCTCGGCCAACGGCCCGCTGGATCTGATCACGCTGCGGGCCGCCGATCACGACAAGGTGGCCGGGGCGCTCGACTCGCTGCCCGGTGTCGTGGTCACCCCGCAGGCCGAGATGCTGCCCACTGACGAGCGATTCGCCCCCGCAATCGTCAACGAGGTCAAGAAGGCCGTGCAGGACGAGTTGGACGGCGAACCGGGCTGGCGGGTGGTCAGCGTCAATCAGAACAGCGCGGACGTGGACGTCCTGACCGAGGTGCCGCCCAAGCCGGCCCCGTCCGTCTCGCTGACCCTGGACCGGCTCGTCCAGAACGCCGCCCAGCACGCCGTGGACCGCCAATGGCGCAAGGCCATGCTGGTGGTGATCAAGCCATCGACCGGGGAGATCCTCGCGGTCGCCCAGAACGCCGCCGCCGACGCCGACGGGCCGGCGGCCACCACCGGTCTATACCCGCCGGGCTCCACCTTCAAGATCATCACCGCCGGGGCGGCGATGGGACGGGATATGGCCACCCCCAACACCCTGCTGGGCTGCCCGGGCGAGATGGAGATCGGCCACCGGGTCGTCCCCAACTACAACCGTTTCGACCTCGGTGTGGTCCCGATGGCCCGGGCCTTCGCGAACTCCTGCAACACCACCTTCGCCGAACTGGCCAGCCGGATGCCGCCGACGGCGTTGACCGTGGCGGCCTCCCAGTACGGAATCGGCGCCGACTACGTCATCGAGGGGCTGACCACCGTCACCGGGACGGTTCCGCCCACGGTCGATGTGGCCGAGCGCACCGAGGACGGGTTCGGTCAGGGCAAGGTGCTGGTCACACCGTTCGGTATGGCGTTGACAGCGGCGACGGTGGCGGCCGGTGAGACCCCGACGCCCCACCTGATCGCCGGCAGCACGACCGTCGAGACCGGCGAACATCCACCGGCCGACCCGGCCACCCTCGAGGGGCTGCGCTCGATGATGCGGCTGGTGGTGACCAACGGCACGGGCAAGGAGATCGACGGTCTCGGCGAGGTCTACGGCAAGACCGGGGAGGCTGAGTTCCAGGGCGGTTCGCACGCCTGGTTCACCGGCTACCGCGGAGATCTGGCGTTCGCTTCGCTGATTGTCGGGGGCGGCAGCTCGAGCTATGCAGTGCGGATGGTGCGCGCCATGCTGGAGGAGCTGCCTGCCGACTTCCTGGTCTGAGTGCGCTCAGTCCGGCAGCGGGGAGCTGTCGGTGCCGGTGCGTCAGTGCGATGGCCCGGACTGCTGCTTGGCCTGGGTGCCCGAACCGGACTGTTTTTGCCCCTGGCCGGAATGACTCCCGGAACCGGAGTGTTTGGGTGCCGGGCCCGAACCGGACGGCTTGGGTGCCGGGCCCGGACCGGGTGGCTTGGGTGCCGGGCTCGGACCGGGTGGCTTGGGTGCGGGGCTCGGACCGGGCGGCTTGGGCCCGGGTGCGGCGGGCTGGGTTCCCGGGACCGGTGCGAGCACTGGCCCCAAAGCGGGCACCGGTTCGGCCGGGTCGGGGCGGCGGGTGGCCGCGGGATTTCCGCCTATCGAACCGATGACCGGTGTCGAACCGATGACCGCGGCAGCGGGCCCACCGGTCTCGATCGGCGGGATTGCCGTCGGTCGCGCTGGGGGGTCGACCACTAACGAGGGGGCGAGAGGTCCGGGTGAGGACTGCTGCGAGGGCGGGGCCGGAAGTTGCGCTCCGGAGGTCGCGCGGGGGCGGTCTTGGGTGGCTCCGGGGAGCATGCTGTCCGGGGTCTGTGGGGCCGTGGGTTTGCTGATCCCGGCCGGGGTGATGAACGGAAGTTTGATATCGCTGCCGAGAACTGCCGTCATGCCGGCGCCGAGTGTCAGGACGCTGAACAGACTCGCGGCCGCGACCATGAGGGGCGCTCGCTGACGTCCCTCCTTGGCTGGGAGTTCCTTGGCTGGGAGTTCGTTGTCAGGGAGTTCACTGTCAGGGAACCGCTGCTCGAGGTCGTCCACCACCACCTCGCCGGTGATGGGGCTGGTCATTTCCGCCACGCCCCGGAGGTAGGGGCCGAGACACTCGCGTGAGTACTCGGCGACCTCGGCTCGGGTCGTCAGCGGCCGGCTTGGCCGCTTGACGACTATCAGTGAGTAGGCAAGTCGGACGAACACGTCGGCGACCGAATCAAGGTCTGTGGGGGCGTCTGCGGTGGGGGAGCCGAGACGTTGAAGGCGTTCGGCGACCAGGGGCACGCTGGCCTCCATGATGGTGCTGGACGCGCTCGACAGTATCGGCAACTGATCGCTGGATTCGCTGTTGAGCTCCCGTTGGACAACCGGGTGGCTCTGCACCGCCCAGACGACGTCGGTGAAGGCTTTCAGGCTCCGGTCGGCGAACGAGGCGCTCTCTTCGGCGGCGTCATCGAATGCGGCGTCGAGGAGCGTTGTGAACTCGCCGATGATCACCGCCTTGAGGAGATCGTTCTTGCTCGGCCAGCGCCGGTAGATCGTCATGTGTGACACGCCGGCGGATTTTGCGACGAGCTCGACAGTCGCCCGTTTGAAGCCGAAGTCCCCTAGGACGCGTAGCGCGCCCGACGGGAGCGGCAACAGCGTCGCCGAGCCCGACCTCAATGCCCTCGGTGCCGACTTCAGCCGCATCGGCGACGCCCAGTTCAGCGACGGCATCTCCGCGCTGCGCACCGATCTGCCCAACACCCGCGCCGTCAGCAATCTGGTGGTCGCCGGCAACGGCGACACTCCCAACCCGGAGGGCCTGTCCGCGATGATGTATGCGTGGGGTCAGTTCATCGACCACGACATCACCCTCGTCGCCTCCGACGGGGTCAACCACATCGACATCACCGTTCCGGACGGCGACTCGACGCTGAGCGGGTCCATACCCCTGACCCGTTCGGTCATCAATCCGCTGACCGGCATCGACGATGCGCCGGCCACCGCCATCAACAATGTGACGGGCTGGCTGGACGGCTCGATGGTCTACGGCTCGGATGCCACGACCGCGGCCAGCCTTCGCGGCGCCGACGGCCACCTGCTGACATCGGCGGGCAATAACCTGCCGATCGTCGACGGCGCCTTCGTGGCCGGCGATATCCGGGCCGGGGAGAATCCCGATCTCACGGCCCTGCAGACGCTGTTCGTCCGAGAACACAACCGCCAGGTGGACCAGCTGCGACTGACCCACCCGGACTGGACCGGAGACCAGCTCTACGAGCAGGCCCGCGCCATCGTCACCGCGGAGATCGCCCACATCACCTACAGCGAGTATCTGCCGCATCTGCTCGGCGCCGATGCGATCGCGCCGTACGAGGGTTATCAGCCCGATGTCGACCCCCGCTTGACCGCGGAATTCGTCGGTGCCGCGTACCGGTTCGGGCATTCGATCGTCCCGGCTGATCTGGAGAAGATCGACGAACAGGGCAACCTGATCGGCACCGAACTCGCCCTGCGGGACGCCTTCTTCCAGGCCCCCGAGGACTTCATCGCCGACAGCGGAGCCGACGGCGCGCTGCGTTACCTGGCCAGCGATCCGGCCCGTGCTCTGGACGTACACATGGTGGAAGATCTGCGTAGCTTCCTGTTCGGTCCCGAGGCGGGTCTTGACCTAGCCGCCATCAATCTTCAGCGCGGGCGCGATCTGGGCCTGGGCACGCTGAACGAGACTAGGGCTGCGTTGGGGCTTGCGCCCTACACCAGCTTTTCGGCCATCACTTCCGACGCGGTCACGGCCGCTGCTCTTGAAGAGGCCTACGGCGACGTCGACAAGGTGGAACTGTGGATCGGAGGGCTGGCCGAAGACCATATTTCCGGAGCCATGGTGGGGGAGACCTTCCAGCTGATCATCGGCCAGCAGTTCCAGAACCTCCGCGACGGGGACCGATTCTGGTACCAGAACCAGGGCTTCGATCCCGCAACCCTGCGCGAGATCGAGTCGACGACGTTGTCCTCAGTGATCCTCAACAACACCACCACCGAGCACATCCAGGCCGACGCCTTCGTGGCCTACGAGCGCAGCGCTGGGCTGGCCGGCGGCGGGACGATGGGCGACCCGGCGTCTCCGCAACTGGTGGTCGGGGCTCTCGGCGGGGACACCCTGGTCGGCGGCTCGATGGGTGATGTGCTCATCGCCGGTACCGGCCGCCAGGTCATGACCGGTGGCGCCGGTGCCGACACGTTCGTCGTGGGCAATGGTGATACCCACGTGGTGATCACCGATTTCGAGGTGGGTACGGACATGCTTCAGGTCGAGAACCTGGGAAAGCCGGACAGCAACGGCTTCAGGGTCAAGAACCGGCGCGGAAAGGACAAGATCGTTCTGAAGTTCGGCGTCATCAAAGTGTCCCTGATCGGGGTTCAGGCGAGTGAGTTCAGGGCCGGCTACGTGACCTTCCTCTGATCGGCTCCGCGGGGGTTACCGCGGGGGCAGTCGCTCAGCCGGCGACGATCTCGGAGCCCTTCACCGTTATCGCCCGCGGTGTCAGCGGTGCGACGGCCGGGCCACGCTGGACGTCGCCCTCGAGGGTGAAGGTGCTGCCGTGGCAGGGGCATTCGATGCGGCCGCTCTTGACCGCAAGTGCGCAACCGGCATGTGAGCATCGGGCGATGAAGCCCTTGAACGACCCCTCGGTGGGCTGGGTGATCAGGGTGCCGTCGACGATCTTGGCCTCGCCCACCGGAACGTCGGCGGCGGGTGTCAGCACCTGGCCTTGAGTCGGCGGGGGTGGCGGCGGCACGTTGGCGGCCGGAGTGCAGCCGGCGGCTAGGGGCGCGACGGCGGCGCCGAACAGGACGGTGCGCCGGGATACATCGGTCATCGGCGCCAGCCTAACCCCCGCCGTCCGACGGAGCAGGAGGCGGTCGAACGGGTGCCCGTGGTGCCGCCGCGGGTAAATTGGTGTGGTCATGACTGAGATCGAGCACAGGTTCGAGAGCACGCCCGCCCTGCGGGTGTCCGACGCCGACCGCAGCGGAACTCTGCGCCGGTTGCACAACGCCGTCGCACTGGGACTGATCGACATCGGCGAGTTCGAGGAGCGCTCGGTTGGTGTGTCGACGGCGCGTGCGCCGGCCGACCTGGCCGCACTGGTGGAAGACCTGCCCGCGCCGGGGGCCATCGCAGCCTCGGCGGCCGACCGACTCGAACTGCGCGGATGGCTGGGTTCGTTGCGCCGGCACGGTGAGTGGACGGTGCCCACCCGGCTCGCGCTGGTGCGCCGGGTCGGCTCGGTGGACCTGGATCTGACCAAGGCCCGGTTCGCCGGTCCGGTGGTGGTGATCGAACTCGACATGGTGCGCGGTTCGGTCGACATCCGTCTGCCGGAGGGAGCCAGCGCCTCCATCGACGACGTCGTCGTCTACGCCGGCAGTGCACGGGACCGTCGCAAGGATCCGCCGGCCGACGGCAGACCGCATGTCGTGCTCACCGGCCGGGTGGTGATGGGTTCGGTGACCATCCGTGGCCCCAGGCGCCGGTCGCTGCTGGGCCGCGGTGACGCGGGCCGTCGTTGAGAGCCCGAGGCGGGAAGAGAGAAGATGCCAGTGCGTAGCGCGCTCAGCGCCGGGGTGGTCTCGCCGACCCTTCCGGTGCCCAAGTCCATCGAGCGTCCCGAGTACGTGGGTAGGGCCACCGCCGCCGAGGGCAGCGAACCTTGGGTGCAGACGCCGGAGGTCATCGAGAAGATGCGCATCGCCGGTCGCATCGCGGCGGGTGCCCTGGCCGAGGCCGGCAAAGCGGTCGCGCCCGGGGTGAGCACCGATCAGCTCGACCGGATAGCCCACCAGTACATGATCGACCACGACGCCTACCCGTCGACGCTGGGCTACAAGGGATTTCCGAAGTCCTGCTGCACCTCGCTCAACGAGGTCATCTGCCACGGCATCCCGGACTCGACGGTGATCGCCGACGGCGACATCGTCAACATCGACGTCACCGCCTACATCCACGGGGTGCACGGCGACACCAACGCCACCTTCCTGGCCGGTGACGTCAGCGAAGAGCACCGCCTGCTGGTCGAGCGCACCGAGGAGGCCACCCTGCGCGCGATCAAGGCGGTCAAGCCGGGCCGTGCGCTGTCGGTGGTCGGCAGGGTCATCGAGTCCTACGCGAACCGGTTCGGCTACAACGTCGTTCGCGATTTCACCGGACATGGCATCGGAACGACTTTCCACAACGGCCTCGTGGTCCTGCACTACGACCGGCCGGAAGTGGAGACGGTGCTGGAGCCCGGTATGACCTTCACCATCGAGCCGATGATCAACCTCGGCACGCTGGACTACGAGATCTGGTCGGACGGCTGGACGGTCGCCACCTCCGACCGCAAGTGGACGGCCCAGTTCGAGCACACCATCGTGGTGACCGAGGACGGCGCCGAGATCCTCACGTTGCCGTGACCAGTCCCCCTCCCGCGAGCAGACGCAAAGGCCCCCGACACGCCGCGAATTTCGGGTCTTTTGCGTCTGCTCGGCAGGTGAGGGTTCGGCAGGTGAGGGTTCGGCAGGTGAGGCGGTAGCCGGGTGGCGGTGAGCGGGGCGCTGCTGGTGGCCGGCGCCACCTCCGACGCCGGTAAGTCGATGGTCGTCGCCGGGCTGTGCCGGCTGCTGGCGAGCAGGGGCGTCCGGGTGGCGCCGTTCAAGGCGCAGAACATGAGCAACAACTCCGCGGTCACCATCGACGGGGGAGAGATCGGCCGGGCCCAGGCCATGCAGGCCCGCGCAGCGGGGCTGGCGCCCAGCGTGCGTTTCAACCCGGTGCTGCTCAAGCCGGGCAGCGACCGGACCTCGCAACTGCTTGTGCGCGGCCGGCCGGTGGGCACGGTCGGTGCGGGTGACTACATCGCCCACCGGGACCGGCTGGCCGGGATCATCGCCGAGGACCTGGCCGCGCTGCGCGACGAATTCGACGTCGTGCTGTGCGAGGGCGCCGGATCGCCCGCCGAGATCAACCTGAGGGCGACCGATCTGGCCAATATGGGACTGGCCCGGTCGGCGGATCTTCCGGTGGTGGTGGTCGGGGATATCGACCGCGGCGGGGTGCTGGCCCACCTCTTCGGCACCGTCGCGGTACTGGACCCCGCAGACCAGGCCCTGGTGGCCGGTTTCATCATCAACAAATTCCGCGGCGATCCGGGCCTGCTCGCCCCTGGTCTCGAGCAGTTGGCCGCCCTCACCGGACGGCCGACCTACGGCGTGGTGCCCCACTGCGACGAGTTGTGGCTGGATGCCGAGGACTCCGTGTCGGTGGTGGCCGGCCGGTTGCTCGGTAACCCGGGGGCGCCGCGTGGTTCGCAGTGCCTGCGGGTCGCCGCCGTGCGGCTGCCCCGGATCTCCAATTCCACCGATGTCGAAGCGTTGGCCTGCGAGCCCGGAGTCGAGGTGCGCTGGGTCGCCGAGGCTGAAGGGTTGGCCGACGCCGATGTGGTCGTCATCCCGGGCAGTAAGGCCACCGTGGCCGACCTGCAGTGGCTGAGACAGCGCGGGCTGGCCGACGCGATCGCATCGCACGCCCGCCGCGGCGGGACGGTGCTCGGCGTCTGCGGCGGATTCCAGATGCTGTGTCGCCGTATCGAGGACGCCGTGGAGAGCGGCTGCGGGGCGGTCGCGGGTCTGGGCCTTCTCGAGGTGGACATCACCTTCGGCGCCGAGAAGACCCTGCGCCGGTGGGAGGGGGCACTGGCCGGCTACGAAATCCGGCACGGGCAGGTGGTGCGGGCCGATGAGGACGGCTGGTTCTGTGCTGACGCAACCGTCCAGGGCTACCGGCGCGGCACCGTGTTCGGAACGCACTGGCACGGTCTGCTGGACAATGACGACTTCCGCAGGGAGTGGCTGAGCGCCGCAGCCGAGGCAGCGGGCCGGCGCGGTTTCCAGGTCGCGGGGGACACCGATGTCGCAGCGCGCCGGGACGCCCAACTGGACCTGATGGCTGGTCTGCTGGCGGCCCATCTCGACCTGGACGCGGTGCTGGCGTTGCTGGACGGCCCGGCGCCCTCCGCGCCGGTCATCACCAGCCGGCTCGGTGGCTTACCCTGATGGCCATGAGGGGTCGCACGCCGATGACGTTGGCATTGGCATCCGCCGTCGTGCTGCTGTCCGGCTGCGGTGGCACGGTGTCGGGCACCGCCACCTGGCCGGGGGCGACCCTGCAGAAGGCGTTGCTGGACGAGGCGGACTTCCCGGCCGGGGTTCAGTACGGCCGGATCGTCGATGAGCCCGGACAGCCCGACGGCGCCGAGGGGCCGGGTTCGATGCTGTCCCGCCCGAAGGGGTGCGCCAACGTCCTCACCGAAGTCATCAAAGAGACCGCCGAACGCGGGCCCGGAAGTGCCGCCAAATACGCGGCTGCCTACGACGGAGCCCGCATCGTGATGACGGTGCTGTCGTGGAATCTGGATCTGGCTGCGCTGAAGGCGGCGGCTGAGCGGTGCGCGAAGTTCGAGGCCTTCTTCGACCCCAACTCCGAGGGGATCCCGATCACCACCACCGAGCTGCCGGGTCTGGAAGCCGGAGCCCTGGCCTACCAGCAGACCATGAATCTCAACAATTCCCCCAACAGCGTGTACATGGCGTTCCAAAATGTCGGCCGCAAAGCGGTGTTCGGGATCGCCTTTCCGGGTTCCAATCCCCGGATCACAGCGAAAGCGTCACTGCCGCAGACCTTTTTGGGCGTGTTCGCCAAGCAGGTTCGGAAGCTGCGAGCTTCCTGAATAGTGCCTGAGAGTGCCGCCGGAAACCGGTCGGCACCACTCGGCAGCGACGTAGCGTGGCTGGATGCCAGCGACGCTGATGACCGTCGACGGGTTCCCGGTGCAGGTGCGCGTGACCGGACCGGAGAAGGGGCCTTACGTCGTCGTGCTGGGAGCCGCCCAACACGCTCCGGCGGCTTACGACACGTTGTGCGAGCGGCTGCACATCGCCGCGGTGCGGACGGTTGTCATCGGAGCCGACCCACGGCTGCACCCCAAGGCTGTGGTGGCGGTTCTCGACACTCTTGAAGTGCCGTGGGCGGTGCTCGTCGGTGACCGGTTCGGGGCCGAGTTGGCTTGGGAGCTGGCCGCGGCCAGACCCGACCGCTTCACCGGACTGGTCGTCATCGACCGCGGCCATCCCCGGGTTCCCGACCCGCACGGGGTGGTTCACGACCCGGATTGCCCGCCGGTCGAGATCAACACCACTGCGCTGTTCACCACCCCGGCCGCGCGGGGGGTGGCCAAGGCCAGCCAGCGCTACGTCTACAGCGACTACCGGCTGGTGGATTTCGCCGCCCGCCGCAACGCCGCGGTGGGCAACGCGCAGCTTGCCGCCGAGATCGTGCTGCGAACCAGCAGTTGGTGAGATCTGCAGCTAATCGGAGTTCCCCTTGAGGATCTCGTCCTCGATGGTGCCGCCTAGGCCCTCGGAGGCCGGATCATATCCGTGGAGCCCGCCGGTCACCGCGTACTCCTCTTCCGGCGAGAGCACCAGACGGTGCCTGCCGTGCAGTCCGAACACCAGCAGCCCGACCGCGTAGAAGACCACGATCGTGATGACTGCCGGCCGGTAGGTCGGGTTGATAAGCACGGCGACGAAGGTGACCGCGGCGATGACGAACGCCACCACCGCACCGGCGTTTCCGGCCGGGCTCACCCATGGGCGCCGGGCGTCGGGGAACTTTCGGCGCAGCAGCACGAACGAAACCATCTGCAGCATGTAGGCCAGTACCGCACCCCACACCGCGATGTTGAGGACGACGTCACCGGCGCCGGCGTTGTAGTTCACCACCAGCAGCGCCAGGAAGCCGAACACCGCGCCGGCCGCCAGTGCCACGTAGGGGGTCTGCCGGCTGCCGGTCAGCGACAGTGATTTGGGGTAGTAGCCGGCGCGGCTGAGCGAGTAGAGGTTGCGGCCGTAGGCGTACATGATGCCCTGGAGGCTGGCCAGCAGGCCCACCAGTGCGAACGCCGACAGTGCCGCCGCCCAGCCGGACGGCAGGAAGGCCCGGAACCCGTCCAGCAACGGCTCGTCGGACGCGCTGAGTGCCTCCGAACCGGTCACCGCCGGGTTGAGGACGTAGACGATTGCCGCGCAGGCGACCAACGAGACCATGCCCCAGATGCCCGCCCGGGGAATGTCCTTACTCGGGTTGTGCGCCTCCTCGGCGGCAAGCGGCAACTCCTCGATGCCGAGGAAGAACCACATGGCGAACGGCAGGGCGTAGAGAACTCCGAGGAATCCAAAGGGCAGCAACGAGTTCGATCCCGCGGCGGCGGGATCCGGCTCGATGTCGAGCAGCCGCCCGAAGTCGACGGCGCCGTTGGCCAGGGCCAGCACGGCGAACAGCACCAGGATGCCGATCGAGATGATCGCCACGACGAGGGCGAAGCGGAAGGACACCTCCGCGCCCCAGGAGTTCAGCCCGACGAAGATGGCGTAGAGGATGATCCACCAGAGCCAGCCGGGAAGCGAGATGCCGAACAGGTCGCTGGTCACCGCGTCGGCATAACTCGCCGAGAAGTAGACCACCACGGCGGTGGTGAACACGTACTCGATGGTCTCGGCGAAGCCGGTGATGAAACCGCCCCACGGCCCCATGGCGGCCCGCGCGAACGAGTAGGCGCCACCGGTGTGCGGCATCGCCGCCGACATCTCGCCGATCGACAGCAGCATGCCGAAGTACATGACGATGATCAGGGCGGCGGCGATACCCAGTCCGCCCCATCCGGCCGCACCGATGCCGAAGTTCCACCCGGAGAAGTCCCCGGAGATCACCGCGGCCATCCCGATGCCCCACAGGCCCCAGAAGCCGGCTGTGCGCAGCAAGGTGCGCTTTTCGAAGTAGCCGTCACCGGCCGGGGTGTAGGTGACGCCGGCGGTCGTCATCTTCTCGTTGGCCATGGCGTCGCTCCTCAGGAAAGGTGCCGCCGGCGGACCTGCCCCGACGGCATTGATCGAAGAATAGGATGTCGCAGGTCCGGTGTCCTGCCTTCGGTGTGGGCGCCGGCCGAGGTCGTTGGCGTTGCCGATGGAGGGAGAGCTCGCAGTGAGCGTGAATCCGCGGCGCGGACCGCTGGCGCGGTCGGAGTTGGAGAACCTGGTGGCCGCCGGGGAGATCGACACGGTGATCGTCGCCTTCGCCGACATGCAGGGCCGGTTGACCGGCAAGCGGGTGTCGGCCCGGTTGTTCGTCGAAGAGGTCGCCGCCCACGGCGCCGAGTGCTGCAACTACCTGTTGGCCGTAGACGTCGATATGAACACCGTCGACGGGTACGCGATGTCGAGCTGGGGCTCCGGCTACGGCGACATGGTGATGCGGCCGGACATGAGCACCTTGCGGCTGATCCCGTGGCTGCCCGGCACCGCGCTGGTGATGGCGGATCTGCACTGGGAGTCCGGCGCACCAGTGGCCGCCGCCCCCCGCACCATCCTGCGCGCCCAGACCGACCGGCTCGCCGCCCGGGGCCTGACGGCCTTCGTCGGCACCGAGTTGGAGTTCATGGTGTTCGAGGAGGGCTACCGGCAGGCCTGGGCGGCCGGATACCGAGGGCTGACACCGTCGAGTGACTACAACGTCGACTACGCCATCCACGCCTCGACGCGGCTGGAGCCGCTGCTGCGCGAGATCCGGCTCGGGATGGACGGCGCCGGCATGTACTGCGAGGGCGTCAAGGGGGAGTGCAACCTCGGCCAGCAGGAGATCGCCTTCCGTTACGACGAGGCGCTGAGCACGTGCGACAACCACACCATCTACAAGAACGGCGCCAAGGAGATCGCCGATCGGCACGGCAAGAGCCTGACCTTCATGGCGAAGTTCGACGAGCGGGAGGGCAACAGCTGCCACATCCACATCTCGCTGCGCGACCGGGACGGCGGCGCGGTGTTCGCCGACGACGCCGATCCGTTGGGGATGTCACCGATGTTCCGCAGCTTCATCGCCGGCCAGCTCGCGACACTGCGGGAGCTCGCCCTGTTTTACGCGCCGAACATCAACTCCTACAAGCGATTCGTCGATGGCAGCTTCGCCCCGACGGCGATCGCGTGGGGTCTGGACAACCGGACCTGCGCGCTGCGGGTGGTCGGCCGCGGGCATTCCCTGCGAATGGAGTGCCGCGCGCCCGGTGGCGATGTCAACCAGTACCTGGCTGTCGCGGCATTGGTGGCCGGCGGGCTCTACGGGATCGACAACGGGCTCGATCTGCCCGAGGCCTGCCCCGGAAACGCCTACACCGGCGATGCCCCCCGTCTCCCGACGACGCTGGCCGAGGCGGCCAGGCTGTTCGAGGGCTCCGCGGTGGCGCGGGAGGCGTTCGGCGCGGACGTCGTCGAGCACTACCTGAACAACGCGCGGGTCGAGGTGTCGGCGTTCAACGCCGCAGTCACCGACTGGGAGAGGGTCCGTGGCTTCGAACGCTTCTAGCCCCTCCCGTCCCCCCGCACCTTCCCTTTCCCCCGCGAGCAGACACAAAAGTCCCCAGAAGCCCGGCGTGTCGGAGCCTTTTGCGTCTGCTCGGCCGGTGATCGGGCTGACCACCTACCTTCAGCAGGCGCAGACCGGGGTGTGGGACGTGCCCGCCAGCTTCCTGCCCGGGGTGTACCTCGACGGTGTCACCCGCGCCGGCGGGATCGCCGTCCTGCTGCCGCCGCAGCCGGTCGACGACGGCGTCGCCGCCCGGGTCGTCGCCGGTTTGGACGGGTTGATCATCACCGGCGGAAAGGACGTCGACCCGGCGGTCTACGGCCACCCGCCGCACCCGGCCACCGACGAACCGGCCCGCGACCGCGACCAGTGGGAGTTCGCCGTCCTGGCCGCCGCGCTGCGCGAGGGGACGCCGCTGCTGGGCATCTGCCGCGGGGCGCAGGTGCTCAACGTGGCACTGGGGGGGACCCTGCACCAGCATCTGCCCGAGGTCATCGGCCACGACGGCCATCACAAGGGCAACGCGCAGTTCTCGACGTCGACGGTCCACACCGCCCCCGGCAGCCGGGTGGCCGGGATCATCGGGGAGTCCGTCGAGGCCCGCTGCTACCACCACCAGGCGATCGACCGGCTGGGGCAGGGGCTGGCGGTCTGTGCCACCGACGACGACGGTGTGATCGAGGCCGTCGAGATGCCCGACCGAGACTTCGTGGTGGCGGTGCAGTGGCATCCCGAGGAGACCCTGGAGGATCTGCGGCTGTTCACCGGGATCGTGACGGCCGCTCGGGCACACGCGGCCCAGCGGTATGGGACGCAGAGGGAGAACCGATGAGCACCACCGATGTGATCAACCCCGCCACCGAGCAGGTTTTGCGGACCGTCGAGCTTCTCGACGTGGCCGCCGTCGACGAGGCGATCGCCGGAGCCCAGAACGCCCAGAAGGCCTGGGCGGCACGATCACCGGCGGATCGTGCGGCCGCGCTGCGCGCGTTCGCCGCCGTCGTCGACGCCCACATCGCGGAGCTGGCGGCACTGGAGGTGGCCAATTCCGGTCACCCGGTCAGCGCGGCGGAATGGGAGGCCGGACATGTGCGCGATGTGCTTCAGTACTACTCGGCCAGCCCGGAACGGTTGAGCGGCAGGCAGATTCCGGTCGCCGGTGGCCTCGACGTCACCTTCCACGAGCCCATCGGCGTGATCGGCGTGATCACCCCGTGGAACTTCCCGATGCCGATCGCCGCGTGGGGGTTCGCCCCGGCCCTGGCAGCCGGCAACGCGGTGGTGCTCAAACCGGCCGAGTGGACCCCGCTGACCAGCATCCGACTCGGCGAACTGGCACTGGAGGCCGGGCTTCCGCCGGGACTGCTGTCCGTGCTGCCGGGTCGGGGGGACGTGGTCGGGGAGCGGTTCGTCACCCATCCCGGGGTCGGCAAGATCGTTTTCACCGGGTCCACCGAGGTGGGCGCAAAAGTGATGGCCGGGGCGGCCCAACAGGTCAAGCGGGTCACTCTGGAATTGGGTGGCAAGAGCGCCAATATCGTCTTCGACGACTGCGACCTGGAGAAGGCCGCTGCCGCCGCGCCCTACGGGGTGTTCGACAACGCCGGGCAGGACTGCTGCGCCCGCAGCCGGATCCTTGTGCAGCGCAACGTCTTCGAGAGATTCATGGAACTGCTCGAACCGGCGGTTGCGAGCGTACGCGTCGGCGACCCGACCGACCCGCGGACGGAGATGGGCCCACTGGTCTCCCGCAAGCATCTCGACGCGGTGGCCGGGTACGTGCCCGACGATGCACCGGTCGCCTTTCGAGGGTCGGTGCCGAACGGACCCGGCTACTGGTTCCCGCCCACCGTTCTCACACCGGGCCGCTGTGACCGCACGGTCACCGAGGAGATCTTCGGTCCGGTCGTCGCGGTCCTGCCCTTCGAGGACGAGGCGGACGCGATCGCACTGGCCAACGCCACCGACTACGGTCTGTCCGGTTCGATCTGGACCGACAACCTCTCCCGGGCGATGCGGGTCTCGCGGTCTGTCGAGTCGGGCAATCTGAGCGTGAACTCGCACTCCTCGGTTCGCTACAACACCCCGTTCGGCGGCTTCAAGCGCTCCGGGCTCGGCCGAGAGCTCGGCCCCGACGCCCCCGAGCAGTTCACCGAAACCAAGAACGTCTTCTTCGCGATTGGAGAGCAGCAATGACCTCATCACCTGGGGCCTCGAAGCCCAAGATCGACCTGACCCAGCGCCTGGCCGGCCGGGTCGCCGTCATCACCGGCGGGGCCAGCGGTATCGGGCTGGCGACCGCCCGCAGGCTGCGGGCCGAGGGGGCCGTCATCGTGGTCGGTGACATCGACCCGCAGGCCGGGCAGCGGGTGGCGGAGGAACTCGAGGGAACCTTCGTCGCCGTCGACGTCGCCGACGAGGCGGCGGTGAACAACCTGTTTGACACCGCGGCGGCGACCCACGGCTCGGTGGACATCGCCTTCAACAACGCCGGCATCTCCCCGCCCGAGGACGACCTGATCGAGACCACCGAACTGCCTGCCTGGCAACGGGTTCAGGACGTCAACCTCAAAAGCGTCTACCTCTGCTGCCGGGCGGCGCTGCGGCATATGGTCCCCGCCGGAAAGGGGTCGATCATCAACACCGCATCGTTCGTCGCGGTGATGGGTTCGGCGACCTCGCAGATCTCCTATACCGCTTCGAAGGGCGGCGTGCTGGCGATGTCGCGGGAACTGGGTGTGCAGTTCGCCCGGCAGGGGATCAGGGTCAACGCGCTGTGCCCGGGCCCGGTCAACACCCCGCTGCTGCAGGAACTGTTCGCCAAGGACCCTGAACGCGCGGCCCGGCGGCTGGTTCACATTCCGCTGGGGCGGTTCGCCGAACCCGAGGAAATGGCTGCCGCGGTGGCGTTCCTGGCCAGCGACGATTCGTCTTTTATCACCGCGTCCAGTTTCATCGTCGACGGCGGGATTAGCTCGGCCTACGTGACGCCGCTGTAGCGCTGGCACCGTCACCGGAGGGCGCGCAACCTGGCCGGGTCAGCCCACCCCTGCCATCCAGGCGTCGAGCTCCTGATAGGCCACGGCGCGTGGCCCGGCCAGGGAGAGGAAGACGTCGTGTTTGGCGTCGACCACCGGAACGACGGTCTGGCGGTTGCCGACGCATCCCGCCCAGCGGGCGATGTGGTCGACGTCGAGCACGGCGTCGCCGCGCTGCATCACCTCGGTTCCGGCCGTCTCGGCAACGCTGTGGTCTGAGCGCAGGATCAAATTGGGCACGCCGACGTCCAACCCGCGGTGCAGCCGGGCCTGGCCGCGCCGGATGGCGTTGATCCAGCCGGCCGTCACCGGAAATCCGCCCAGTGGTTTCCAGCGCAGGTCGTAATCGAACTCGCCGTGATAGTCGCGGTGCAGGGTCAGCCCGTAGCCGCCCTTGCCGGCCCCGCGGACCACCCCGGTCTTGCGCACCCGGGAGACGGCTCCGATCGCCGTCGAGGTGACCCGGGCGCGCAGCACCGCCGGGCCGTTGAGGTCCAGGAAGGGGCTGTTGAGAATCAGCCCGGCCAGACCCATGGCCTCAATGTCGCCGCGGCGGCGCACCCGGTCGAGCCACAGCGACAGCACCAGGCCGCCGGTCGAGTGGCCGTACACGAGCACGCGGGCGGCGGGGTTCTCCGCCGCCACGACGC
>JAGQTO010000007.1 GCA_020439025.1 Mycobacterium sp. | reverse complement strand
TCAGAGGCCGGCGTTCAGAGGCCATTGTTGGGGCCGCCGCTATTGGCGCCCGGGATATCGGCAATCGGGAAGTTCGGCATCGGGGCGGGCGACGGTGTGGCCGGCAGCGGAGGTATCCGGTCAGCCGGGATGTCGTGGAGAAGGTTCGCCGGCGCACCGTTCTCGCGACCGCCGTAGACGGCGCCGGGCGCGCGCTGGCCGAGCAACTGGGTGACCGTCACCGGGTGGTAGCCGTTGGCCTGCAGAACCGGGAGGAACCGTTCCACCAGATCCACCGTCGATGAGTAACTGTCATGCAGCAGCACCACCGATCCCGGCCGGATCTGGGTCATCAGCATGTAGCGGGTCGCCGCGATGTCGGAGTCGTTGATCCAGTCGAACGGAATGACGTCCCACAGGATGCCGGACAGCCCATTGCGGGCGGCGGCGGCGTCAACCGCCTCGTTGGTCAGCCCGCCGGCAGGACGCCACAGTTGCGGAGTCTGGCCGGTGGCCGACCGGATCGCATCGTTGGCCTTGCTGAGTTGCGGGTCCACGAACTCTGCCGGGATGGTGGTCATGTTGGGGTGTTCCCAGGTGTGGTTGCCGATCTCCATCCCGGCCTGGGCGACCCGCTGGGCCCCGCCGGGGTTGGCCGCCACCTTGTTGCCGATCATGAAGAAGGTGGCCTTGGCGCCGGCGTCGGCGAGAACGTCGAGCAGCCGATCGGTGTAGGGGGTCGGCCCGTCGTCGAAGGTCAGTGCCACGCATTTGTCGACCGCACAGTCCACCGGGGCCGCCGCGCCGTTCTCAGGCGGCGACCCACTGCAGCCGGCCAGCGCGACGACCGCGACACCCGAGGCGAGGAACCGGCGCAGCACCGATCGAGTTTACCGCCGGGTCCGCCACGTCAGGGCAGTGCGCCCGGGCTGATCTCCTCGAGCATCTCAGTGACCAGGGCGGCAATCGGCGAGCGTTCGCTGCGGGTCAGGGTGATGTGGGCGAACAAGGGATGACCTTTGAGCTTCTCGATCACCGCGGCCACACCGTCGTGGCGACCCACCCGGAGATTGTCGCGCTGGGCGACATCATGGGTGAGCACCACCCGGGAACCTGCGCCCAGCCGGGACAACACCGTCAGCAGCACGTTGCGTTCCAGGGACTGGGCCTCGTCGACGATGACGAACGAGTCGTGCAGGGACCGGCCGCGGATGTGGGTGAGCGGCAGTACCTCGAGCATGCCGCGGGAGAGCACCTCCTCCAGTACGGCCGGGCTGGCCAGACCCTCCAGGGTGTCGAAGACGGCCTGGGCCCAGGGGCCCATCTTGTCGCTCTCGCTGCCGGGCAGGTAGCCCAGCTCCTGGCCACCGACGGCGTAGAGCGGGCGGAATACCACGACCTTGCGCTGGGTTCGCCGTTCCAGTACGGCTTCCAGACCCGCGCACAGCGCCAGGGCCGATTTTCCGGTACCGGCCTTGCCGCCCAATGACACGATGCCAACCGACTCGTCGAGCAACAGGTCCAGGGCGACGCGTTGCTCGGCGGAGCGGCCGCGCAGCCCGAACACCTCCCGATCGCCGCGCACCAGTTGTACCCGTTTCTCGGCGTTGACCCTGCCCAGCGCGTGCGAACTACCGCCCAGCAGGCGAACCCCGGTGTGGCACGGCAGATTCCGCGCCTCAGGCAGATCGGTCTCGCCGTCGGCGAACAGCGTGTCGATATCCCCGCCGGTGACGTCCAACTCGGTCATACCGGTCCAGCCGGAGGTGATGACGTCCTGGGCGTGGTACTCGTCGGCCGGCAGGCCCACCGCCCCGGCCTTGACCCGCAGCGGGATGTCCTTGCTGACCAGCGTCACCCGCTTGCCCTCGGCGGCCAGGTTTGCCGCGCAGGCCAGGATCCGGGCATCGTTGGTGCCGGTCCGGAAGCCCGTGGGCAGCACCGTGGGGTCGGTGTGGTTGAGCTCGACGTGCAGCGTCCCGCCCTGGTCGCCGACGGGAATCGGCTGGTCGAGACGGTCGTGCTCCAGCCTCAGGTCGTCGAACAGGCGCAGTGCCTGCCGGGCGAACCAGCCCAGTTCATGGTGATGACGCTTGGCTTCCAGTTCGCTGATGACCACCAGCGGGACGACAACCTCATGTTCGGCGAACCGGGTGAACGCCCAGGGGTCGGACAGCAGGACTGAAGTGTCGAGCACATACGTCCGGATGGGCGTTCTCGGATCGGTCACAGGGGCTCCTCAAGGCTCGCTGGCCTTTGCGGAGCCCACCGCGGACCCGTCCCGGCCACCTGCAATCGACGCTACCCCGAGCGGCAATCCGGCCGATGAGGCGCGCCGTGTCCGAAACGTTACGCGGAGACGAATTTCTTGAGCGTCGGTTCGCCGGCCAGGCCCCACGCCTCGATGCTTTCGCGAACGATCTTGTCCGCCTCAGCCTGGTCGAAGATGCCGGCCTCGGCGACGGTGCGCACCTTGTTGTCCCGGTACTCCAGGATGTCGCCGCCGATGACCGGGAGGCCGATCGCCCGCCTGGAGATGGCGTTGATGGTCTGGTCACGGTGATGCTCGATGCAGTGCAGGACGAGGTTGTTGAAGAACTCCTCGTGACGGACCTCGTCGCCGAGGATGCGGCCGACGAGCCTCTTGAGCACCGGCTCGTCGATCTTGGCCTCGAGATTGCGCAGGTACACCACGTGGGCGCGCTCCCACAACGCCATGAACACCAGCGTTTCGATCTGGGTGTAGTTCGACGCCCGGTAGCCGCGCATGACGTGGTTGACCCGGACCTGCTCGTCGGCGTTGGGGTCGATATTGCGGGTGACCATCAGGTACTCGCGCAGCGCGATGGCGTGCAGGTTCTCCTCCGCGGTCCACCGGCCCAACCAGCGGCCCCACTTGTCTTCCAGGATGAAGTGCTCGACAAGTTCGCGGTGATAACCGGCCAGGTTGTCCTTGGTGATCAGCAGGACCTCGACGGCGTCGGTGACGTGCTTGGGCAGGGTGACCTGGGACGGATCCCAGTCCTCGCCGCCCAGGAAGGCGAAGTTCCGGCCCTGATCGAACGGGACGAAGTCATGGGCGTACCACTCGTCGGCGGTGTCCAGGTGGCGGGCAAGGTTGTCGGCGACAACCGGCTCCAGTTCGAGGGTCAGAGCGTTCGCAACAGGTAGCTGTGCCATGCGGTAACTGTAACCGAAGTTAACGGATGTCCGGAAATCTCCCGCCCCCGCGAGTCCACTCACCTCACCGCGCGAACAGACACGAAAGTCCCCCAACCGCGGCGTGTCGCGGATGTTTTGCGTCTGCTCGCGCCCCTGGGTACCGAACCCCTGGGTGTCGCCGCTGGACTAGAGGGTCAGGCCGGGGTAGAGCGGATTGGCGTCCAGCAGCTCGGCGGCCGCCGAGCGCACCCAATCCGCGGTCGAGTCGACCAGGGTGTACTTGGCTTTGGACGGCCCGTTGGGCCCCGAGTCGGCTGTGGTGTTGGACAACACCTCGATGACGAGTTCGGCAACCCGGTCGAATTCGGCCGGGCCGAAGCCGCGCGTAGTCAGTGCCGGGGTGCCGAACCGGATACCGCTGGTGTACCAGGCGCCGTTGGGATCGGCGGGAATGGAGTTTCGGTTCGTCACGATCCCGGCGTCCAACAGCGCCGACTCGGCCTGCCGGCCGGTCAGCCCGAAGGACTGGACGTCGAGCAGCACCAGGTGGTTGTCGGTGCCGCCGGTGACCAGGGTGGCGCCGCGGCGCATCAACCCCTCGGCGAACGCCTGGGCGTTGTCGGCCACCCGCTGTGCGTAGGCCTGGAAGGAGGGCTGGCGGGCCTCGGCGAAGGCGACCGCCTTGGCGGCCATTACGTGCGACAGCGGCCCGCCGAGCACCATCGGGCAGCCCTTGTCGACGGCGTCGGAGTATTCGGCGGTGGCCAGCACCAAGCCGCCGCGAGGGCCGCGCAACGACTTGTGGGTGGTGGTGGTGACGACGTGGGCATGCGGCACCGGATCCTCGTCGCCGGTGAACACCTTGCCGGCGACCAGGCCGGCGAAGTGGGCCATGTCGACCATCAGGGTGGCACCGACCTCGTCGGCGATCTCGCGCATGGTGGCGAAGTTGACCCGCCGCGGATACGCGGAATAACCCGCGACCAGGATGAGCGGCTTGAACTCGCGAACGGCGGCGGCGACGGCGTCGTAGTCGATCAGCCCGGTCCTCGGGTCGGTGCCGTAGCTGCGCTGGTGGAACATCTTGCCGGAGATGTTGGGCCGGAAGCCGTGGGTGAGGTGGCCGCCGGCGTCCAGGGACATCCCCATCAGGCGCTGGCTGCCGAGCTTGGCGCGCAGTCGCTCCCATTCGGCCTCGGAGAGGTCGTTGACATTGCGCACCCCGGCCTCCCCGAGGGCCGGCGCCTCCACCCGGGTAGCCAGGATCGCCCAGAAGGCGACCAGGTTGGCGTCGATACCCGAATGCGGCTGGACGTAGGCGTAGGGGGCGCCGAACAGTTGGCGGGCGTGTTCGGCGGCGATCGACTCGATGTTGTCGACGTTCTGGCAGCCGGCGTAGAACCGGTGCCCGACGGTGCCCTCGGCGTACTTGTCCGACAGCCAGGTGCCCATGGTCAGCAGGACCGCCGGCGAGGCGTAGTTCTCGCTGGCGATCAGCTTCAGCGACTCCCGCTGGTCGGTGAGTTCCTTGCGGGTCGCCGCAGCGATCCGGGGTTCGACGGATTCGATGACGCGCAGCGCCGCTTGGTAGGCCTCGGTGGCGGCGGCGGCATAGTCGGCGCCGGGAGCTGCTGATGACAAGGTGGCGTCGGTGGTCATGGGCGAATTCTAGTCGGCTCCACGCGGCGTCCCCACCCGGCCGAGAGTGCGGATCTCCGCGCGGGGCGCGGCGTGCCTCAGGCGGCCCCGGCCGCCTCGGAGCGCAGCGCGGAGGGGATCAGCGGTTCGTCGAGCAGCCGGGCGAACCGCTGAGCCAGCCCCACATCCGCCGGCCGCTCATCCAGCCAGGCCCGCAACAGCCGGTAGCCCTCGACGTAGGTGCTGGTGTAGGCCCGCCACAACGGGGAGGACAGGAACTTCAGCATCTGCCGCGCCCGGACGTCGTCAACCAGCAGCCAGCGCTGCAGGTACGCCGCCACCTCGTCGACGTCGCGGTGCTCGTCATGCAGCATCAGCGCCGCATCCTGACGAACCTCGGCCAGCCCCGCGGCCGCCTCCGACAGCGCCTCGGCGCGTTCGCCGTCGAACCGCAGGCCCAGGTCGGCGTAGATCTCGGCGGCCCAGCCGCCCCACCCCGACCCGACCGCGGCGTGCAGCGCCAGGTCGGCCAGGCCCTCGGCCATCAGGCACTGCGGGGTGTTGACCAGGAAGATCGTCTGCTCCCCGTGGCCCAGCCCGGCCACCAAACCGGCCTCCTTGCGGCAGTGCTCGGTGTGGTGGCCCGGATAGGACTCGTGGGCCACCAGCCGCGGGAGGTTGGCCATCTGCTGTTTGAGGTCGGCGTTCACCGCCACCCTGGAGCGGTAACCGCCCTCGTAGTAGTTGAAGCCGGACCACGGTTTGTCGGTCACCACCTCGTAGACGACGGTCTCCGCCGAGGGCAGCGGGTAGGCGGATCGGACGATGTCGCGCAGTGCGCTGGAGAAGGCGTGAATACATTCCTCGAGCCGGGCCGGCGGGATCTCCTCGGCTTTGCGGTGGGCGTCCATCCGCTCCGCCAGCGGACCGTGACCGCCGAGCACCTCGTCCAGACGCGCGTGGGCGGCGCGGTAGCGCTCGGGGTCGCCTCGGCCGATCTCGACGTCGAAGTAGTCGCGAACCTCCTCGACGAACCCGACGTCATCACCCGCGAACTTGCGTGCGGCGCAGTCCAGAGCGCGCAGATGGGCGCCGACGAAACCGGCCCGCTGCTCGGTGAACCCCGCACTGCGGGGGACGCTCGGAAGTGCGGCCAGCAGCCGCCGGGCCTGGGCCGCCAGCTCGGCCGGCTGCGGCGCCGGTTCGCTCGCGACCATTCGGCGCAACCGGTCGTCGCCGGTGAAGGAGTCGACGTAGCCGTCCTCGATGCGGTCGAACCGCAAACCGAGCAAGAGGTATTCACGAATCAGGTGGTCGGGCTCCATGGCATTCACGCTAACTGCAAGACTTGCCCCATGGCGCGGCTGAGCGAACCCAGCCCCTACGTGGAATTCGACCGTAGTCAGTGGCGCGGGCTGCGCATGTCGATTCCGCTCAAGCTCACCGAGGAGGAACTGGTCGGGCTGCGTGGCCTGGGCGAACAGATCGACCTGCTCGAGGTCGAGGAGGTCTATCTTCCACTGGCCCGCCTCATCCACCTCCAGGTCGCCGCCCGCCAGGGTCTGTTCGCCGCCACCGACGAATTCCTCGGCGAACCGCGCCAGACCCCCGACCGTCCGGTCCCGTTCGTCCTGGGCGTGGCCGGCAGTGTGGCGGTCGGGAAGTCGACCACCGCCCGCGTGTTGCAGGCGCTGCTGTCCCGCTGGGACGACCACCCGCGGGTCGATCTGGTCACCACCGACGGATTCCTCTACCCGAACGCTCAGCTCGAACGGCGGAACCTGATGCACCGCAAGGGTTTTCCGGAAAGCTATGACAGGCGCGCGCTGATGCGTTTCGTCACGTCGGTGAAATCCGGCGCCGACCAGGTGTGCGCGCCGGTGTACTCACACCTGATCTATGACATCGTCCCCGGCGAAAAGCATGTCGTCACCCACCCGGACATCCTGATCCTCGAGGGCCTCAACGTCCTGCAGACCGGTCCGCGACTAATGATCTCCGACCTCTTCGATTTCTCGGTGTATGTCGACGCCCGCATCGAGGACATCGAGCAGTGGTACGTCAACCGGTTCCTGGCAATGCGGGCCGGGGCGTTCGCCGACCCGGCCTCGCACTTCCATCACTACGCGGGGCTGACCGACGAGCAGGCGGTGGCGGCCGCCCGCGACATCTGGCGAACCATCAACCGCCCCAACCTGATCGAGAACATCCTGCCGACCCGGCCACGGGCCACGGCGGTGCTGCGCAAGGACGCCGACCACTCGATCAACCGGCTACGGCTCCGCAAGATCTAGCCCGGTTTCCGGCGCGAGCAGACACAAACGACCCCAAAACCACCGGCGTGTCCGGGACGTTTGCGTCTGCTCTCGCAAAGAGACGGGACCTCAGGCCCCGAAGCGGCGGTGCCGGCGACTGTAATCGCGCAACGCCCGCAGGAAGTCGACCCGGCGGAATGCCGGCCAGTGCGCCTCGGTGAACCACATCTCCGAATAGGCGCTCTGCCAGAGCAGGAACCCCGAGAGCCGCTGCTCCCCCGAAGTGCGGATCACCAGGTCAGGGTCAGGTTGCCCGTAGGTGTAGAGGTTCTCCGAGATGCCCCCGATGGTGACCGCCTCGATCATCTGCTCCGGTGAGGCGCCCGCCGCCACCTGCTTGCCCAGCAGCGAGCGAACCGCGTCGACGATCTCCTGCCGCCCGCCGTAGCCGACGGCGACGTTGACGTGGAACGAACCCGGGGGCGCGGCCGCGGTGGCGCCGTCCACGGCCTCCCGCAGCCGTCTGGCCGGCTCATCGCCGAGCAGACCTAGATCGCCGACGATGCGCACGCTCCAGAGGTTGGCCGGCGCGCAGATCTCCTCGACGACATCGGTGATGATCTCAATCAGCGCGGCCAGTTCCTCGGGATCGCGCTGGAGGTTCTCCGTGGAGAGCAGGTACACCGTCGCCATCTCGATGCCTTCGCGGGCGCACCAGCGCAACATCTCGGCGATCTTTGCCGCACCCATCCGGTAGCCGTAGCTCACGTCACAGTAGCCAGCGTCACGCGCCCAGCGCCGATTGCCGTCGCACAGGACCGCGATATGCCTCGGAAGTGCGGATTTGGAGTTCGAGAGCTCGGCCCGCAGCCGCATTTCGTAGAGCCGATAGGCCGGCTCCTTGATGCGCGGGGGAATGATCTCCACGGC
>JAGQTO010000089.1 GCA_020439025.1 Mycobacterium sp. | reverse complement strand
CTCGTCACCGCCGGGACAGGGGTGCCGACCTCCGGGTTGATCCTGGGGTGACAGCGGGCCCACGCCGGGCGCCGTTCCGCGCTATGCGGGTGTGAAGATGTTTTTGGTCAGGTCGACGATCGCTTGCACGGCCTCACCCCAGGCCAGGGCGCCGACCAGGCTCGCGGTGGTGATGAGCCCTACGTCGGCAGCCAGTGGCAGGCCGATCGCGTTGATGAGGCCTCCGATCAGGTCGCCGCTGAGCATCTGCTTCACTCCCTCGAGAAACAGATCGACGTTGTAGGCCGGCAGGATCGTCACGATGGAATTGATGACATCCGCCGTCGGCAGCAGGGCCTCGTAGATTGCGCCCGCGGCACCCGAAACCCACTCTGCGGATTTGAGGACGAAGGTCTGCACCGCCTCAATCAGACCGTCCGGCGTGGGCAGCTCGAAGGACAGTGTCGGCAGCGAGAAGGACGCGAGTTCCTTCGCGATCGAGCCGCCCGGGCCGAAGTCGGCGATGAAATCGCTGATCCCCTGTTGGACCCCGGCCACCAGCTTCTCGAGAACCTCGAGCGGATTGACGTCCGGGAACACCCCGAACGGCACCAGCACGTTGGCGTCCGGTTGCGTTCCGGTGGTGAACCCGTGCGCCTGATCGGCGTAGCCGAGGTCGACGATCACCTTCAACACCGGCTGGATCAGATCGGCGATCGGAGTGCCGATCAGCGGGATGCCCCGAATCGGTTGCAGTAGGGGCAGGTTCTCGGTGGGAATGAAATAGTACTGCTGCGTTGGAACGGTGGTCGGCAGCTCGATCGCGGTCTCGACCTCCTCCTTGGTCAGGCAGAAGCTTTCGCAGTTCGGCCCAGGCGCATACTGGGTGTGTACGTACACGATCCCCAGGGTGGCGTTGAGGACCGACAGGAAGTTCATCGGGTAGCGCGGGTAATCAGCGAAGCCGTCATACTCGCGGGCGTAACTCACTGTGGGATAGAGGTTTTCGGGTGCGGCCCCGTAGAAGTTGATGCCCAACGCCGGAAGGTTGAGATCCGGGAACCGCGACAGGAATCCGCCGTTGGGATTCATCTCGTTGGCGACGACCACGAAGTTGAGCGAGCCTTCCAGTCCCTCAGGGACGCCCGGATCGGGAAAATCCGGCGGCACGTACTTGGAGCCCGGAGTGATATATCCGCTCTGTATCAGCGACGAGATGATCGAGCTCTGCGAGTAGCCGAACACCGTTGTGGTCGTTCCGTCCGGCAGCAGCGCCAAGGTCTCGTTCAGAATGGTCAGTCCCTGGTCCACGGATGCGTCCAATGTCAGGCTCTTCACCCCGGTGATTGGGTAGAGGCCCTCCGGGGTGAAGACGATCTGTGGATCCGTGGTGCCGTCCGGACTGTTGGGCACGATGAAATAGTCCATGACGGTGTCGACATAGCGCTGCGACGGGATCGGTACGCCGCTCGGACCCAGAACCATCGGTTGAGTGGCGGCCGCCGGTTGAACGGCCGCCGCCGCAGCGGTTCCGGCGGACAGCTCGCGCCGGGTGTAAGCCAGCACCGTCCACTCCAGCGGCGAGCCGACCGGAGCCGTGGGGCCGCCGTCGGCGAACGGGTCGGCGGCCGGGTCGTCCAGGGCGGTCACAACGCCCGTCGCCGGTGCGGGCTCCAGAGCGGGGACCGACACGGCGGGCAGTTCGGTGCTGGGCAGTGCGGTGGGAACCTCCACCGCCGCGGCCGGAGCGGACCGCTCGGCCACCGCGCTCGCCGGGGACGCCGCGGCCGCGATTGCGTCCAGGGCGGCCGGGAGCGTATCGGCCTTTTCCCCCACCGGAGGGAGCGTGACCGTCACCCGCGGCTGGGACGCAGAGATCGGCGGTGCCGAGTTGGCGCCGGGCCGGCTGACGGTCGACGCCGCTCCGGCGCGGCTGATGGTCCGTGAAGAGGCGCTGCTAGGGCCGCGTCGGCCCGACGGGGATGCCGCCGCTGAGGAGGTCGTTGAACGGGCCGAGGAGGTTTCCGAGCCCGCCCCTGCGGTGTCGGCGGATGCCACCGCCGAGTAGTTGAACACCGCGGCGCCCACACCCAGGGCCACCGCCAGACCGCCGACCCGACCGACGAAATTCCAGGCGCCCACGGCGACCCCCTGAGAGTTGATGTGAAATTCCTTACAGGAAACTGAGTCGAGGCTAGCTCACGCTCAGGCGATACGGAATGTTTTTCTGCGATGGTTCAGGCCGACCGCGCCGCCAACCACCTCACCCCCGTGTCTCTTGCCGCGGGGGCCGTCCTAGCCGATAGTGCAGAAACCCGTGACCGGTGCGGCGGGCCCGCACCCGGTGACCGCCGCCACCGCGCCCAACAGGAACACCGCGGTCTGGAAGACGCCGATGATGGTGGCGAATCCCACGGCGGCGGCGACCGGCCGGCCGATCGCGTTGACCAGGCCCTCGATCAGATCGCCACTGACCGCCTGCTCGAGACCGTCGAGGAAGAGGTTGACCGCGTAGCCCGGGAACGAGAAGACGAAGGCGTTGGCGAAATCGGCCAGCGGCAGCAGCGTGGCGTACAGCGCGGAGGCCGCCAGGGCGGTGCGTTCGGTGACCTCGGACACGACGTTCTGCACGGTCGTGACGATGTCACTCAGGGACGGGAGTGTGAACGGTTGGGATGCGAGCGCGGTAATGGTCGCAGCCGTGTCCGACGACATCTTTTGGATCGTGGACGCCATCATCGAAAGCTCCTGTGCGACCGAGCCTCCGGGCATCAGGTCGGCGATGAAGTCGCTGATCCCCTGCTGGACGCCGGCGACCAGTTTGCTGACGACCTCAAGCGGGTTCACGTCCGGGAAGACGCCGAATTCGAGCAGCACGTTGGCCGGTGGCTGGTCGGCCTCCGTGCCGAACCCGTGCGCCCAGTCGGCGTAGCCGAGGTCGACGATGACCTTGAGGGCGGGCTGGATGAGGTCCGCCAACGGGGTGCCGATCAGCGGTATCGCCCGTAGCGGCGCCAGCAACGGCAGGTTGGGGGTCCTGATGAAGTAGTACTGCTGGGCGTCCTCGGTCCCGGGAGTCGTCGGAAGCTGTAGGCAGGCCGTCGATGAACCCTTGCAGGCGGAGCCCGGACCGAACTCGGCAAGTTGCGGATCGATGGTCCGGTACGTGTTGCCGAAATAACCGGGGGTCGCGTACTGGGTGTGAACCAGGAGAATGCCCATGGCCGCGTTGAGTGAGGACAGCAAGTTCAGCGGGTACCTCGGGTAGTCGGCGAACCCGTCGTACTCCAGGGTGTAGTTGATGGTGCGGCTGGCCCAGGGTTCCTCCGGGGTCGCCCCGTAGAACACCAGCCCGGGTCCGGGTGCGATAAATCCGGTGAACCGGGAGAACCACCCCCCGTTGGGGTTCATCTCCTGTCCGACGGTGATGAAGGTGACCTGACTCGAGTCGAGGTTCTCTATCGGCCAAGTGCCCGGTTTGGGCGGTGCGGGAGGCGGACACGTGCTCCCCTCACATCCTGCCTGGTAGATCTGGAACAGCGAACTGATGATTGCGCTCTGTGAGTACCCGAAGTAGCTGATCGGCGTATCCGGCGGCAGCACCTGCAGGGTCGCCTCGACGGTTTCCCGGACTTCGGTGAGGCCCTCCTGCGACGAGGGGTCGATGGGCAGTTGCTTGACCCCGGTGATCGGGTAGGCGCCCTCGGGCGTGAAAATCACTTGAGTGGTGAAAGAAAGTTTGTCATCGAGGCTATTGGGCTCGACGTACCAAGCCATCACATAGTCGTCGTAGGTTTGGTTCGGAATCGGGACGCCACTGGGGCCGACGATGTAGGCGCACTTCTCGCTCGACTCCGTGCACACGCTCGGGGTGATCTCCGGTATGAACGCGCCCACGCTCGCTGCACCGGCCGCAGCGGCGAGCCCCACGAGCGCGGCGGAGGGGGCATCGGCAGCGGCATCGCCGGGTGCAGTGGCTGCCGCTGGAGCGGCGACGGCGGTGTCGGCGACCGGGGTGACTGGTGCAATGGTTTCTGGAGCAGGGGGTTCTTGCGCAGTGGTTTCCAGTGCAGCGCTGGCCGGCGCAGTGTCGACCGGAGCAGGGTTGTCGAGGTCTGGCACGGTTGCGTCCGGCTCGGCGTTGGGCGCCGGTGCAGCGATCGTGGTCACCGCTCGGGACCGCACCGTGTTGGCTCCGGTGGCGTGCGCCGGAGCGCCCGCGGTGCCCGGGGCGGTCCGGACGCGCCGGGATGAGTCGGCCGAGCGTCCAGAGGGGCCGCGTTCGGCGGCGGTGGCCGATGTCGCACGCGAGGTCGGCCCGGCGTCGTTCCCGGATTCCGCGCCGGCGATACCGCAGCCGATGGAGAACGCCGCGGCCCCCATACCCAGGGCCGCGGCCAGACCGCCGACCCGGCCCACGTAACGAGAAGCTGACACCATTTCCACGACCCTCCCGGCGCTCAGAGCACTATTGGCGAAGGCTAACCGCGGACTCAGTCGTGATTCAGCAAAATGTGGAGATTGCCCATGGCCGGATCCCTGTGCCGACTTACGCCTGCTTTCCACAGGCTGCGCGCACGCCCTACGTCGGCAGCAGCTCCACGTCGGAGAGCACCTTCGCGCCGTCGCGCGCCGGGGCGGTGACGACACCGATGTAGCGGTCACCCTCCAGCCACGCGCTGGCCCGCAGAATTTCCCCGGGAAAGACCACCCCGGCAAAGCGCGCGCCATAGGAGGAGACCCGGCCGGGGTCGGCGTCCAGGACGGCATCGACGAGCGCTTTGCAGGTCATGCCGTAGGTGCACAAGCCGTGCAGGATCGGCCGCGGGAAGCCGGCCGAGGCGGCAAAGCCGGGATCGGAGTGCAACGGGTTGCGGTCTCCGCACATCCGGTAGAGCAGCGCCTGCTGCGGCAGCACGGGGATGTCGACCTCGATGTCCGGTGTTCGGTCCGGGGGTGTCGCCGATGACGAGGGTCCGCGGTCCCCGCCGAATCCGCCCTCGCCGCGGGCGAAAATCGACCGTCGGGTGCTCCACAGCGGGTTGCCGTCGATATCGGTCACCGTCGTCTCACTGACCAAGACCGCGGCGGTGCCCT
Organism: Mycobacterium sp.; assembly: GCA_020439025.1. GTDB lineage: Bacteria > Actinomycetota > Actinomycetes > Mycobacteriales > Mycobacteriaceae > Mycobacterium. The sequence continues at coordinate 2,034 of JAGQTO010000089.1, read as the reverse complement.
TGTCCCAGATGTCGGTGAACCGGGTTGTCGCGCGCGCCGTTCCGCTGGCTGGCAACGGACCCGCCACGCTGACCGCCTCGCTGCCGTGCAGCACCCTGCTCAGTTCGATGTCCACACCCGGGAAGTTCACCTTCGGCGGCTCGGTCAGGTGGAAGCTGGCGGCCACGCTGCTGAAGGTGGGAAGGACCTGGGGGCGGCCGTCGGTCAGATAGCGCAGTTCGCGGGCATCCATCGGATCCGCGCCGGCGCCGAGGGCCAGGTGGTAGAGCTGAACGTCGCTGCTGGTCCAGGAGAACTCCACGGGCTCCAACTCAGCGGCCAGGGCCGCGTCGACGTCAATCGGCATGAGAGTCCTTTAGCGTCACATCGGCCACGTGCAGCGCGGCCAGGTAGCCGAAGGTCATCGCCGGTCCGATGGTTCCGCCCGGTCCGGGATAGGTGTGACCCATCACCGGCGCGCTGACATTGCCGGCGGCGTAGAGACCCTCGATCACCGAGCCGTCGTCACGCAGTGCGCGGCCGTGCACGTCGGTGCGGATACCGCCCTTGGTGCCCAGATCGCCCGGCACCATTTTCGCGGCGTAGAACGGCGGGTGGCCGATCTCGCCGAGGTTGGGGTTGGGCTTGTTCGTCGGATCGCCGTAGTAGCGGTCATAGGCACTCTCGCCCCGGTGGAAGTCCTCGTCGATGCCGGTGCGGGCGAATCGGTTGAACCGCTTGACCGTTGCCCGCAACTGTTCGGCCGGAAGACCGGTCCGATCAGCGAGCTCCTCCAGGCTGTCGGCCTTGACGATGACTCCCGAGTCGAGCCACTTCTTCGGAATGCGCTGACCCGGTTGCAGACCGGCGAAGATATAGCGGTCCCGGTAGCGCTGATCGAAGACCAGCCAGGCCGGCACGTTCTCACCCGGGCCGGGGCCCCGGCCGTATTGCCCGCCGTACATGTGGTGGCACGCCTCGACATAGGGCATCGACTCGTTCATGAATCTCTTGCCGGATGTGTTGACGATCATCGAACCGGGGGAGTTGCGCTCGGAGAGTGCGAACCAGGGCGCGCCGTCCAGTGGCACGGTCGGCCCCCACCAGGCGTCCTCCATCAAATCCAATGCTGCGCCCAGCTTTTCGGCTGTTTCGATACCGTCTCCGGTATTGGCCGCCGCGCCGACGGTCCACTCGGTTCCGATCGGGGCCCGCTGGTACTTCACCCGCATCTGCTCATTGTGTTCGAAGCCGCCGCAGGCCAGGATCACTCCGTTCCGGGCCCGGATCAGTCGCGGCTCATCCGTTTCCGTTGCCGCTGTGTCGCGCACATAGACGCCTCGCACCGCTCCGTCATCGCAGTACAGATCGGTCAACGCGGTGTTGAGCAGCACCGGCACACCGGCATCGCGCAACCCGATCCGCAAGGGTGCGATCAGTGCCCGGCCCATACCGACCAGATTTTTTCCCCGCACCCCCGCCCACGCGGTCCTGACGCCGACCTTCAAGCTGCGCAACACCCCGCGTGGGTGGCGTTTCATTTGGTTGAGCCGGACGTAATCCTGCTGCATGACAACGACATTGAGCGGGACCTTGCCGTAGGGGGGTTCCAGGCCGGCGAGATCGGGACCCAGCCGGTTGGCATCGAAGGGTTTCGGTTCGACCGAGCGGCCGCCGGGCCGCCCGCCCGGTGTCTCCGGGTAGTAGTCGGAGTAACCGGGAACCCAGCACATCTCCAGGGGTGTGTGCTCGAGGACGAACGACAGCATCTCAGGTCCGCGCCTCAGATAGGTGTCGATCTTCTCGGCCGGGACGACATCGCCGACGATGGTGTGCAGGTAGGTCGCCGCGGCGTCCTCGGTGTCGGTGACGCCGTCTCGTTGCAGGATCTCGTTGTTGGGGATCCACACCCCGCCGCCTGAGCGTGCGGTGGACCCGCCGAAGTGGGCGGCCTTCTCCACCACCACCGCCGATAAACCCTGATGGGCGGCGGTCAAGGCCGCGACCATCCCGGCGGCGCCGCTGCCCACGACGACGACGTCAAACTCCTGGGCT
>JAGQTO010000088.1:8953-21488 GCA_020439025.1 Mycobacterium sp. | reverse complement strand
CGAGCACGCCCGCGCTGCGGTCCTGCAGTCGGCGGTGCTGCCGAACCGGGTGGAGCGGATTCCCGGCATCGACGTCTGCGTCACCTACGAACCGGCCGACCCGGCCCATGGGGTCGGCGGAGATTGGTACGACGTGATGCCGCTACCCGGGAACAGGACCTATCTGGCGGTGGGCGACGTGATCGGCCATGGTCTGGCGGCCGTGGAGGATATGGCCCAGATACGCAGCGCTGGGCGCGCTCTGGCCCACCGCGGCCTGGCGCCCGCGAAGCTGCTGACCGAACTCAACCGCTTCACTCGGGATGTCAGCCACGGCAAGTTCGCCACCATGGCGGTGGCGATCTACGACCGGGACGAGTCAGTGCTGTCCTACTGCACAGCCGGTCATCCGCCGCCGATCCTTCGCCGTTCGAACAGTGCCGAGGTGGAGCGCCTATCCGATGGCCACGGCCCGGTCCTGGGGCCGGTGCGCGACGCCGCCTATACGGAGTGCGGAACACGGGTCCGGGCTGGAGACATCCTGGTGATGTACACCGACGGTCTTGTCGAGCGCCGAGACAGGGATATCGAGACCGGGATCGCCGAGGTTGAGCGCATCACCTCCGGCTGGGATCCCGCCGCCGGTGCCGGGTCCGGTCAGCAGTGCGGGCTTTTCCGGGATCTGCTGTCAACCCGCAACCGGGAAGACGACGTCTGTGTCGCCGCCTTCCGCTTTAACGACGATGTGCCCCTGAGTGGGCGGGCGTAGCCGCTTCTCGAAGCACGCCCCAGTTCCCACCAAACGCTCAGTCAGTAGGCGGCTGGCTTCCAGGTGGGCGGCGCACTCTGGGGTTCATGGTGATTGATGACGAGCACGCGAAGGCCGCGACAACGATGAAGCGACTGACCGGCCTGGACGGTCTGTCGCTGCATGGTGAGACGGCAGTGATGCCCACGCACGTGATGGCGGTGTTGTTCTGCGACTCGACCGTCCGCGGTGACCTGACGGCCGCCTCGGTTGCTCGCCTGTTGGCCGAACGTGCCAGCGCGACAGAGCGATTCCGGCAGCGGCTGCTCAACAGGCCTTTGGGTCTGGGTCAGCCTTCGTGGGTCGAGGACCCCGACTTCGACATCGCCCGCCATGTGCACCGCGTGCGGTTGCCCGCGCCGGGAACCATGAACCAGTTGGCGATGCTGGTTGGGAGGCTGCACGGTCAGCGGCTCGACCGGGACCGCCCGCTGTGGGAGTCCTGGGTGATCCAGGGGCTCGAGGACGGCAGGCTGGTGGTGGTGGTCAAGTTCTCCCACGCCATGAGTGACGGTATGGGCGCCGTGACCGCACTGCTTCCCGAGCTGATGGGCGCCGATGGGGCTCGGCAATTCCCGGCGGCGGAGCAACGCGGCCCTGCTCGGATGCCCGGATTGCCGGAGCGGTTGGGCGACGTCATCGACGAGTTCGCTTCGAATGCGGCAGCCGCCGTCCGGATCGCCCAGCGGGCAATCCCCGGCGCGGTCGGGTTGGCTGCACAGTCGGTCCGCAGATTTCTGCCTGCGGCCGCACGGCCCGACGATGACGCCGGCCGGGTCGGCAGCGAACGGGACTGGGCTGAACGTGAATGGTTTTCACCGCGCACCCGGCTCAACGACCCGCTGACGCCGCGGCGCAGCGTCGCGTTCGCCGAGGTCGCAATGGACGACGTACGGGTGATCACCGAAGCATTCGGTGTGACGGTCAACGACGTATTCCTCGCCGCCACAACGTCAGCACTGCGGAGGTGGTTGCACACCTACGACACTGTTCCGGAACAGCCGCTTCGCACCTTCATGCCGATCTCGACGCGGGGCGCCGGCGACGACAGCGGCAACAGCTGGTCGCCGGCGCTGGTGAAACTGCCTGTCCATCTCTCCGATCCGGCTGAGCAGCTGGCCAGTATCCATGTCGCCACATCACGATTGAAGGCCCGGCGTCGAGCGGTGCCGCCGATCAACCTCGGCGACGTCATCGACCTGGCCCCGCCGATGGCCATCGGCTTTCTGGCCGGCCTCTACACCGGACTGAAGATGTCCCGCCTGCACACCCCGTTGGCCCATCTCGTCACCTCGAACGTCCCGGGACCGCGCAGTGAACTCCACTGTGCCGGGGCACCGGTTCTCGCCGCATATCCGATGGCACCGCTGTGTGAAGGCGCCAATCTCAATGTCACCGCGGTGTCCTATCGCGACAAGTTCGGCATCGGCCTGGTTGCCTGCCCCGACAACGTCGAGGACGTCGAATCGGTGGCGCACAGCATCGAGGCCGTTGTCGCCGAACTCAAGACGGCCGCCGCCACTGTCGATGGTCTACCGGTTGCCCGGGTGAGCGATTTGGAAACCGTTGCGGCACTGGAGCATTTTGGGATGCCCAGGAACCGGTTCGGCGGGAGAAGCCGAGCCAACCACCTGCCCGAAACCGCTTGATTCAGCGGGAAGGCTCAAGGGCACTTTCCGTCAGTTGCGGCGGCGTGGACGCTTTCAGCGCGAACCAGCAGTGCAGCTGACGGCATGACCTTGCCGGACAGGTAGGTGGACAATCGCGAGGGTGATGTGCCGAGTCGTGCGGCGAATTCAGCTCCGGTGAAGCCGGATTCGGCGATAAGTGCGGCTAAGCGCCGGCCAACCTCCTCCCGCGCGCGGATCTCTGCCCGCTGTCGTGCGTGAGCGATGGCCCGGTGCAGAGTGGCGGCGACCCCACGATCCTCAGCGAGTTCAATCGCTGTGTTCAGGTCGGATGCGAGCGGGCCCCAAGGCTCTGCACTGATCGCTGAAACGATGCGGCGCCAGTCCGGCAGGGCGCCCCGGTCGATTGCCGCCAGCAGGCCTTCTACGCCCCACTCTGAGATGGGCGCTGATGGTTCGATATCGAGATTTCGGAATCGTAAAGAATTCATGGTTTCTCCAGCATGGCGTCGGCGAGGGCTTGGCATTGGGCTGCAACGGATTCCCATGAATGCCAGCGTGGCGCAAGGTTCTTGTAAGTCGACAGCTGGCGGGTGGTGCGCTGATCCTTGGGCCGCGGTTGGCCGAGTTGGCGGACCAGTTGGGATGCGACGGTGGTACCGCTGCCGGTGGTGGCGTCGTAGTAGTCGTCGATGTCGGCGAGAACCCCGGCAGACCATGCGGTGCCGAACCGGTCGGATAGCGCCGCCACGTCCAGAAAGTCCCGGGTCTGATTGCGCTTGACGATCAGATACGCCTTGATCCGCAGAGTCTCGGCGGGCGTGGGCACGATCAGCCTCTTGCCGCCGGGAACCTCGACGGTCTGTGCCTCAAGCGGTCGGCGGCGGATCATCTGGCGTACGCCTGTCTCGATGTCGCCAAGACTGCCGAGGATGATCTTGCCGGGCGTCGCCCGGTTGAGAACCCAGTCGGGGTCGGACTCAAGGGCTTCGATGATGACGTCGAATCTCTCTGAGAGATCCGCCAAGACATGGTCGTGATCGTTGGAGTCGCGGTGGCCAGCGTAGAACGCCGCGGCGGTTCCGCCGACGAGCACCGTATCGGGCACCAACTCCTGCAGCCGGGCTGCGGAGCGCAGAACCTCATCCAAGCCCATCATCCACCGTCCTAGGGGTTATCGGAAATGATAATCGACTTGGTCTCGTTGTGGGCGTCTGGCCGAACGGCAGACTGGCTTCGCTTGATGTCGACGGCGTCGTATCTGGAGACGGCGATCGTCATCGAGGCACGCTTCGGTGAGTCCGGAGGGCGCGAGCTTGATCTGTGGCCTCACCGGGCCGGTGTTGATCTCGTCGGGGTCGATGCGAACCAGGCCGAGCTTGCGCGGGCGGCCTACCGCTGGTTCGGCAAGGGGCGACATCCTGGCGCTTTGAACTACGGCGACTGCTTTGCCTATGCGTTGGCGAAGTTCAGCGGTGAGCCCCTGCTGTTCAAGGGCAGCGATTTCGGTCACACCGACATCGACGCGGTCGACAGCGGCGGCTTGCCGGCCATCCGCTAGCCCGTCGGGGCGGTCGTCAGCGGCCCTGGTTGGCAGTCCAACTCCGGTGCCGTATGGCCGCCTGGCGGGCCAGTTTGGCCAGAGCCCGATCGGGCAGGTGCCGCCCCAGCACGTCGAGTACTCCTGCCGTCTCGGGAGCGCGATGGCGCCAGAAAAACTCCAGCATGGCTTCGGGGTCGTGTGCGACCAGGAACTGCTCGCAGAGAACTTCCGGCTCGTCGATCAGTTCGGACAGGATGTCGACCATCACCGCCGGGGTCACGAATCCCCCGACCGTGTCGGGGTCTGCCCGGCCGTTTCCCGGAGCCAGATCGCCGCGTGCCCGGCGGCGTCGGTGTCCAGAAGCTGGCGCATATGCGGTTCGGCCACATCGGCGTCGAACAAGCTCAGCAATCGCATCCCGATCAGCCGGGTGCGCGCATCCTCGGCGCCGCTGATCATGGCGGCGACCGTACCGGCCCGCTCGGACTCCGGCATCGGCGGCTGCCACGCGGCCAGCATGTCCGAATGCTGTTGCGGCGGAACCTGGCCCATCGCGGCGATCAACTCGTCCAGGTCGGCGTCGGCAAGGTCGGCCGCACTGCGTAGCGACAGGCCGGCATCGGCCAGCAGGTCGGGAAGTGCATGGCGGCCAAGGGCAGTCAAGGCCAGGGTGCCGCCGATCGAGTACGGCCGACCCCACTCGCTGACCGACTCCCGATGCCCGGACCACTCCACTGCCCCGGTCATCGCGAGGATTTCCATGGTCCGCCCGACGTCGCGGGATGGCGAGTCACCCGACAGGTAGTACTCGACAGCGGAGGCGCTGTACTGGTACTCGACCACGCTCCGGTTCAGCTCGACGATATCGTCGAAGTCCACCCGGGCCTCCGGTGCCAGCAGTGCGGCCAGCCAGTGCACCACCCCTTCGTCGAGCAGGTTGTGCAGGTCGTCGTAGAAACTCATCCCGGCGCCCATCTCCGAGAGCACACCGAGTTCGACGACCGTCTGGAACAACTCGGTGGCCTGCTGGACGGGGGACTTCTTCGCCCAGCGCTTGACCGGCACCAGGCGTTCGTTGACGCGGCGCACCGCCCCCGCTTCGAGGGCGATTTCGACCAGGTAAGCCAATCGGCGCAACTCCGCCGTCGACTGGGTTTTGAACGTCTTCTCGCCGATCTTCGGGTCGATCTCGTCGCCGGTGTCGAGCAGGTCGACCAGAGCCCGCCCGTCGGCCAGCTTGAGATTGCCGGTCGCGGTCAACACCTTGCCGGTGTCGCCGAGATAGTCCCGCAACGCTTGCACCTTCGCCGGCAGCACTGCGCGGGCGGCGGCGGCTTCCACATCGGCCGGCGAAGGCGGAACGTAGAGGAAGGGCAGTTCAACGGTCTCGATCATCGGTGGCTCGAAGAACTGGTCGGTGGCGGCTCGGCGCTGATCCAGCGGTAGCGCATTGTGCTCGTCCATGCGCTGCTGGAGTGCGGCCGTCAGTTCCTCCTGGGTCATCGCTTCCATACCGGAGATCCCGGCGAACAGCGACTTAGCCATGCCGAAGTTGGCCGGATCGGCCATCCGAACCATCATCGGACCGATCAGGCCGATCGCTCTCTGTTGCATGCTCCGGGCCCGCTCGGGGCCGCCCCTCATGCGTCCGGTGCTGCCCAGGAAGAACACGAACTCCCCGACGGCCTCGCAGACCTCCCATGACTCCTCCGCGGGGATGCTTAACTTGCGCGGGCACCACCCGAGCAGGAATTCGCGCAGGTCGTCGTCGTTGATGGTCGTCAGCGGCGCCGACCCGCGCCAGTCCAGGAACAACTCGGCATGGCCGGCCAAGGTGGCCGGGTCCGGCGCGCCCCGGCCCTCGAGCCAGTCGGTGAATTCCTCGATCAATGCGGCCGTCACGTCATCAGCCTTGCGCACTGTGCGCGGCGATGGGTTCCGGCCTAGATATGCCCGGGCATACCGGGCATTCCTCCGCCCATCGGAGGCGTCATCGGGGGTGGTGGTGGCGCAGGCGCCGGCTGAGGGAGGTAGGGGCTGCCCACGCACGCGGCACTGGCGGGCATCTGCATGCACTGTGGATCCAGCGGGCCGGTCGGGATGGGTGGCAGGGCGGGGGCCGTCGGTGGCGCGTACGGACTGCCCTGGCACTGGATGGCTTCGGGCATCGTCGCGCAGCGGGGGTCGTCGGGACCGTTGGGCACACCGGGGTCGGGGTCGGCCCCTGCGATCGGCGCGGCCGCCAGCGCGAAAAAGACTGCGACACCGAGGATGAATCTGGGCTTGCGCATGTCTCATGGTCCCACGCAGACGGGGTGGACGGGTGGGTTCCCGGTCAGTACCAACCCGGGGGGAGCTGTCCGCCCGGCCAGCATTCCCCGCCCACCCCGCACGGTGGCCAGGGCTGGGGAGCCGGTGGCGGCTGGGGATAGGGCGGTCCCGGGGGCAGCGGGTCCGGTGCCGGACAGGGTGCGAACCGGGTGCCGCCGAGACCGAACGGCGGCCATGGTTCGGGGAAGGTCGGCGGCTTTTCGCCGGGCGCGGGCGGGGGCACCCAGGGCGGGTAGCACGGTGGTGAACAGGCCCCGCCCAGTCCGCAGGGCGGCCATTGTGGCAGCGGCGGTGGAGCATCGGTCTGCACTGGGGGCGTCGGATCCGGCGACGGGTCGGCGTGGCCAGGAGCGGCGATCCCCGGCATGCCCAGCAGGGACATGCCCAGCACCGCTGCCAGCAGCAGGCGTCGCGTCGGCAGTAGAAGCTTCACCAGCAGCAGTGGACCACGGATCCCCGCTGGATGCGGCGTTTGGGTGATCCGCCGGTGTCGGACACAGCCGGTTAACACCCGGTGGACGCTTTGGTCACGAACACAAGGAAGGTCTTCCCGGACCTGTCATAGCGGTGTTGGGATCGCCGGAGCGGTCGAGGCTGATAACGGCCCGGAGGTGTGACATGGGCTGGTTGGAAGCGACGCTGGTGCTCGCGGCGCTCCTCGTGGTTGCCGCGGCGTCGGCGGCAGGCGGGTACTGGGCGTCGGTACGAGGCAAGGAGTCCCGGCGGCGCGGTCCCTTCCTGGTGGGCGTCGTGTGCGGATTCGCGGCGGGAACGGCCCTGGCGGCGCGGCGTCGGGGGCCCCGCGTCGTGGCGACCTCGGCCCTTCACGCGGTATTCGGGCCGCTGCGGGCCAATGCCGGAGCCGCCGTCAACGGCGTCGTTGTCCGTGCGGTCGCGGTTGGGGCTGCACTTGTTCGACTCGGGCCCGCCCCGGCGAGGGACTACCTCCCGTCGCCGGGGCGTTGTCGCTCGAAGCTGGGCAAAAACGATGCCGGCTGGACTGGCCGCCGTCGGGATCGCGCGGCCATCACCATCGAACGTCGTGGCGTTCCATCACCCCGTAGCCGTCGCGCAGTGTGACGCCGTCGATCGAGCCGGTGAACGTCCCGAACGGTTGGCGGTAGTTGCTGTCGATGAGGATCATCCGGTCGTGGCGGGCGCGTTCCCGCTCGGCGTGGAACTCCAGCGAGCCGACGCCGGACAGGTCGGCGGCGAACTCGACCGGCCCGACTTCGCGGGGGACGCCGTCCACCCAGAGCGTCCGTTCGGAATTGGTCGGGGAGTCGTGCACCCCGTCGGTGATATTCCAGGTGATGGCCGCGCCGGTGTCCGAGGTGCCACAACCGGCGCTCCACGACCATTTGGTCACCCGTGCGTGATGCCCGGCGGATTCATCGAGCAGCCCGGGGGAGTCGATGACGAGGCCGTCGATGGTGCCGGTGACGCGCACGGGGGTCTTCCGGGTCCAGATCGGGTACGTCCCGTGCAGGGAAACCACTTCGACCGGATCGCCGGCCCGCTCGTAATAGACGTCGGCATCGTCGAATCTGGCCGAGGCTTCGTCGAAGTGGACGATCGGCCACAGCGCGGCCCGGTCCCGGAACCCGTCGGTCCTGCGGTTGTGGACGGCCCAGAACGCCTGATAGGCGGGGCCGATCCGGGCGATACCCACGCACATCTGGACATCCGGTCCGTACACGCCCAGATAGCGCCACTTCTTGAGCGGCCGTAGCCCGCGGAACAGCGGCAGGTGATCGACGTCGAGCGGGGGATTCGCCGAACCGCGCCAGGGAAGAGTCATCCCGTCAGCATGCCCAACGGGCTGGGCCCCGTGGCATCGACATGCCGAAATCCGGCCGGGGCGGGGTGATCGCCGTGCCCCATCGGTCCGTACTGTCGACGGGGTGGAATCCAAGCCCGACGTGACGGTGCCGGAACCGCCTTCGGGCGACGAGATCGGGCGGGCATTGCGTCTGATCGAACCGATTCGCAAAGTGATCAACCCCAAGGTCTACGGCATCGACAACGTGCCGCGGCAGCGTGCGCTGCTGGTCGGCAACCACACCGTGATGGGCATGCTCGACTCGCCGCTGATGTGCGCCGAGCTCTTCGAGCACGGCATCGTCGTCCGCTCCCTGGGGGATCACGCCCATTTCAAGATTCCCGTCTGGCGTGACGTCCTCACCGCCTGTGGCGTCGTGGAGGGAACCCGGGCGATCACCGCGGAGTTGATGCGCCGCGGCGAGGTGATCCTGGTCTACCCCGGCGGCGGCCGGGAGGTGGCCAAGCGCAAAGGCGAGAAATACCAACTCATCTGGAAGGAACGGATGGGTTTCGCCCGGTTGGCCGTCGAGCACGGCTACCCGATCGTGCCGTTCGCCGCGGTGGGCGCCGAGGAAGCCGTCGACATCGTTCTGGACGGGGACAGCCCGCTGCTCGCCCCCGTCCGGTTGTTCGCCCAGAAGCTACTGGGCAGCAAAGACGCCATGCCGATCACCCGCGGCATCGGGCTGACCCCCATTCCGCGGCCGGAACGGCAGTACTACTGGTTCGGCGAACCGATCTCCACCGAGACGGTGCAGGGGCAGCAGGATGACGACGCGGTCGTCCGCGCGGTGCGCGAGCAGGTGAAGAAGGCCGTCGAGCAGGGGATGGAGTTTCTGCTCACCCAACGGGAGAGCGATCCCCACCGGTCGGTGGTCAAGCGCCTGTTGGGGCCGGAGCGCCGGTAGCCGGTCCCGTCGGTCCGACTCTCCAGGCTTCGATCGTGGACTACGCCGCCGTCGACACCCTCCGGGAACGCCACCCCGGTCTGCTGGTCGTGACACCGCTGCAGAAGGTCCACGTCATCGAGCCCTACGTCAAGGCGATCGGCATCGTCGACAACCCCACCGGTCAGTTCTCCCGGTTGCAGACCATGACCATCGAGGAATACCGGCGCCAGCGCGACGGACGCAGGCCGTGAGCCCCCGGACGAAAGCGGGCTGGGCCACACCCGAGGACATCGCCGCCAAGGTCAAGCGGCGTTGGGACGACGGTTCGCTGCTGCGCCACCACGCTGGCGGCGGCCCGTTCGAACCCATCGAGGTGCCGCTGCGCGGGCCCACGGCCTCGCAGATCGGCGACGACATCACCGCCGTGCGCGACTGGGTCGCCGCCCTGGACTCCGGCCGGCGCGACGATCGGCGCTACAGCCTGGTGTGGCAGTCGATCGGCGGACGGCAGATCGGTCGCAACCGGGTTCCGGTCCGGGCCGTGGTGTCCTCGGGCGAACAGGCCTGGGCCCTTCTAGGTACGGCCCCGGCGGTGCGCCGGTTCGATGCGTTGCTGGACTCGGCGCAGGGTCATCCGGCGGTGCGGCGGTGGATCGTGGACAACCCGCATCGCGCCATCGCCTTGGAGCCCGTCATGCCTCAGGTGATCGCCGCCTACGAGTGGCTCGACGCCCACCGCGGCTCGCAGCGCTACCTGCGCGAGATCAGCGCGCCCGGCGTCGACACCAAATTCGCCGAGCGGCACCGGCCGGTACTGGCGGTGGGGGTGCCGTCGCCTTCCCCGGCATTCCTGGCCGGCCTGGGCCTGCGGAGTAGGCCGACGCTGATCCGGCTGCGTCCGGCGCGGTCCCTGGGCCTGCCCGAACCGTTGACCGAAATCGCCGTGCGGGAAGGCGAATTGGCGAAGTTGGCGCTCGCGCCGATCGTCGCGGTGATCGTCGAGAACGAGACCACCTACCTGTCCGTCGAGGTCCCCGACGACGGGGTGGTGATCTGGGGGAGGGGATTCGACGTCTACGCCGCCGGCCGGCTGCCCCGGCTGGCCGACGCCGACGTCCTCTACTGGGGCGATATCGACACCCACGGTTTCGCCATCCTGGACCGGCTGCGGGCCCGGCTGCCCCAGGCGCGCTCGGTGTTGATGGACCGCGAGACACTGCTGGCCCACCGCGATCGCTGGGTGAGCGAAGACCGCCCGACTGCCGCGGTGTTGCCGCGGCTGAACCCCGACGAGCGGGACCTCTACGCCGAGCTGGTCAGCGACGTTCTGGGCGAGGGGGTGCGACTGGAACAGGAACGCATCGACTGGCAGTGGGCCAGGCAGCGGCTGCCAGGAGGCGGGGCCGGCACGTACGAATCCGCGTGAAGGCATTTCGCCCGTCCCGCGAAAGTTGCCAGCAGACTGTCCAGCGCCGACGTGAAGATGCGGCTGACCCAAGTCTGTGCAGTCGTCCCCGCTGCCGAGAAGGAATGACGGTCCTCGACGCCGCCGCCGTGCTCGCGCTCGTCCATGGCGAACCCGGCGCCGATGACGTCGCGGCTGCAGTGGAATCGGCCGCAATGTGCGCAGCGAACCTTTCGGAAGTCATCACCAAACTGATCGACGCCGATCTCGATGCGAGCCGGGTCCGTCAATTGCTATCCGCCGCCGGCGTGAACATCGGGCCCCTAACCGAGGGCGACGCCGAGCTGGCCGGGGCAATGCGGTCCCTGCCCGGCGGACGTGGGTTGTCACTGGGTGACAGATGCTGTCTCGCCCTAACCGCCCGCAGCACGCCCTCCGAGGTACTGACCGCTGATCGCGCGTGGTCGCAACCCGATCTACCCATCCGAGTCCGCCTGATTCGATAGCAAGCCGCGAATCAGTTCGCCGATGTCCGCATGGCTATCGGGCATGTCGGAGGCGGCCGGGACCGGGCGTAGCCGCTGGGCCGGGCCTACCCGGACGAGGTGGTGTTGTGTTCAAGCCCGGTCATAGGGGCATCCATGTGGTCGGTACCGCTGGCCATGCCCAGATCCGCACGGCAGACTCAGCGCTTGTGGCGGAGTTGTTGATCGCGGCGAACCCGGACCAGGATTCCCGGTTGCCCTACCTGCTGCGGATTCCGCTGGCCGGCGGGGACCTGGTATTCCGGACGGCAGGAACCTGGCCGCGGGAAAAGGCGCTGTTCGCCCACCCGATGTCGCTGGCCGAGTGGCCGGAGGACGCGGTGATCGTCGAGCAGGTGCGGTTGCGGTCCTGTCAGCGGCGCGGGGCCGCGATCGACGTCATCGCCGACCGGACCCGCTACAGCCGCTCGCAGTTGGTGTTCACCCGGGCCCGTGGCCGCGACGTCGTGTTCTGGCAGTCGCCGCGAACCCGCAAACAGGCGCGGCCGAACGTGACGACACCCACCGCCCGCGCCCAGGGCATCGACGGCCTGCAGATCGTGGTCGACAGCCACGAGCAGTACGCCTACCGCTTCACCGGTCAACAGGTGTCCACCGTCAAGCGCGCCCTGCCGTGCGGGGACTACGGAATCGTCGAGGACGGCCGGTTGATCGCCAGCGTGGAGCGCAAGTCGCTGGCCGATCTGGTGGCCGGGCTCACCGGCGGCAAGCTGCGCTACCAGGTCGCCGATCTGGCCGCGCTCCCGCGTGCAGCGCTGGTGGTCGAGGACCGCTACTCCCAGTTGTTCAAGCTCGACTGGGTCCGGCCCGCCGTGGTCCTGGACGGACTCGCCGAGTTGCAGGTCCGCTGGCCGAACGTGCCCATTGTGTTCTGCGAGACCCGCCAGCTGGCTGAGGAGTGGACCTACCGTTTCCTGGCTGCCGCAAAGACCTGGGCGGTCACAGAAAACGCTGTACTGCAGAGGGTTTCGACCACATCGGTCGAGGTTTCCATCGAACTCGAGAGCGCCCGCGACGCGCCGGGGCCGAGCACCGCTGAGGTGCGCGCCTGGGCCCGGGGCGCCGGGCTTGCCGTCCCGGAACGGGGCCGGCTGCGACCGGAGATCTGGTCGGCCTGGCACGCGGCGAACGGGTCGCCACAAACCTGAACTACCTGGTGGCATTCCAGCCTGCGGTGTCGGTGGCCCCGCCTATCGTTGACCTCGGGAGGCTTGGGGGGCGGCGAGGCTTGGGGGGCGGCAATGGGCTATCGGGTTCGACACAAGAGTGGCATCTTTGCGGCGATGAGCGTCACTGCGATGCTGACGGCGCCGGGCGCGCACGCCGATGACGGGTGGGTCGCGGTCGCCAACTCGCCGAATCATGAGCAGCAGGACTTCGGCTACGGACCCGACCAGGCGACCGCGGAGTCCAATGCGCTGGCCCAATGCGCGCTGCTGCAGCGAGCCGACGACTGTCGAGTCCTCGCGTCGAGCACCGATTGCGTGGCTACCGCCTGGGATGTGTCCGAGCCGCTGAACCTGCTCTATGCGGGCTCCGGCGGCGGCCCGGAAGCCGCCGCACTCGGAGCCATCGCGGCAGC
>JAGQTO010000088.1:0-8879 GCA_020439025.1 Mycobacterium sp. | reverse complement strand
GCCGATCCTGGCGTCGCGTTCCCTGGCGTGAGAGGGCCGCGTGAGAGGGCCGGCCGTCGGGGTCGGCGATCGCGCCGTCGGCGCCTGGCGGCCGACAAATCACGGCATGCAGAAAAGCATCAGCGCTGCTAATCTGCAGCTATGGTGGCAGTGACCATCCGTGATGTCCCCGACGAGGTACGTGACCAGCTGGCTGCGCGGGCGGCCTCCCGCGGCCAGTCATTGCAGGAGTACCTGCGTCTCCTCCTGGTCAGCGTCGTCGAGAAGCCGACGGTCGAGGAGGTCTTGGCCCGTGCGCGGGCCAGGGTCGCTGCGACGGGTGTGCGGCTTAGCTCGGACTCCATCGTCCGGGCTAGAGATGCCGAACGTCGGTGAATGCAGCTCGATTGGTTGTCGACGCCTCAGCCGTTGTCGCCGTCTTGTTGGACGCCGGGGAAAGTGGTACCTGGCTGGCCCGACGACTTGAGTCGGCCGAACTGTATGCCCCAGCTCTGTTGGCTTTCGAGTGTTCGAACGTCTTTCGGCGCCACGAACTTGGCGGGTTGATCAGTCCGGATCAAGCCGCCCAAGCCCACGCCGACCTCACTGATTTGCCGATAGCGCTTTATCCTTATGAAGCTCTCGCGCAGCGTATTTGGCAGCTGAGGAAGAACCTCTCTAGCTATGACGCTGCGTATGTCGCACTCGCCGAGGCGCTTGACGTTCCGCTCGTGACGCTGGACCGGCGGCTGGCCGAGGCGCCCGGAATCAGATGCAGTGTCGAGCTTCCGCCCGCAGCGTCCTCTTGAATCGAATGGTCACCGACAAATTGCTGAGGTGACCGAAACGCGGATCGGGGGAGTTGGCCTCGTCGGCCCCGCGGATCGGTAGGCACCGATTTCTGTCAGTGGCCTCCGTACAATGGAAAGTGCTTCACGAGACACCGTCGCCAAGCTCCGACTGGGCGGTGCACCAACCCCACGCTCGTGGGTGGTTCGGATGACGAAGCGGTCCGCACCGGCCGGTGCGGGCAAGAGCGCCCCGGCACCGGGGCCCGGACACCCGGGAGTATGCAATGCCTGCACTGCGGACAAAGCCCACTGATCGTGGGATTGACCGCAGCATCGGCGTGCTGGCCGGTAGTGCCGCCGGCGATACCCTTGGCGCCCGCCCGCCGGGGGTGTGGAACGGCAACATCGCGATGGCGGTCGCGATCGCCGAAATCGCCGGCGAAGGGGCGGACCTGCGTGCCGAGGAGCATCAGGACTACGTCGTTCAGCGGTGGGCCTGGTGGGCCCGCACCGCTCCCGATGTCGATCCCGTTGTGGCCGAGGTCCTTTCGATTGCCGCCGAGGCCGGACTCACCGTGCGCAGCGCCCGCGAGGCCGCCGCAGCGCTCAGCGGCACGCGGCTCTCGACCAACGCGTCGCTGGCGCGCACCGCCCCGGTGGCACTGGCCAACCTCGACGACGAGGCCGCCGTGGCGGAAGCGGCCCGCCGGATCAGCACCCTGACCCACGCCGACCCCGAGGCCGCAGACGCCTGCGTGCTGTGGTGCCTGGCCATCTGGAACGCGGTCCTGACCGGTCGGCTCGACGCGCGAATCGGTCTGGGCCACATCCGCTCCGAGCGGGCCGTCCTCTGGGAGGAGCGGATCGCCGAGGCCGAGCGGTCGCGACCATCCGACTTCGCCGAGGTCAACGCCGGACCGGCCGGAGCGCTGCAGGGGGCGTGGTCTGCCATCGCCGCCACCCCGGTACCCGCCGACGACCCGGCAAACGGGGTGTTCGCCGCCGACCATCTGCGACTGGCACTGGAGGAGGCGGTGCGCGGCGGCGGGGACGGCGCCGCGGTGGCGACGATCGCCGGGGGATTGCTGGGGGCGGCCTACGGAGTCTCCGCCCTGCCCTGGCGCTGGCGGACAGCTCTGCGGGGATGGCCGGGCCTGGACATCCGCGGCCTGGCGAATCTGGGCTACAAGATACTCCATGACGGGGAACCCGAACGCCTCGGTACCTACGGTTCGTGGCTCGACCTCCCGCCGCCCCGTAGGCATCCTCGGGACGAAGGGGTGCGACTCGGAGCCAGGGGTTGGCTGCAGAAACTTCCACGGGACGTCGACGCGGTGGTCTCGCTGTGCCCGGTCATCGATGCCGACGTCCCGGTGGGGGTCCGGCATGTGGAGGTGAGGTTGATCGACCACTTCGGTGCGAATCAGAACCTCGACTCCCTGTTGTTCGACACTGTCCGGGCCATCGAGGCATTGCGGGACGAGGGTGCCACGGTGTTCCTGCACGGCGCCTCCGCAGACGGCCGAACCGTGACCCTGGCCGCGCTCTACGGCGCCCGCAGGGCCGGCATCGACGTGGATCAGGCGCTGGCCGAGGTAGGCGGGGTGCTTCCGGGCGCCGATCCGAACCCCGACTTCCGGGCGGCGCTGCGTCGCCTGCATCCCTCCGACAAAGGGGAGAGCCGATGAGCTTCAACCAGGGTCCGAGCCGGCCCTCCACGCAGTGGTCGGCCGGAGCCGGCGGCACCTGGGGTCCGTACTGGGACGCCCTCTTCATCCCCGGCGAGGTGACCGCGTGGATCAACTTCAAACGCGGCTCGACCGGGGTCAACATCGCCCGGAGGTTCTGGGAACAGCGCGAACACCTGCGCCGGGTCTACGAGAGCGTGTTCGGGCCGGACCCGCACCGCTGGCCGTCCCGGCACCCTGGGGTCGTCCTCGACGCCGTGCCGACCGTGAGCCACGCCGCCTGCCTGGGCTGCCATTGGTTCGAACCGCGGGGGGACTCACCGCTGGAACTCGCCCGTCGGCACGAGACCTCGGAGGGGGCGTTCCGGTGAGGTCGGCGACGTCAGGTGCCCTCGGGTCTGCGCCGGAACAACTCGGCCGGCCGGCCCCGACAGCCGGTGTCTTGCACGTCGCCGGTTCCGACGAGGTGGGGATCCATCGCGCGGCGGAAGGTGTGCCGGAGAAACCGCTGGCCGGCGACGGCCTCGTGGACCCGTTGCAGCTCGCCGAGGGTGAACCGTGGCCCCAGCAGCCGGTAGGGATCGGGGTGGGCCGCGTACCGCGACCGGACGTGCTGCTTGGCCCGCCGCACGATGTCCGGATGGTCCCAGACCAATTCGCCGGGACGGTCGACCGGTACCAGACGGGTGGCGTAGGCGGCCGCCGATGCCGGGCACTGCAACTGCCCGGGTCGAACGACGGCTACATGCGCCACCGAAACCACCCAGTCGCGGTCGTCGCGGTCGGGGTCGTCGAACACCGTCAACTGCGTCGGCCTGACGCCCTGCACGCCGAGTTTGTCGCGCAGGCACCGCTCGACGGCGGCGGCCAGGGTCTCGCGTTCGCGGACGAAGGTGCCGGGCAGAGCCCACTTGCCGGACTCCTGACGTTCCATCTCCACCACCAGCAACTGCCGACGGTCGTGGTCGACGGTCAGCAGCGCGGTGTCGACGGCGAGGATGGGCCGCGGGAAGTCGTGCAGTTTTTTGTCGGTACCCAGAGATATCCTTGCCATGTTCGGATGGATTGAGCTGTCGCTCAATGTGACCAGCCTAGTAATTATGACGCCCAGTGCAATAAATATGGCGATGAGGTAGTCGGTACAAAATAGGTGGACGGGCTTGTGCTGTATCGCCAACGGCACCCATCACCAACGAAACAACGGGGGAAGCATGACCGAGATCGGCACCACATATGACGTCTACGTTCTGGGCGACGTCGACACCTCGAAGCGGCTGGACATACTGGCTGAGAAGGCCTCCGAGCGCGGTGCGGTGATCACCCAGACGTTCGCCTTCCCAAACGGGGCGGCCGCTCAGCACGACGACCTCACCGACGTTGAGGCGGTTGTTGAGGCGTTGGGCACTGCGATCGCGCGGCGAACTCCGATCTGGGTGCCTTTCTGGCTGCAGGATTTCTGCCGCGAACAGCACCTGCGCCGGCTGGGCCTGACCTTGCAGCGCCACGGCCTGGATCTGCTGCTCGGCCCGGAACTGGCGCCCCTCCCGATGCAGGGCGGGATCAACGAGGTCGACGCCGCCCTGCGCACCGAGGTCAGGGCGGTCTTCGCCCTCGATGACGCGGCGATGGCCGCCGCCGGTATGCACGCCCTCGGTAGCGAGATCGAGGCGGCCCTGGCGCAGCAGGCGTCGCGCGCCACCGAGGAGGAATACTTCAGCACCGCCCAGGCCGCGCTGTGCTTCGGCAAGTCCACCGCGTGGGTGTCACGGGGCCTGCGGGAGAAGACGTTCCGCTACGCGGACGGGTCGGAAGTCGAGCCCATCCGGGTCGGCAAGGGCGGGCGGCGCCGGTTCACGGTGCCGATGCTGCGGGCGATGGCCTGGTCGGCCTACCGCAGCGGCACCCTGACCGCGCAGCAGTTACAGGGGGTGTTGGCGGAACTGTCCCGCAGCGAGCGGTGTGGAGGTCACCGGCTTTCGGATCGCTGATGCCGGGGCGGGGGAGCGGCGGCTGGTGTCACAGGCGTTCTGCTCGGCGCTTCCCGTGTCGTATTCGGGGCTGTCCCGGGACGAGTAAGGGGTGTTCGCCCGCCTCGTGCTGGAGGGTGCCTATGAGGCGACCCTGCTGGCCGCGGCCGAACAGGTCGGGGCCGGGGGCTCCAACACGGTGCTGCTCACCCGGCTCGACGGCCGCTAGCCTGATGCTCGGGGGGTAGGCATGACCTGGTTAATCGCCATCGCCGTCGTTCTCGGCATTGCCGCGCTTCTGGTCTTTGGCGTGCTGTCACTGATCGTGGAGATCTTCTACGCGCCGGGCAGAGAACCGTCTACGACGCCTCAGATCTGGTTGTTGGTGGCGCTCGGCGTCGCGGCGTTGGTCGTCAGTGTCGTCCTCGATTCCGTCGCGCCCGGAGCGATGGCGATTCCCTGGGTGCTCTGGTTTTGGCGCTGTCGATCATCCGGCACAGCGCCCCACTGCGCGAGACCGAGGGACAGCGCCGGGAGCGCGAGGCCGCCGAACGCAAACAAGCCGAGCAGGATCGCAAACGCGCGGCCGCCCGCGCGGCAGTGGCTGAGCGCAAACGCGTTGACTCGTTGACCAGGAGCGGTCTCGCGCTGCTGGAGCAGGCTGAGGAGCTCGTCGGCGGGGTCAAGGCAACCGAAGCCGCGCGCGCCGGCTGGCTGGGAGAACCCGCGGATCTCGACTTCTCCCAGGACATCTCGATGATCTCCGATGCGCTGCTGCAGGCCCGGCGCATCGAGAAACTGGTGGAGCGCACTAGGAAGCTTCCCGATCCGAGCCCGGATGACATCGCGATGCTTCGCGACGCCGAGAAGAGCGTGAAAACCCTTCGCGCAGAGGCCAAGCATCGGGTAAAGATTCTGCAGGACTGCCTCGAACAGGCCCGTGGCATCGACCGGCTGCTCGCCGCGGAACGTCGGCAACAGGAGCTCGACGAGCAGCGCGCGGACACCCGGCGTCGGCTCGCCGCCGAACTCTTTCGTGTCGAAGTGCGGGGGCCGGAGCGCGAATCCGATACCGCCGATGCGGTGGCCGCCCGAGTCGCGGCGTTCCGCGAACTCAAGAATGTCGTCGACGACGAGGTGCGTCTGGAGATCGAGGGCGGCGGGGGCAATCCGGTGGCGGGAGCACTCACCCGGATCCGGGGGGTGCTGCCGTTCTGAGTGCTCCGTCGTGCGCCGCTTGTACCGTGGGGCCATGAACGCCGGCGAAAAGGTCCTCGATTTCCTCTACGGTCAGCAACTGCAGGTCGATGAGGACTGGGCGGTGAAAACCCCCAATGGATTCACCTGGTGGGCCGCCGGAAACGCGCAGACCGTGGAGATCCTGGACCGCGAGGCCGGCCCCGACGGTATGACCGGCTACCTGGTCGGCGTCCGCACCGAGATGCTCGCGGATCTGGAGCTGACCGACGCCGCGGTGGCCGAACTCAACGAGGGGCCGATGCGGTTCGCCTCGATGTCCGGGCCGGTTTACGACGCCGATGCCGGGACCGTGAGCCTGTGCTCGCTGGTTCGGGTGCACGACGAGATCGCCTCCTGGATGGGGATCCTGCTCAGTTCGGCGGCGGTGCTGCAGCTCGGGGAGGCGCAGATCTTCGGCCCGAAGCTCGCCGAGGCACTCGGGGCCCAACCGGCCGTCAGCGGCCACCCGGACCGGGGGCTTCGCGAGGAACCCGACGATATGGCGTTCGCGGCGCGGATGTTCGTTGAGACGGGTTCCGAACCGTTGCGCCTGTCGGAGAAGGATTTCGACGACGCGGTCACCGGCCACATGATGCGGCCGCCGTCGGTGGGGGCCACCAGCGGCGGGCTCGGCCTGACCGCCGAGTTCCCCTACGGCGACGCCTCGTCGCTGTGCCAGTTCATTGGCGAACAGTCGCATCCGCTTTATGGCAACGGATTGCTCATCGTCCAGCGTTTCCCTCACCCCGTGCCCGCCGAGGACGGCGGCAGGCTCGCTCTGGACCTCAACCGGGTCGACCTCGCCGAGACTCCGTCCGGCTACGGGTTCGGCAGCTACGTCTACACCGACGAGATGATCTGCTTCAACGGTTTCATCCCCAACGCCTTGCTGCAGGCTGGGCTGCTGCCCAGCCTGTACTACTCGTGTGCCGCCCGGGCATCGTCGATGTCGGTGCGATTGCTCGGCCGGGAGTGGGATGAGGATTCGTTCTCCCTGGACCACAGCGCCGCCGGTCGCGCGGCCGGGGAGAACCCCAAGCGGGCCTGATGGCGGTCTCGTCACCGGACCGATGGCTATTCCGGGGCCGGTGCACCACTGTTTGGGTGCACCACGGTTATGGCCCACCTTGCAGCGACAGCTATCCGTGGTGTCGCTGCAAGGTGGGCAAACTTCAGGTAGGTCGGACGGCCTGGGCTCAGGCGACCGTGACGTGGACGTGGTTGTAGTGGTTGGCAACCCGCCACATCGTGTACTGGACGCCGAAGCGATCGGACTGGCTTTGAATGTCGGCGTTGATGGCATCACCGAGGCCCATGTCGGAGCCGATCATGATGTCCAGGGCGCGGCCGCTGGGGTGGTCGGGGCGGGAGTCGCTGCGCACACCACCGATGGACTGCACACTCGGGTAGGTGGCGGTGATGTACTGCGCGAGGTCGCGCGCATTCGGGGACAAACCGTTGCCCCCGACCAGGGGGACGGCCGCCGCCGTCGCGGATGACGTTGCAACCAGACCGGCGGTGATCGTCGCTAGTGCAATTTTCTTCATAGTGCGGAAAGGCTAATCAGATTGATGGCCGGGGGGAAAGTCCGCCCACAAGAAAATGCTTATTATTCGATCAGCTAATGATGTTGCTGCTGGTTGGATTATGTGCTGCACGGAACCTCGGATTGGCCGCATCTGCGCAGTTCGACAAAACCGCCGTGACAGAGTAAATAACCAGTCGAACGGGGTTCCGTAAGCCGAAAAACGCTGTTCGAGACAGGGTCAGCCCTCTCATGCCGGTATCGGCATGCCGAAATTGTTTGCCATTGTCTGTATTAAGTCATAACGTGGCGTCCGCCACATCCCGGAAAAAGTACGGAATTGATGTATCCTTGGCCACTAATTCCCGGTGGCGCGAGTACCGGATTTGACGCGGGGCCGACCGGGCGGGGCGCTCAGCGAACGCCTTCGCTCTCCATGAGGCCGATGCACGTCCCGAGTTGCTGTGGTGTGCACGGGATGCCGTTGACCGAGGGCAGCTGGTCGATGCCCCCGCCCACGACGGCGCCCGTCCCGGGGGACATCGCCGGCGAGACCGAGTCGCCGTCGGTGCCCCCGCTGACGCACACGCCGCCGAAGTCGCTGGGCACGGTGCCGTAGGGGCAGGCCGAGGCCGGTGCTGCTGTCGACACCAGCCCGGCGCCGATTACTACCCCAGACGCCACGCCGGCTGCCAAACGCTTCATGCTGATCAACTCTATCGGTGGGTGGGCTCGGAATCCGAGGCGACGGTTGACTCTTCATCACGATCGAGAGGTCAGGGATCGAGAGGTCAGGGATCAAGAGGTCGGGGATCGTGTCGGCGGCCATTCTCGAACAGACCGTTCGGCGGTATTGCCGGGCCCGAGTGGAAACAGCCCAAGCGGCAGCCCGGATGACAAAGGTCCCCCCGGGGGCCTTTCGGGAGTCCTCTGCTGGCTTCGCGATGTGCCTTTGTTCACAAAGCTGTGATATCCCTGATAAGTCAGTCTGTCGCCGCTTAGGGACAGACCCATTCGGGGCGATGAGGTGATGACTGTGAGTGCGTTCAACGGTTTGGGTCGACGTCGCCCGACGAACTACATAGGCCGCGTGGGTGCGCTTGCGGTGGCACTCGGCGTCGGCGGTGTCATCGCCGGACTGCCGCTGGCGGCCGCCGACAACGGAGCCTCCGCAGACACCGGGGCGACGCG
Source organism: Mycobacterium sp. (assembly GCA_020439025.1). GTDB lineage: Bacteria > Actinomycetota > Actinomycetes > Mycobacteriales > Mycobacteriaceae > Mycobacterium. The sequence continues at coordinate 499 of JAGQTO010000088.1, read as the reverse complement.
CAGCTCTGCGGACAACTCCTCGTCGACGCGCAGCGGCAACCGGGCGGGTTCTCCGGCGCGCACCCAGCGCGGGGATTCCGCCCAAGCCGACTCCGAGGCCACCGGCGGCGGGCGGCCGGTCGGCGGTGCCGCCCGCTCCGGCGATGCCCCCGCCTCGGCCGATTCCGTCGGTTCGCGGCGCTCCCCGGCGGTGGTGTCGGATGCCGATGGGCTTGACGCCGCCCTCTCCGACGACAGCCCTGCGGCGGCGCCCACCGACACGACTGACGCCGTGGCCCCGGCTCCTGTCGGCGACCCGGCGCGCGAGGTCGTCGTCGCGGTTCCGGTGACTGAGGACCTTCAGGCGGCCGAAGCTGCCGTCGTCCCGCGGATCGCGCAGGTCGCCGCTCCGGCCGCCGCCGAGGTGCCGGTTATGACCGCTGCCGGGGCGAGCGGTTCGGTGGCGGCGACGCCGCTGACCGGTCTGCTCGGTTGGCTGGGCGGGCCCGGCCGCACCGAC
>JAGQTO010000087.1:12013-34914 GCA_020439025.1 Mycobacterium sp. | reverse complement strand
GCCCTGGATGTAGTCGTAGCCCAGCGTCTGAATGTTGAGCAGCATGATCGCGTTGATCGGCCAGTGCAGACCCAGCGGGACCATGAACGGATACGCCAACGGGATCAGGATCGCGAAGATGAACGGCGAGAAGTCGTTGATCGACTTCAGCAGATTGGCCAGTCCGGCACCGGTGTACACGCCGATCGGCCCGATCACGAATGCGGTCAGCGGGAGCATGACCAGCATGGACAGGAAGGGAACGAAGATCAGCTGGACGTTCTCCGGGATGAGCCGCTTCAAGTATTTGTAAAGCGGTCCGAGGACCGCGGCCATGAGAAGGGGCGGGAAGACCTGGGAGCTGTAGTTGAAGATCGTCAGCGGCAGCCCGAAGACCTGGACGACGTCGACCTGGGATCCGAAGATGTTCTTGGACTCGGTGAAATCCTTCAGCGCGGCGAACCCGGGCAGCATGACGACGGCCATGATGGCGAACCCGACCCACGGGTCGGCGCCGAGCTTCTTCGAGGCGTTGTAGGCGACCATAAGCGGCAGGAAGACGAAGACGCTCTGCCAGCACAGGTTGACGAACTGCCAGGTCGGCGACAGCGCGCTGGCCTCACGGGGGTCGGCCCAGTTGGGGATCACACCGAGGGTGCTCATCAAGGCCATGAAGGTGATGAACAGCGAAGCGCCCAGCAGCGCGCCGAGGATCGGCCGGAACGAGTCGGACAGGAATTCGAAGAACGAGTCCAGCCAGGCCACCTTGCCCCGGGGGCCCTTGGCCCGGGCCGCGGCCTTCACCGAGGCGGCGTCCTCGCCGGCGCCGCCACCGTTCATACCGGGCAGCGCCTTGATCTGGTTGTAGACCGTCTGCACTCCCCCGCCGATCACCACCTGATAGCGGTTGCCCGCCTGGGGTACCGCGCCCATCACCCCCGACACCGACTCCAGATCGGACTGCTTGACCCCCGAAGCGTCGCGCAGTTGGAACCGCAGCCGGGTGGCGCAGTGCGACAGGCTCTCGATGTTGGCCGCCCCACCGAGTTTGCCGACGATATCGGCAGCCGTATTCGCAGACATTTAGGTCACAACCCTCCATCGCCGTCGGCTCGCCCGCGCCGGGTGAGCAGATGGTATCGACGTTGCGGTCGGGACGGATCCGGATTCCGCAGCAATGCGGCGATTACGGGGCAGGCGATCAGGGGACGGGAGGCTGGGGGGTTGGAGTTGGGGGGGCCGCCGTGCGCAGTCGCTCGGGGGTCCGCGACCACACCGTCTTATCGCTCTGCGAGTCCACCCGGGCGCAGTAGGCGTCCGCCCCCTCGGCGTCGACGGCGGCCGCGCCCAGGACCGCGCAGTCGGCCCCCATCACCACCACGGGAAGGTCCATCCGCGACGACACTGCCGGCGGAGGGCCAGCGGGCTGCGGCCGGTCGGCAGGACGATCGTTGTGCGTCAGCAACCACACCGCCGCACCCGCCACCGCCCCGGCGAGGGTGGTGCCCAATACCGCCGGCACCCAGCGACGCCGCAGCACCGGAGCCGGTTCGGGTTTGCGATGCCGCGCCGAACCGCCCCGCTGGGAACCCAGAGCCTCGCCCATCGCCCGGGCGAAGTCGCGGCAGTTGCCGAACCGGTCACGCGGATTTTTCGCCAACGCCTTGGCGAAGACCGACCCGAACCCCGACAGGTCGGCTCGGTCGATGGACGGCGGGGCGGCGCTGAGATGCTTGCTGATCACCACGGCCGGATTGCTGTTGGAAAACGGCGCCGCGCCGGTCAGCAGGTGGAAGGCGGTGGCGGCCAGCGCGTACTGGTCCGCGCGGCCGTCGATCCGCTCCCCCTTGAGTTGTTCGGGCGCGGCGTAGGTGACCGTCCCGACCGTCATATCCGCACCGGTGAGATTGCTGGCCTGGTCGATCCAGCGGGCGACGCCGAAGTCGGCGAGCATCACCCGGTCATCCCCCGAGCCCGGCGTTCCGAGCAGAATGTTGGCTGGCTTGATGTCACGATGCAGCAGCTTGCGGCCGTGCGCGTAGTCCAGGGCCTCGGCCACGGCGGTGACGATCCGCACCACCTCCGTGGGCGGAATTCCGTTGGGGTACTTGTCCTCCAGCAGGCGGCCGGCGTCGATGCCGTCGACGAACTCCATCGCGATCCACAACTTGCCGTCGGCCTCGCCGCGGTCGTAGATGGTGACGATGTGCGGATGGCGCAAGGTCGCGACCATCTCGGCTTCCTGGTTGAACCGCTGCCGGTACTCATCGTCATGGCTGACGGCGGCGCCGAGCACCTTCAGCGCGTCCCGGCGGGGCAGCCTCGGATGCTCGGCCAGGTACACCTCGCCCATGCCTCCCGCCCCGAGGATGCGCAGGATCGTGTAGCCGGCGAAGACCTGACCGTCCGCCAACGGCATCGGCGGCCTACCCCGCCGGCGGGACGTTGGCCTTCAGCCGCTCCAGAGCGCCCACGCTGAGCCGGGCCAGCTCGTCGGCTTCGGCGCGATCGAGGGCGGCGTCGAAGATGTCGGTCATCCGGCGGTTCGTCGCTTCCTCCACCTCGGCGTAACGCTCCCGCTTGTGGGCTCCGTCGGCGAACGGTTCGGGCCAGCCGAACATCCGGGCGTAGGCCTCGCCGCCGTGCAGCATGTGGGCTTCCACCGGGGTGATCCCGGAGTTGGCGAGAAGGTTGAAGTGCACGTCACCGCGCAGTTCCCGGAGCACGAACATGACCTGCAGCGCCCGCGCCCCGTCGTCATCGGCCAGCGGCATGGTGCGCCACCCCGCGTACATCGGCAGGCCGGCGATGGGCGTCTCGGCGATGATCTTCTCGCCCAGCTGCGCGATGCGGGCCACCCCTTCGGCGCCGGCGAGGTACTTGCGACCGAAGTCGCCGACCTGATCCCAGTACACCTTCGCCGCACCCGCCGCGCCGCGCACCGCGACGCCCTCGTCCCACATGGCGCAGACGAAGCTCGGCTCGAAGATCGCGAAAACCGCGGCCACCGTGGTCCCGGTCGCATCGCCCAACACGCCGCCGCGACCTGCCATGTACCCGGCGAGCGGGTTCTTGTAGCCCGCGGCGATACTCCCGGTGAAGGTCTCCGGGTGCAGCATGAAGATGCTGATGGCCTCGCCCATGGCGGCGCCGCTCTCAGCTACTGCGTTGCTCGTGGCATGGCTCAAGGTACCTCTCCTCACCGGCTGGATCGCGCAACCGTTTCGACGGGAATCGGAATCGGTTAGATCGGTATCAGGCCGTGTTTGCGCTGGACACGCTGAATCTGCTTGCCGCGCAGCAGCCGCATCGACCGGCGCAGCAGCAACCGGGTCTGGTGCGGCTCGATGACGGCGTCGATGAAACCGCGCTCGGCGGCGATGTAAGGGATCGCCATGTTGAGGTTGTACCCCTCGATGAAGTCTGCGCGGATCTTCTGCACCTCGGGCGCGGTGGGGTCGGGAAAGCGCTTGACCAGCAACTGCGCGGCACCCTCGGCGCCGATGACGGCGATCCTAGCGGTCGGCCAGGCGAAGTTCAGGTCCGCGGTGAGCTGCTTGGAGCCCATCACCGCGTACGCCCCACCATAGGACTTGCGGATGGTGAGGGTGACCTTCGGGACGTCGGCCTCCACGACGGCGTAGAGGAAGCGCCCACCCCGTTTGATGATGCCGTTCTTCTCCTGCTCCACACCGGGCAGGAATCCGGGAGTGTCCACGACGAATACCAACGGCACGTTGAAGGAGTCGCAGAACCGCACGAACCGGGCCGCCTTGTCGGAGGCCTCGTTGTCGATCGCTCCGGACATGTACATCGGCTGGTTGGCGACCACCCCGACCGGACGGCCGTCGACGCGGGCGAAGCCGGTGATGATGGCCTGACCTGCTTGCGCCGCGACGTCGAGGAAATCGCCGTCGTCGAAGATCCGGATCAGGATCTCGTGCATGTCATAGGCGGTGTTGTCGGCGTCGGGAACGAGGCTGTCGAGCTCGAGGTCGTGCGGGGTGATCTCCGGCTCCAGACCCGGGTTGATCACCGGAGCGTCGTCGAAGGTGTTGGGCGGCAGGAACTCCAGGAAGTCCCGCACGTACTGGAAAGCCGCCTTCTCCGACTCCACCACCTGGTGGATGTTGCCGTAGCGGGCCTGATAATCGGCGCCGCCGAGTTCGTCGAGGCTGACGTCCTCGCCGGTGACGTCTTTGATGACATCCGGTCCGGTGACGAACATGTAGCCCTGATCGCGCACGGCGACGACCAGATCGGTCTGGATGGGTGAGTACACGGCACCGCCAGCGCACTTGCCGAGGATGATCGAGATCTGCGGAATCACGCCGGAGAGCAGTTCGTGGCGCCGGCCGAGCTCGGCGTACCAGGCCAGCGAGGTGACGGCGTCCTGGATGCGCGCGCCACCCGAGTCGTTGATACCGATGATCGGGCAGCCGACCATCGCCACCCACTCCATCAGCTTGGCGACTTTGCGGCCGAACATCTCACCGACCGAGCCGCCGAAGACCGTCTGATCGTGGGAGAACACCCCGACCGGTCGGCCGTTGATGGTGCCGTGCCCGGTGACCACGCCGTCGCCGAAGAGCGCGTTGGGATCACCGGGGGTGCGGGCCATCGCACCGATCTCCAAAAAGCTGCCGGGATCGAGCAGTTCGTGCACGCGGGCCCGGGCGCTGGGGATGCCGCGCTTGTCACGCTTGGCCGCCGCGGCCTCACCGCCGGGTTCCTTGGCCAGTTCGAGTTTCTCGCGCAGTTCGGCCAGCAGTTCGGCGGTGGTCCTGTTGGTCACTGCTTCTCCTGTACCTGATCCCGTTGGGCTTGAATCCGGTTGATGGCCTCGCTCATGTGCGCGCCCACCTTGGCAATGTACGGCTCGTCGATGGCCTGGATGTGCTCACCCCCGATCGGCACCACCTCAAGGTCGGCGACGAACTCGCCCCACCCGCCGTCGGGCTGGCGGATGCCGTATCGCGGCTCGAACATGATCGCGTCGTCGTGGTAGCGGTCGGCCATGTACAGCGTCACGTGCCCGTCGTACGGCTCGATCTGGGCGGTGTCGATGGCCCGGTTGTCCAGATACGACGTGCGCTGATGCTCGATGATCCCGCCCGGGATGTCGACCCCGCTCTCCTTGACCGCGTTGAGGACGAAGGTCACCTGGCCGGCGTCGTCGAGAACCTCGAGCTCCTCGTAGGGAATCGCCGGGATCTCCACGTTAAAGGTGCGCTGGGCGAACAGGGCGTAGCGGTCCCAGCGGGCCCGGATCTCCTCCTTGGTCTGGGGAATCTCCTCCCCTGCGCGCACCGTGTCGATCAGGCCGACGAACGGCACGTCGGCACCGGCTTTCTTCAGCCCGATCGCGCAGGCGTAGGCCAGCACCCCGCCGAGGGACCAGCCGGCCAGGATGAACGGGCCGTTACCGCTCATCTCAAGCAGCTTGGGCACGTACTGCGCGGCACGCTCGGAGATCGAGCCCTCCACCCGCTCGAACCCGTACATCGGGGTTCCGGCCGGCAGCCGCTTGAGCAGCGGCTCGTAGACGACGGTGGACCCGCCCGCCGGGTGGAAGACGAAGACCGGAATCCGGTCGGAACCTTCCGGCCGGGCCCGTAGGGTGCGCACGAATCCGTCCAGTTCCCCGGATTCGAGGTACTCCCGCACCACGGTCGCCAGTTCCTCGATGGTTTTCGCGGAGAGGACCTCCTCGGCAGTGATGGTTCCCTCGGCCCGCTCAGAGAGACGCGCGGCGATCTTGGTCGCGGTGTCCGCATCAACCTTCGGCAACTCGTTGAAGATGCCGCCCGGGGACTTGCCGGTGACGATCGCCCACGTCGCGAAAGTCACCCGCTCGGAAGCCTCGCGCGGCGGGACGTCGGTGCCCAGAGCGTCGACGACGGCTTGCTGGGTGAGCGCCCCGGCGGCCGCGCCAGCGGCGGACGTGGCGCCGCCCGGACCCGCCGGGTCGGTGGGGGGCGGGGGAATACCCGGTCCCGACGGATCGGTCGGCGGCGGCGGGATGTCCGGGCCGGCCGGGTTCGTGGGCGGCGCGGGTACATGCGCCTCCGGATGCTTCTCGGACAGCTTCTCGGCCAGTGCCTCCGGGATCTCCCCGGCGGCCAGCTTGGCCTGCTCGGCGGCAATCTCTTCGGGGGTCATGCCCTTCTGGTGCTCGGCCAGTTCGGCCACCTGGTCGCGGTTCTCGATCGCGTAGACGATCAGCTGCTCGACCGCGTACAAGTTGGCATCGCGCACCGCCGTCAGCTGGATCGGCGGCAGGTCGAAGTCGTACTCCACCCGGTTCTTGATCCGCACCGCCATCAGCGAGTCCAGGCCGAGCTCGATCAGCGGCACCTCCCACGGCAGGTCTTCGGGCTCGTAACCCATCGCGCTTCCGACGATCAGTCCGAGCCGGTCGTGCACGGTCTCCCCGGAATCCGGCGACCACTTGCCCAGACTGGCCGCCACACCCGCCCCGGCGGCGAGGTTGTCGTGCAGGATGTCGGCGTCTTCGGCGACTTCGGGCTCCGGCTGGCCAGAACCCTGCTGGGCCGAATCCGCTTGGGCCACCGCCACTCCGGTCGCGACCGCCGCCGGTAGCGCGGACTGCACCCCGCCGCGGCTGACGATCGCGTCGTAGACCAGCGTGAAGGACTCGTCGATGCGGGCGTGCACCTGAACCGAAGCCCCGCCGGGGTGCCGGGTCAGCGTGGTGACCAGCCGCGCGCCCTCACCGGCCACCGCGCGCTGCTCGGAGGCGGTCAGCGTCGCGTCCGGAAGCACCTGCACCGCAGCGGCTTTCACCAGCCCCGCGAGATCGGTGGTGCCGTCCCCGGCGTATTCCCAGACGTGCCGGCCGTCGGGCGTCGCGACGTGGGCGCCGGGGATGACCGCCGATCCGTCCGCGGAGAAGCGTGCGTTGAGCCAGTGCTCCTTGCGCTTGAACCGGGTCGGCGGGATGTCGGCGTACTCACCGGGGCTGAACAGCGTGCGGAAGTCCAGATCGTGGCCGTGGACGTAGAGCTGGGCCATGGCCGCCTGCATCGAATCTACTTCGTCCTGCTTGCGGGCCAGGGTCGGGATCAGCTGACCGTCGTGCAAGCCGGCCGCCGCCGTGGTCAGTCCGACCTGCATCAGCGCCACCGGGTTCGGTGCGAGCTCCAGGAAGGTGGTGTGGCCGTTGTCCACCGCGTTGCGGATGCCCTGAGTGAAGTAGACGCTGTGGCGCAGTCCTTTGCGCCAGTAGTCCACGTCGTGGATGGCCTCGCCGGGCCGGATGTAACCGCCCTCGTGCACCGTGGAGAAATAGCCGATCTTGAGCGGAAGCGCCGCGATGCCCTGCAGCTCGGCGGCGAGCTCACCAAGCAAGGGATCCATCTGGGTGGTGTGGCTGGCGCCCTTGGTCTGGAACTTGCGGGCGAACTTGCCCTCCTGCTCGCAGCGCTCGATGATCGCGTCCACCTGGGCCGGCGGTCCGCCGATCACGGTCTGGGTGGGCGCGGCGTAGACGCAGACCTCCAGGTCGGGGAAGTCGGAGAACACGTCGGTGATCTCGTCGGCGGAATACTCGACCAGCGCCATCAACCGGATGTACTCGCCGAACAGCATGGCCTCGCCCTCGCCCATCAGATGCGAACGCGCGCAGATGGTTCGGGTGGCATCGGCCAGGGACAGCCCGCCGGCGAAGTAGGCCGCGGCCGCTTCGCCCAACGACTGTCCCACCACCGCGGCGGGTTTGGCGCCGTGGTGGCGCAGCAGTTCGCCGAGGGCGATCTGGATGGCGAAGATCACCAGCTGAACGACTTCGATTGGGTACTGGCAGGTTTCGTCGGTGTAGTCGACGGAGTCGTCGAGGATCAGTTCGAGGATCGAGTAGCCGCGCTCGTCCTGGATCAGGGCGTCGACCCTGTTGATCCACTCGGCGAAGACGTCATCGCGCAGGTACAGGCTCTTGCCCATCTTGCGGTGCTGCGCGCCGAAGCCCGCCAGCACCCAGACCGGACCGTTGGTCACTGGGCCGTCCGCGCTGTAGACCAGTGGGCTCTGCTTGCCCTCGGCGAGCGTGCGCAGTCCCTTGACGGCCTCGTCGTGGTCATGGGCCATGACCACCGCGCGGGAACGGCCGTGGTTGCGGCGCGACAGCGCGCGGCCGATGGACTCCAGCGAGGCTGCCCGGCCTTCCGGGCTGTCGATCCAGTCCGCCAATTCGGCGGCCGCCGCCCGCTTTCGGGAGGTCAGGAAACCCGAAATTGCCAATGGCACAACGGGAATGTGCGGCTCGTCGACCTGGGCCGAGGCCAGTTCCTCGCGCGCGACCTGCAGCAGACGAAGCGCTTCGTCGGTCAGTCCGGGCAACTCTGGCTCGTCACCGGAGCCGTCGATCGCCACATCGCCGTAACCGGCACTGTCGCCGTAACCGGCGCCATCACCGTCATCGTCGATGAACTCGCCGTACTCGTCCATCCGCACGCCGCCGACGTACACCGCATCGGCCGCCGCCAACGGCGAGTCGGCACCCTCCGGTTCCGGCTCGGGTTCCGGCTCGAGCAGATCCTCGGGCAGCACCTCGCGGAGCACCAGGTGCGCGTTGGCGCCGCCGAAACCGAACCCGGACACCCCCGCGATGGCGTGTCCGCTGTAGCGGGGCCATTCGGTGACGGTGTCGGCGACTTTCAGATGTACGCCGTCGAAGTCGATGTAAGGGTTGGGTCCGGCGTAGTTGATCGACGGCGGAATAGCGTTGTTGCGCAACGACAAGGCGACCTTGGCCAGGCTGGCCGCACCCGCCGCCGACTCCAGGTGGCCCAGGTTGGACTTCACCGCTCCTAGCAGCGCCGGCGCTTCGGCGGCGCGGCCGCGACCCACAACCCGGCCCAGCGCGTCGGCCTCGATCGGGTCGCCGAGGATGGTTCCGGTGCCGTGCGCCTCGATGTAGTCGACGGTGCGCGGATTGATACCGGCATCGCGGTAGGCCCGGCGCAGCACGTCGGCCTGGGCATCCGGGTTCGGCGCCAGCAATCCGTTGGACCGACCGTCGTGGTTGACTGCACTGCCGGCGATCACGGCCAGGATGTCGTCGCCGTCGCGACGGGCATCGGACAGCCGCTTGAGCACCAGCATTCCGCCGCCCTCGGACCGGGCGTATCCGTCGGCGTCGGCCGAGAACGACTTGATTCGGCCGTCGGGCGCGAGCACCCCGCCGACCTCATCGAACCCGAGCGTGACCGCGGGCGTGACAAGCGCGTTGACCCCGCCGGCCAGCACGACGTCGGCCTCGCCGGCGCGCAGCGCCTGCACGCCGGAGTGCACCGCGACGAGCGAGGAGGAGCAGGCGGTGTCCACCGCGACCGAGGGCCCGCGGAAGTCGTAGAAATAGGAGACCCGGTTGGCGATGATCGAACTGGCCGTGCCGGTGATCGCGTAGGGGTGCGCGGTGCGCGGGTCCATCATCGCCAGGTAGCTGTAGTCGTTGGTGGAACTGCCGACGAACACCCCGACGCTCTCCCCGCGCAGGCTCGAGGCCGGGATGCGGGCGTTTTCCAGCGCCTCCCAGGTGAGCTCGAGGGCCATCCGCTGCTGCGGGTCGATGTTGTCGGCCTCCATCTTCGACAGCGCGAAGAACTCGGCGTCGAAGCCCTTGATGTCGGAGAGGTAGCCGCCGCGGGTGCGGGCTTTGGCGATCCGCTCGGCCAGCCGCGGCTCGTCCATGAACTCCGCCCACCGGCCCTCGGGCAGATCGGTGATCGCATCGCGGCCGTCCAGCAGCGCCTGCCACATCTGATCGGGGGTGTTCATATCGCCGGGGAACCGGGTGGCCAGGCCGACGATGGCGATGTCCTCGACGTCGCGGGCCCGGGTCCAGTCCTCGTCATCCTCGACGGACTCCGCCTCCGGCTCGCCTTCGACGATTACCGTCGCCAGCGCCTCGATGGTGGGATGGCGGAAGGCCACCGTCGCGGTCAGAGTGACCCCGGTCAGGTCCTCGATGTCGCTGGCCATCGCGACCGCGTCGCGTGAGGACAGCCCGAGTTCGACCATCGGGACGGACTCGTCGACCGAGTCCGGCGACTGCCCGGTGGCGTTGGCCACCCAGTTGCGCAGCCACTGGCGCATCTCGGTGACCGTCATCTCGGTCCGAGGGGCACTCAGCTCTTTCTCCGGAGCGATGACGATCTCGTCAGAGTTTTCCGATTCAGACATAAGTCCTTATTCCGATTCGTCCGGGAAGGCGTTGGCCACCTTCCCGGAGCGCAGGCTGCCGTCCAGGTAGGCCGACCGGCAGGCGCGCCGGCCGATCTTGCCGCTGGAGGTACGCGGGATGGCACCGGCCGGGGTCAGCAGAACATCACGAACGGTGACACCGTGCCGCACCGCGATCGCCGCGCGGATCGCGTCGGCCACCGGTTCCAGGTCCATCTTGTGAGCGCCCGCCGCCCGCTCGCCGACGATGACCAACTGCTCGGAGGTGTCGTTGGGGTCGCGTTTGAGACCGGCGTGAGCGTTGGCGAACACCTCGTCGGGCAACTGGTTGGCCGGAACCGAGAAGGCCGCGACGAACCCGGTGCGCACGGCTTTGGTGGACTCCTGCGCGGAGTACTCCAGATCCTGGGGGTAGTGGTTGCGGCCGTCGATGATGACCAGATCCTTGGTGCGGCCGGTGATGTAGAGCTCACCACCGTGGTAGGCGCCGAGGTCACCGGTGCGCACCCAGGTGGCGTCGTCGGCGGCACCATCGGCGTGCGAAGGGCTGGTCCGCGACTTCAGGACGTTCCGGAAGGTCGACACCGTCTCTTCGGGCTTGTTCCAGTAGCCGGTGCCCATGTTCTGGCCGCTGATCCAGATCTCGCCGATCTCGCCGTCTGGCAGTTCACTGGCGCTGTCGTAGTCGACGATCACCGCCCACTCCCCCACACCGACCCTGCCGGCACCCGCCTGGGCGACGGCCTTGGGCGAGTCGTCCGGCACGGGGACGAAGCGTCCCGCGTTCAACTCGTCGCGGTCGACCGAGATGATCGTCGGCTCCTCGGAGGACGGCGTGGTCGATACGAACAGGGTCGCCTCGGCCAGGCCGTAGGACGGTTTGATGGCCTTCGGCTGAAATCCGAATGGCCCGAAGGCGTCGTTGAACCGCCGCACGGTGGCCGCCGAGATCGGCTCACTGCCGTTGAGAATCGCCTTGACGTGGGACAGGTCGAGAGGCTCCTCGCCATCCTTGGGCACACCGCGTGCGGCGGCGTGGTCGAAGGCGAAGTTCGGCGCCACCGAGATGGTGCCGCCGGTGTCGCCTTCCTTGTAGGCGAGTTCGCGCATCCAGCGGATCGGCCGGCGCACGAACGCGGCCGGTGTCATGAACGTGAAGTAGTGGCCGATCATGGGCGACAGCAGGGCCGTGATCAGGCCCATATCGTGGAAGAACGGCAGCCAGGACACACCCCGGTCGCCTTCCTCGCCCTCCAGCGCCTCGATCACCTGCACGACGTTGGTCGCGAGGTTCAGATGGGTGATCTGCACGCCGGTGGGAATCCGGGTGGAGCCGGAGGTGTACTGCAGGTAGGCGATGGTGTCCTCGTTGACGGTGTCGATGTGCTCCCAGGTCGCGCCCACCTCGTCGGGGACGGCGTCGACGGCGATGACCCGGGGGCGCTCCTTGGCCGGGCGGGTGCGGAAGAACTTGCGAACACCCTCGGCGGCAGCGGTGGTGGTCAGGATCGCCGACGGGGCGCAGTCGTCGAGCACCGCGTGCAGGCGACCGACGTGACCCGGTTCGGCAGGATCGAACAGCGGCACCGCGATCCGGCCGGAGTAGAGCGTGCCGAAGAAGGCCACCAGGTATTCCAGGTTCTGCGGGCACAGAATCGCCACCCGGTCGCCCGGCTGGGTCACCTGTTGCAGACGGGCGCCCACCGCGCGGTTGCGCGTGCTGAAATCCGCCCAGCGCAGTTCGCGGGCCACCCCGTCGCGTTCGGTGGAGAAATCGAGGAATCGGTAGGCCAGTTTGTCGCCGCGAACCTTGGCCCACCGCTCCACATGCTTCACCACGCTGGCGCCCTCGGGGAAGGTGATGCGTCCGTCCTTGATGAACGGGTTATGGAACGGCATACCACTTCTCCTGTCGACAACGCGGCCGTGGGTCCATCGATCCACCGCAGACGACCCGAGACCCACCGATCGTACAGAGGACCGGCTGGTCGTAATGGTGTCCGCGGCGCGGGCCAACCGCGTCAATTAGACCCGATGCCTTGTCCCTAGACCCTACACCGTGTCCTTAATTTTCTCTTAATGTTAGGCGCGCCGCCGGACCTTGGCCAAATCCTGGCGCCGCCCACGCGCCACGTCAGCCATGCGGCGGGTGCGGAGCGTTCTCGATGAGTCCGCGGGCCCAGTTCAGCGTCCATGACGTGGCGGTTTGCCCGTCAATGTTCCAGAACTCCGGCGTGGCGTACATCGCGTGCACGGGCTGCCCGGCCCCCGCGGTGAGCACATCCAGGGTCTTGGGCAGGTTGGCGATATTGAAGGCCGATTGCGGCGCCGCGCAAATCAGGTCGCCGGGCGCACAGATCTGGTTGACCCGGTTGTTCAGCGCGCCGAATCCACCCGGCCGTTCCCCGCTCATCGTCAGCCCGAGGGCCGAGAGCGTGGGGATCTCCTTGAGGGTGATCTCGGCGCCCTGCCCGGGCGGGTTGGGGCCGACCTCCTGGCCCACACCGGGCTGGCGGCGGCCGTCGGCGATCAGGGTGACCCCGAGCACCAGGTCCTCGTCCACCGGGCCCCGCCCGTTGCCGATATCACTGGCCAGGTCCCCGGCGATCACCGCGCCCTGGGAGAAACCGACCAGCACGTAGCTGGTCAGCGGGCAGCGGTTGTTCATCTCGGTCATCGCCCGCGCCGCAACCCCGGTGCCCTCGGCCCGGCTGTCGTTGTAGGACATCTGCTTGTCGGCCGACAGCGGATTGTGGAACTGAGCAGTGTAGGGAACCGTGTAGACCTCGACCCGGTCCCGGCCGAACTGCTCCTGGATCCCGCGCGTCACGCCGAGCAACAGGGCGATGGGGAATTGGCCGGGGTTGTAGGGGTCGTCGGTCGGCGAGGACTCCCAGGTGCCGGGTATGGCGATCATCTCGACGTCGGGGCAGCTGGCGTCCTGGAAGGCCGGCCTCGGCTTCTTCACCGGGGCGCTGGTGGGCGGCAGTGCCGTCGGCGGGATCGCGGTGGTCGACGGTTCCGGCCGGCGCACCATGATCACGATGATCGTGACCACCAGGGCGACGACCACCGCGACGGCTCCGGCCGCGATCAACGCCAGGATGCGATGCCGGCGGCGGCGGTCGTTCGTCCGGTTGTTCGGTCGTGAGTTTCGGGCCATAAATCAGCAGAGTCGTTGGGTAGCGATGCGGATGTAGTGCCCCACCACCGCATTGGCATCCGGATCGGCAGAGGGCCGCGGCGATGCCGCACGTGCGTCGGCGACGTCGCTGCGCACCATCGGGGCCACCAGATCCCAGACCGCTTGATCGCCCTGGCCCGCGGCCCTCGCCTGACACACGTAGGAACCGATGCTCAGCGCACGCAGTTCGCTGGAGGGGTGCACGCCCTCGGCCCCGAGCGCGTCGAGGTATCCGCGTTGCGCGGGGGTCAGGGCGACCGTACCGGCGTGTGGGCCGGCATCCGGAGCACCGACGTCCACACCCCCGGCGTAGCCGCTGGCCTGCTGCGACGGCAGTGCCACGGAACTGATCAGATCCCCGGCCGACCCACAACCCGCAAGCACCCAGGCCGCCGGCAGGAAGCCGACGAGCAAAACCCTTCCAGCAGGTGCCCCAAGACGCCGAGCGACCCCGCGATGAGGTTTGCTGAGTGATCCGGCGTACGGACGTTGCACGGCTACCACAGTACCGGCTCCGCTGAGGCGCTCAGACCACCGCACGATTGCGGATGGCTAACAGATCGCGCCGAGGCGAGGCAGATCAGCCGATCGCGGCCTTGATGTCCCCGGACATCGGCCCCAGCTGACCAGCCCAGTTGCCCCAGTCGTGGTTGCCGCCCACCGGGAAGTCGAAGTGGCCGTTGCGGCCGCCATTGGAGCGGTAGTGCGCGTAGAAGGTGCGATTGCTGCCCTGCGCCTCAGCACACGCGCCGATCATCGCGGCCGGGTCACTGCAGGTAACGGTTTGCGGGCTGAACACCCACATCCGGGTGTTGTTGTTGATCAGCAACTGAACGTGGACGTTGGGGTCATGCTGCTTCCAGCGCCCAAGCTGCGGCGCACCCCACATGGCGTCGATATTGGCGCCGCTGGCGTTGATGCCATTGGAGATGAGTCCGTTCATCTGCGTGTTGGACGGGGTGAGAAACCCGGACAGCGAGCCGGCGTAGCTGTAACGGTCGGGTCGGAACGCCGCCATCGCCATAGCCGCGTAGCCGCCCTGAGCGGCACCGACGACCGCATGCCGGTTCGGCGCGAGCCCCTTGTTGGCCGCAAGCCAGTTCGGCAACTCGTCACCCAGGAAGGTCTCCCACTGCTTACTGCCGTCCAGTTCCCAGTTGGTGTACATGCTGTAGGCGCCTCCGGCCGGGGCAGCGACCGACAGCCCGCTACCGGCCAGACTGTTCATCGCGTTGCCGACCGTGACCCAGTTGCTGACCTCGGGGGCGGCGTTGAACGCGTCCAGCAGGACCACCGCATGCGGTCCGCCGCCCTGGAAGGCCACCGGGATGTCGCGGCCCATCGCGGCCGATGGGACCATCAGGTATTCCACCCCGGCGGCGGACGCGCTCGGGGCGGCCGCACCCCAGACGCCGAGCGTCAGGATCGCCGCGCCGAGGACGCGGAACATTTTCCTCAGACCCACAGTCATCTCACTCCCGCCTCACCACCGCACCCGCAGGGGATTGTCTGCAGGCGTCGGGCCCAGGGTCGATCCCAACCCCGGGAGCCGTCGCATCGTAGTGAATCACACCGATGAAGAGGCGGCTCCGGGATTGGTCCCGATAGTCCCCACTACGGTGGCCGGGAAGCCCTACCTCTCCAGTGGGCGGATCAGTTACCCGGAGCCGCGGCGACGGCTTCGGGTGCCGCCGGCGGCGCCGGAGACGGCTGCGGGGTGGCGCCGAGCACCCGTTGGATGTCGGGCTTCATCTGCTGGAGTTGCTGGCCCCAGTAGCCCCAGCTGTGGGTTCCGTTGGTCGGGAAGTTGAACACGCCGTTGCGCCCGCCCTGGGCCAGGTAGGTGTCGCGGAAGGTCTTGTTGGTTCGCAGGGTGAACCCTTCCAGGAACTTGGCGTTGAACAGGTTGCCCGCGCTGGCCCCGGCGTCCAGGTCGGACTGCTGCCCGTCGCCGCAGTAGATCCAGACACGGGTGCCGTTGGCGATCAGCCGCCCGATGTTGACCATCGGGTCGTTGCGCTTCCAGGCGGGGCTGCCTTTCGGACCCCACATGTCAGTCGGATCGAACCCGCCGGCGTCACCCATCGCCAGGCCCACCAGCCTGGGCCACCAGCCTTCGGAGAGATTCAGGAAGCCCGACAGCGAGGCCGCGTAGGGGAACTGCACCGGGTGCCAGATCGCCAGGGTCAGCGCCGACGAACCGGCCATCGAGAGCCCCACCGCGGCGCTGCCGGTCGGCTTCACCTGGCGGTTGGCGGCGAGCCAGTTGGGCAGCTCACCGGTCAGGAAGGTCTCCCACTTGTAGGTCTGGCATCCGGCGTTGCCGCAGGCCGGCTTGTACCAGTCGGAGTAGAAGCTGGACTGCCCACCGACCGGCATGACCACCGACAGACCCGAATCCTGGTACCACTCGAAGGCCGGGGTGTTGATGTCCCAGCCGCTGAAGTCGTCCTGGGCGCGAAGACCGTCAAGCAGGTAGACGGCTGGTGAGTTGGCTCCACCACTTTGGAACTGGACGCGGATGTTGCGGCCCATGCCGGCCGAGGGAACGTCGAGGTACTCGACCGGCAGCCCCGGCCTGGAGAAAGCTCCCGCGATAGCCGGTCCACCGCCGACATCCACCAGACCCGACAGCACCGCGGCAATGCCCGCAACTACTGCGGCCCGCCGCAACCAGTGCCTACGACCCCGCTTGGCGCCCCTGTCGGTTTTGCCCATCACAGCGTTTTTCTCCATCACAAATACCGATCCCATCCTGTGATTGCCGCGCCGCGTGCGATCTGGCGGCCGCGGCGCCCGGGTAGTGAAACACATTCCGCGCCCCGGGCTTCAATCGTCTGTCGCGCACGCGGCCCTCGCGCGTTACTTCCGCGCCGGGTTTCAGCTAACCCTCAGGGACCCGTTGCCGGGAGGCCGGTGTAGGGCGGCTCGTCCGGCTGCGGCACGGCCAGACCGCAGCGCAGCAGTTCGTACTCGGGCACCCGGTCGATGCGGTACCGGGTGAACTCCCAGGCGCGGTTGAGGTTGCCGATGAACCGGGGCCGCGTCATCGGATCCCGGATCGACTTCAGCATCTCCTCGGTCTGCGGGCAGTCCAGCGCGACTTCGGCCTGCTCGATCCAGCCCTCGTCGAGATACTCCGGCACCCATGGGCGCTCCTTGAGCCATGGGCCCTCCGCGACCGCCCAGTCCGGGAAGAGGTTCTTGTCGTGGCCGATCCGGCCCTCCTCCAGCCGGGCGGTGTGCGCGGCCAGCGGGTTGGCCAAACCGATCTGGTCGATCACCCGGGTGTTCAGCCCAACGTTCATTCCGAGCATGCCCAGATTGGTGAAAAACACCGTGTGCGGTGCGGTTTCACGCCGCCAGGTCTCCATCGGAACGCCGGGGGGCGGCGGTGGCGGGGGCAGGGCCGGAACAACGTCCCAGACGTCGTAGTTGCCAGACGGCAGCAGCAGCGCCCCGTCCGGGGTGTTGTTGATCGCCACCAGCACCGCGCGCATGCGTGGGTAGTCCAGATAGTCCGCCGCGGTCAGCGGGTGCGCGTGGCCGGTGGCCTGGGAGTAAAAACGCCGCTCGTCGACGATCCCCGAGTAGGTCACCCGGGTCCCGTCGGCACCCACCCCGGGCGAATTCGCCGCCCAGAGCGCCCAGCCGGCCAGTGCAACCCAGAGCACCGCGACGACGCCAGCCGGCAAGCGGCCGCTCTCCCGCGCGAACCAGCGGCCCCGCGGTAACACCAGCGGTATCACCGCGATCGGCGCCAGTAGACAGAACAGCGGTGCCAGCAAAACCCGACCATGCATGAAGTCGCCGCCCTGCCGGATCCAATAGGCGGCCTGCACTACACCGGAGAAGAGCATGAAGACGACCGCGGCCGCCGGGCTCTGCACCCGATCAATCAGCCGGGCACGCTCGGAGCCAGCGCCTTGATCGAAGTCGACGGCCGCAGGGCCCAGCACCACGGCCAAAGCGATTAGCAGGACGGCCGGTATCCACAGCGCGTACGGAGCCGCGAAGTTCTGCAGGTAGACCATGCCCTGGCCCCACTTGCTGCCGGTGGCGTCCTTGGCGATCGCGGTCTGCGGCACCAGCAGGCCGTAATAACCCATCCGGAAGATCTGGTATCCGATCGGCAGCAGCCCGCCCGCCACGACGATGAGCACCCGTCGCTTCCAGCCTCGCTCGGCGACGAGCATCATCATCAGCGCCAGCCCGCCGATCAAGGCGAGTTCCGGGCGAACGAGGACACTCAGACCCGCCACGAAGGACAGCACACCGAGGAATCCCAGGCCGGCCGGCCCTTGCCGGGACCGGCACTGGGACCAGCGGACCAGCATCCACCACAGCAGTCCCAGCCAACAGGTCACCAGGCCGTTCTCCAGACCGGACGTCGCGAAGTCACGGGCCGGCGGAACGGAGATGTAGACCAGCACACCGGCGGGCAGCATCAGGGCCGGGCGGCCATGCAACCTCGGGCCCAAGAGCCGCGCGGTACCCAACATCACCATGATCACGCCGGCGACACTGAAGATCAGCGCCAGCGCGAGAGCCACGTACTCCAGCCGCAGCGGACCACCGATCAGACTGCCCAGATAGACCAGATAAGTCCATGCGGTGGAGGTGTTGGACTCCACCCGCTCACCGGCGTTGAACACCGGACCATTGCCGGCCAGCAGGTTGCGCACCGTCCGCAGCACGATCAGGCCGTCGTCGGCGATCCAACGGCGCTGCCAGGCACCCCAAGCCCACAGCGCCGAGACCAGCACGACACCGGCCCACAGGCTGATCCGGGTCACCGCCGCATAGCGGACCGGGCGGAACGCGAACGCCGAGCTCTCGGCCCGGGATTCGCCTGCGGTGCCGAGCGGCGCGCTAACCGAGGACGACGGCGGCAATGACCGTTCCGATCCAGGCCAGTGCAAGCAACTGCAGCACCCGGTCCCGCAGTGCGATCTCCTCCGGCTCACCGGCGAGTCCGCCGTCGACGTCGACGGCGTAGCGAAGAATGGCGACGGTGAACGGGACCATCGAGATGACGAACCAGGATCCGGTGTTGCCGTCCCGCTCGAACGCCCACAATCCGTAGCACAGCACGACGGCCGTCGCCGAGAGCGTCCAAACGAACGTCAGGTAAGTGCTGGTGTAGCTCTCCAGCGACTTGCGGATCTTCGCGCCGGTCCGCTCAGCGAGCTGCAACTCCGCGTACCGCTTGCCGGCCGCCATGAACAGCGAACCGAAGGCCATCACCAACAGGAACCACTGCGACAGCGGGATCCCCGCGGCCACACCGCCGGCGATGGCCCGGATGAGAAAGCCCGAGGACACGATGCAGATGTCCAGCACCGCCTGGTGCTTGAGCCCGAAGCAGTACGCGAGTTGGATACCGAGATACACCGCCATCACGACGGCCAGCTGGGGTGTCAACCACCACGAGATCGCCAGACAGCCGACGCCCAGCGCCGTGGCGATCCCGTAGGCCAGCCCGACAGGCAGCACGCCGGCGGCGATCGGGCGGAACCGCTTGGTGGGGTGAGCCCGGTCGGCTTCGACGTCGCGGGCGTCGTTGACCAGGTAGATCGCCGAGGCCGCCATGCAGAACACCACGAAAGCGATCGAAACCTTGAACAGCACGTCGCGGTAGTCGTAGTGCACGTCTCCGCCGAGTGCGGCCAACGGGGCGGCCAGCACCAGGAGGTTTTTCACCCACTGCCGCGGCCGGATGGCCTTGACGATCCCTGCGAAGAGGTTGCTCGGCGGGCCGGTAACCGTCGTCTCACTCATGATCACTCACTTTGCCCTCTCCCGGTCAGCTCCCGCCCGCCGCCCCCGAAGCGCACGGTCGCCCCAGCTACCGCCGCTCCGACGCCGATCCCGGCGAGAACGTCGGTCGGATAGTGCACACCGAGCACCAGCCGCGACAGCGCCATCAGCGGCACCACCGCCAACGGCAGCGGTGACCGGGTAGCCCGGCACAGCAGAATAGCGGCGGCGGTGCTCGACGTCGCGTGCGCCGACGGAAAGCTCAGCGAACTGGGTGTGCCCACGTTGACCGCGACGTCAGGGTGATGCGGGCGCCGGCGCCGCACCGCGAGCTTGATCACGATCGCGGCGGCGTGCGCGGCAACGGCACCTATGCCGACCAGCAGCCAGTCCCGCCGCCGCCGGGGGGCCAGCAGCGCACCGACCCCGCCCAGCACCACCCATCCGGCAGCGTGCTCACCGAAATGCGACATCGCCCGCGCGACGGCGAGCATCGGGGGGGTTGCAAGCCTGGATTGGACGTCGACAAGTACCGCAACTTCTCCGCTGGGCCGGCTATCCGGCAGGGTTTCAGACACCGGCTTTCGATTCGTCCAGCAACACCGATTCCCACCTGCTTCGGCTCGACAACTCGGGCAGAGCCCGCCGGTAGACCTTGCGCATCTGATCGTACTTACGGGCCAGCCGGAGATGCTGCCGCAACGAGGCTTTGAGCAACTCGGCCATCTTGGCCCGATCGCGCTGCCGGTAAACCACACCGCGCCCATCGGCAGTGGTAACGGTCACCCCGTCGACATTGCACAACAAGAACCAACGCGCATCCTGGGTCGGGACGTTCAGCTGCGGCCGGCGGTGGTGCTCGGGATCCGCCTTGCGGAACTGGTGCAGGAGTCCCTGAGCCAGCCGCAAGCCGATGGCCGAAGGGGCCGTCGGGGGCTTGTGCACCCTGGTCCGGCCGCTCGGCGGTGGCAACTCCGTCGCCGCGGCCAGCACCACCGCGTCCGGATACTGCTGACGCATCGAACGCACTTCGGGCAGCGCGGACTCGAGGATCGAGAAGATGTGTTCTGGTCCGGCCAGGAAGTCCTCGATCGCCTTGTTCTGGATTGCGACCGTCGAATACTCAAGGCAGAGAAGATGTTTGAGGGTCGCTTTGATCGAGCTCTTGATCAGTCCGCTGACCGGGGCGTCCCAGTGCAGCGCCGAGACCACCAGGCGGTTGCGGAGATGGAAGTAGGCCTGCCAGTCGATGGCGTCGTCCTTGTCGCTCCAGGCCATGTGCCAGATCGCGGTGCCGGGCATGGTGACCGTGCCGTAACCGTGTTCCCCGGCGCGCAATCCGTAGTCGGCGTCGTCCCACTTGATGAACAGCGGCAGCGGCTGGCCCAGTTCCTCGGCAACCTGGCGCGGGATCATGCACATCCACCAGCCGTTGTAGTCGACGTCGATACGCCGGTGCAGCAGCTTGCTCCGATCGGCTGCGTTCTCGTCGAGAGCGCCGTCGGGATTGAGCGGATACTTCGCGAAGTCGTGGTCGTACTCGGTGTGGGGGGCATTGGTCCACATGAAGTTGGCCCGGTTGACCACCTCCCCCATAACGTGCAGGTGAGAGGGCTCCTGCAGGTTGAGCATCTGGCCTCCGACGAGCATGGGCACCTTGGCGAATCGGCTCAGCGCCAGCGCCCGCAGAATCGAGTCCGGCTCGATACGGATGTCGTCATCCATGAACAGGATTTGTTCGCATCGGGTGTTGCCCACCGCCTCCAGCATCACCCGGCTGTAGCCGCCCGAACCGCCCAGGTTGGGCTGGTTGTGAACGGACAACCGATCGCCCAATGCGGCGGCCGCCTCGGCGAAATCCGGGTGCCCCACAGCCTTGTCGGCGCCCTGGTCGACGACGATGACGGCACCGATCACCTCGTCCACCAGCGGATCGGAAGTCAGTGCCCGCAGCGCGTTGACGCAATCCGACGGCCGGTTAAATGTAGGGATTCCGACGGCGATATCGGCCCGCCCGGGCGTCGGCACGGGGGCGAACCACGCCGCACTGTGCATGGTGGACTTCGAGTCGGTGGTGATGTCGAACCAGATCCAGCCACCGTCCTCGAACGGCTCGAGGCCGACCTCGAATTCCAGGGCAGCGGGGCCGGACCCATCACTGACGATCTCCGCGCCGCCCACGCTGATCCGTGCGCCGGTGGCCTTCGAGCGGTAAACGTCCACCCTGGCCACCCCGGTCAGTTCGACGCGCAGCACTACCGATGTCAAAGTCGACCAGCGCCGCCAGTAACTGGCCGGGAAGGCGTTGAAATAGGTGGAGAACGACACCTCGGACTCCGCGCCGATCTGCAGAGTCGTCCGAGTTGTCGCGTGCGCCCGCTGGGCGTTGGTCTCGGATTCCTCGATGTAGAGCTTGCGGACGTCCAGCGGCTCGCCGGGCCGGGGCAGGATTACCCGGGCGAGCAGACTCACCGCGCGGGACTGGTCCGAAGCGATGGGGCCGGAGGGTATTTCACTCATGCTCTGCTGCTTTCGTCAGCGGCGGCCGTCAGCGGCTCGCCGTCGCGCAGGTGCGGCGCCAGAACGTTGTCGTACATGTTCAGCGCACTCGCGATGGCCATGTGCATGTCCAGGTACTGATAGGTGCCCAGGCGGCCGCCGAAGAGGACGCCCGCCGCGGCGGTCTCAGCTTTGGCTCTTAACCGGTAGGCGGCCAGCATCGCGCGGTCGGCCTCGGTGTTGATCGGGTAATACGGCTCGTCATCGTCGTCGGCGAATCGCGAGAACTCACGCATGATGACGGTCTTGTCCGCCGGGTAATCCCGTTCCGGATGGAAATGGCGGAATTCGTGTATCCGGGTGTACGGGACCGCGGCGTCGTTGTAGTTCATCACCGGCGTGCCCTGGAAGTCACCGCAATCGAGGACCTCGACCTCGAAGTCAAGGGTGCGCCAGCCGAGCCGGCCCTCGGCGAAGCCGAAGTACCGGTCCAGCGGGCCGGTGTAGACGACCGGGGCACCGGGGTTGGCGGCCCGGAGTCCGTCGCGGACGTCGAACCAATCGGTGTCGGTGCGCACCTCGATACGCTTGTCAGCCGCCATGTTGTTCAGCCAGGCGGTATAGCCGTCGACCGGCAGACCTTCGTAGGTGTCGTTGAAGTAGCGGTTGTCGAAGGTGTAACGGACCGGCAGCCGGCTGATGGTCGACGCGGGCAGCTCCTTGGGGTCGGTCTGCCATTGCTTGGCCGTGTAGCCCTTGACGAACGCCTCGTAGAGCGGCCGGCCGATCAATGAGATGGCCTTCTCCTCGAGGTTCACCGCCTCCGCGGTGTCGATCTCGGCAGCCTGCTCGGCGATCAGCGCGCGAGCCTCGTCGGGACTGTAGTAGCGGCCGAAGAACTGCGCGACCAGGCCCAGGCCCATCGGGAACTGGTAGGCCTGCCCGTCGTGCATGGCGAACACCCGGTGCTGATAACCGGTGAAGTCGGTGAACTGCCGTACGTAGTCCCACACCCGCCGGTTGGAGGTGTGGAACAGATGGGCTCCGTAGCGATGGATTTCGATACCGGTCTGCGGCTCGGGCTCGGAGTAGGCGTTGCCGCCCAGATGGGATCGCCGCTCGAGGACCAGTACCCGCTTGCCAAGCTGGGTGGCCACGCGCTCAGCGATCGTCAGCCCGAAAAAGCCGGAGCCGACGACGAGGAGATCGAAGCGGGAGTCGCCGTCGGCGGCCCGCGGATCGGTTGCGGTCATCGGCGCCTAGGTTATCCGACCCG
>JAGQTO010000087.1:11389-11952 GCA_020439025.1 Mycobacterium sp. | reverse complement strand
CGCGGCAGGAGCTCCCATGGTCGCGATTAGCTCACGATTCCGCATCGTCACTCCAGTCTCAGCAGTCTCAAAATTAACATCGGTTTTGTCAGCTTCCGGGCCCGGCGCAAGAGCCGGTTCCGGGACTGGCGCAGAGGTTCGAAAAATCCGAACCGCGTTGTCCAGATTGAGGAGACTTCCGTGCCGAACCGTCGTCGACGCAAGATTTCGACAGCCATGAGCGCGGTCGGCGCCCTGGCCGTCGCCAGCCCGTTCGCGGTGATCGGCGTCATCGGGCTGACCTCCGGCCAGTCCGCACCCGAGCATCGCGAGTTCACCCGCGCGGCGGTCGTCACCGACCTGCCCAATGAGATCCTGTCCGCCCTGCAGGCGGGACTGTCGCAGTTCGGCATCAACCTGCCGCCGCTGCCGACCGGCCTCAGCCCGGCCGGCACGCAGCCGGTCCAGAGCGGACCGCTGACTGCGCCGGGCCTGACCACACCCAGTCTGACCACGCCTAGCCTGACCACGCCTAGCCTGACCTCGCCGGCCGCTACCACACCGGGCCTGACCACGCCGGGCCT
>JAGQTO010000087.1:0-11226 GCA_020439025.1 Mycobacterium sp. | reverse complement strand
ACGCCGGGCCTGACCACGCCGGGCGCCGCGAGCACGGTTCCGTCGCTCACCGACCCGGCGCTGACCAATCCCGGACTCACCGCCCCCCAGGTCGGTATCGACCCAGCACTGACCAGCCCGACCGGCATCGGACTGCCGACCGAGATTCCGATCAGCACACCGCTGTCGCCGATCGGCGGGACCTACCCGATCCTGGGCGACCCGACAATCGGCCTGCCCGCCGCCCCCGCGGCCTCGAGCTCCGGCGGGATCATCGGGGATATCAGCAGTGCCGCCAACCAACTCGGCGTCGGCCAGGCCATCGACCTGCTCAAGGGCATCGTCATGCCGGGCATTACCCAGGCCATGCAGAATGCCGCCGGGGCGGCTGCCGCCGCCCCCGCAGCAGCAGCGCCGGCGGTCGAGGCCGCCGGCACCGCCTCAGCGATCGGCTGATCGACGAGGAGAGACCTGCACCGAAACGGCACCGCAGGGTGAGACTGGCCACCGGCCGGTGATTGCCCCTGCGGTGCCGTTGCAGTTGTGGCGCACCCCAGCGAATCACCGCAGGGAAATCGCCACCCCATAATCAACAGTCACTTTGTCATCAATAGCCCGTGTCGAAACGCAGGTAACAGCTGACCCATACGTAACATCGCGATGTGCCGTCCCGTCGTCCCGCCCCGACGATCCTGTTGACCGCCATCGCGGCGACAGTGATGGTCCTGCCATGGGCGGTCGGCGGACTGCCCGGCGACGACAAGAGCCGGGGCATCGCCGACGACACCGTGCTGGCCAGCCAACCGCTCGGCGGGATCGGCGGCGGAGAAACCGTCCGCGAGATCAGCCAGGACACGCCGTTCTCCATGGTGGCGCTGACCGGAAGTGACCTCACCGGCACCTCGGCGCGGGTGCGCGCCAAGCGGACCGACGGATCATGGGGTCCCTGGTACCACGCCGAACGCTTCGAACTCGGTTCCGAGGACGTCGAGGGCAACGGCACGCACGGAACCGATCCGGTCTACGTCGGCGAGACCACCGCAGTCCAGATCGCGGTCAGCCGTCCCGAGAACGCGCCGGTGACCATCGAACCGCCCCAGAGCGCCGTGGATGCCGGTCGTGAACTCGGCTACGTACCCGCCAATGCCGAAGAGCCCTTGAGCCAGACCATGTCGGCGATTCTCATCACCCCGCCCAAGGCTCCGGTCGACACCCAATGGACGCCGCCGACCGCCACCTTGGGGCCGGGCCAACCGCCGAACATCATCAGCCGGGCGCAGTGGGGGGCTGGGACCGGTTCACGCTGCGGGGGGCCGTTCTACGGGGACGGCGTCCGCGCGGCAGTGCTGCACCACACCGCCACCGGCAACGACTATGAGGCCGAGGACTCCGCGGCGATCATCCGCTCGATCTACGCGTATCACACCATGACGCTGGGGTGGTGCGACATCGCCTACAACGCCTTGGTCGACAAGTACGGACAGGTTTTCGAGGGCAGGGCAGGGGGGATCACCAAGGACGTACTCGGTTCGCACACCGGCGGATTCAACCGCGATGTGTGGGGTGTGTCGATGATCGGCGACTTCGAAGAGGTCGCACCTCCGGAGGTGATGGTGCGAACCGTCGGCCGGCTGCTCGGGTGGCGGCTGAGCCTGGACAAAGTCGACCCGTTGGGAATGGTGAAACTCAAATCCGCCGGCGGTCAGAACACCGTGGTTCCGGGCGGCAACACGGTCACCCTTCCGGAGATCTTCGCCCACCGCGATGTCGGCAACACCGAGTGCCCGGGAGACGCCGGGTACGCGGCGCTAGAGGAGATCCGGCGGTTGGCCGCGGCGTTCAACGGTCCGCCCGACGTCCTGGACACGCTGCGCGGCGGAGCGATCCTGGACCGCTGGGAGGCCGACGGGGCCCAGGCGAGTCCGCTCGGGATGCCGACCTCTCCGGAGGCATCGGGCACCGGGCCCGCCCGCTACGCCACCTTCGAGCGCGGCGCCATGTACTGGTCACCCGACACCGGCGCACAGCCACTCACCGGGGCGATCTATCAGGCATGGGCGTCGCTGGGCTACGAGCGCGGCGCGCTCGGCCTGCCCACCAGTGGGGAGATCGCCGAACCGCAGTGGATCGTGCAGAACTTCCAGCACGGGACGCTGAACTTCGACCGACAAACCCACAACGTGGTCCGGGTGATCGACGGCGTCAGTCTGGTCCTCCCACCCCCGCCCCTCGACGGGCCGCCAACCCAGTTGGAGCGTTTCAGCCCGGTCCGCTGATCCTCTAGCCCAGTTGGCATAGGGCGATAGTGGTCTCAATATTGGTCACAGCGCGATCGGCACATGTTTTTCAGCGCATGCATCAACGACCGCCGCGACGATGTCCTGTGTTCGCAGCCTCTCCAGATCCTCGATCGTGACCGACCCACGATCCAACCGGTTCTGCGCCGCGACCCGCGAATCCCGCAGCCGCTCAGCCCGTTCCACCACGTTGCGGGCGAATCGCCCGTTCTGCATCAGGTCGATCCCGTGGGTACCGTCGGCGGCGCGATAGTCACGCAACGTCCGGCATGCCACGCTGAGGGCATGGCGGGCCTCCGGATCGAGCACCGTCGCCCTGGGACTTCCATACCGAACGGCGATCTCCACGAGGTCGTCGGGGCTGTAGGAGGCGAACCGCAATTTGCGGTTGAACCGACCAGCCAGGCCCGGGTTGACCTTGAGGAAATCGTCCACCTCGCGTTCGTAACCGGCTCCGATGAAACAGAAGTCGAACCGGTGAACCTCCAAAGCGACCAGGAGTTGATTGACGGCCTCCATCCCGATCATGTCCGGGCGGCCATCATGATGGCGTTCCACGAGGCTGTAAAACTCGTCGAAGAACAGGATGCGACCCAGCGAACGGTCGATCAGATCATTGGTTTTCGGCGCCGAGGACCCTATGTGCTCGCCACAGAAATCCGAGCGTTTGACGTCGATGATCTCCGGGTTGCGGACGAGGCCGAGACCGGCGTAGATCTTCCCGAGGGCTTCGGCGGTGGTCGTCTTACCCGTGCCGGGTGGCCCGACCAGCAGCATGTGGTTCGTCTGGTTCGCCACCGGCAGTCCGTGTGCCAGTCGTAGCGCCCGCACCTCGATCTGATCCTCGATCTCGGCGACAGCGCGCTTGACCTCGGCAAGACCGACCTGGCCGTGCAGCAGCGCACGGCCCTCGGCGAGAAGTTCGGCCCGCCGCTCAAGGTTGCGCTCCTCGGCCCGCGCTTCCTCCGAGCGGCCGGTGTTCACATCCCACTTGTCGGTCCGACTGTTGATCGTCTCCTCGTCGGTGACGACCAGTTGCAGCCGTGGATCGGCCAGTGCCTGTTTGGCCTGGGGGATGGCGACACCGTTGACGACCGCCTTGGACAGCCAGATCTCGGCCTCGTCCAGCTGGTCGAGTTGCCGGTGCGCCATGCCGCGTGCGTAGGCGAGATCCGCAGCGATGAGAGGGAATTCGATCGGATCGAGCACGGCGACTGAGGTCCGGTGCTCGTTGCCGACCGAGGCACCCGGATCGGACCACGTTCGAACCTCGACCCGCTCGGCCCAATCCAGGGCCAGACGCGCCTGGCCGAGGTGCGCGGCGGCGTGGGCCGCCAGGGCGGCGGTGCCTGCGGTGACCGCCGGCATGATCAGGGCGTGGGCGGGCAGAACACGCGCGGCCTCGGCGATGACGTCGGGCCACCGCTGGGTCGCGAACATCAGGTGGCCGCGAATGTGCTGGCGCCACTGGTGATTCTCCGGGCCGTCGAGCAGCGCATCATCGTCGAGAAGATCCTGCGCCTCCTCGAAACGGCCCGCGTCGACCATGGCGCCGGCCAGTGCGATGCCCGCATGTGACGCCTCAGTCACCGTGATCGACAGGTAGGGCCCGGCCCTGACCGCTGCGGCGAGATTCAGCCCCAACCGATTCGACTCCCGATGCAGCCTCGCGCCGTAGGCGAAGAGGTTCTCCAGCGTCGAAAAATCGTTGTCACCGGCGGCGATCCGGCCGAGCCACGCATCGGCCATCGACGGGTCGAGCTCGGTCGCTTCGCGGAAGAGCCGGCAAGCCGATGCCGGTTCGGCCTCGAGGACCGACACTGCTTGGTCGAAATGGCGCCGCGCGGTGGCGGTCACGGTGCTGCCGGCCATGGCTTACTCCGCCATTTCCCACTGAGAACAGGTGATGTAGCGGTTCTCGGCCCTGAAGAACTCCGGTTCGATGTCACAGCTCCACCCCCCAGCGGTCAGTTCGACGGTGGCCGGACCGGTTTGGGCGATCACGATGTCGGACGCCGGAGGCACCGGACTGCCCGGGGGAGCCACCGAGAGCACGGTGTTGGGCCGTGGGGCGGGGGCGACCGTGCCGTCCACCACGCTGACCGTGGTTCCCGGCGCGGGGCGTTGGTGCTCGATGACCGCGATGCCGGGCATCCGCACGCTCTGCCAGCCCGCGACATCGGTGGTGTGGACGGTCACCCGCTGCCCCGCCGCTGCCGTTCGGATGACGATCCGCTTAGCTATCTCCTGCTCGGCGCCGATGTGTACCCGGGTCTGCTCGGCTGGGTCGTCCAGCGGCAGCAAAAGCCGCTCGCCTCCCGATACCTTGCCGATCAACACCCCGGATGGTCCGATCGGGATGAACAGCGCCGACGGAAGCCCACCTCGCAGCAGACCGCGGACCTCTGGACGCGGTCCACACAGGTTGGCCGCCGCGGCGCTCGCCTGCTGACCAGGCAGCGGCTGCAGGATCACCGCCGGCGGCATGGTGGGAGGGCGGGGTGTTCGCACCGTGACCGTCGTCGCGGCGGTTCCATCGGAGAAGACCGTAATGTTCTGGATGATTGCATCTGCTCGCAGTGACCACGCCTGCCCCAGCGCCTCGGAGGTGATGTCTCCGGGCCGGTAGCCGTAGCTCGTTTGCCACCCGGAATCGCCACGCAGGCTGCGCCAGCCGCGATTGCGGGGCCTGAGCACACTGGTGTCGAGGCGCTTCTCCAGTTCGATCATGTCCGTGGCGCTGGCGACCTTGGCCCGCACTCCGCGGCATCGCAGCGACGCGGCGATCCGTTGCGCGGCGGCCAGAGCCGCCGTGCCGACGGTAGGCCGGTCGCGCAGTGCCTCACCGTTGTCGAAGGCATGCAGCCGGAGCACCAGCCAGGTCTCACGCCGGCCCGCATAGGGAGTGTTGCCGATCAGCGTGTCGTAGATAGCCGGATAGTCCCCGCCGCTTCCACGGCGCGCGCCCGCGGTGATTACGCTGAGCGAATCCAGTTCCAGCCCCAGGCTTTGACGCATCAGCGGCACCAATTCAGCGACGTCGACCGTGTTCGCTGTCCCGACCGTCGCCGATCCGGTGAAAAATGTCGGCTGCCATCGCTTTCCGAGAAGTTGGATCGCCGCAACGGCGATTCCACCCTGATACCTAACGCCTCCCCCGGAGCGGTCGTTGACGACGGTCACCGGATCCGACAGGTCGAAGCACCGGTCCCGGGTGAGGTAGAGCCATGCCCACGACCAACCCGGCTGCCCTCGCCAGGGCAGGACGAGAACGGCCAGCCCGAGTGCCACCCCGGCCGCAGCGCCGATGTGGTCAGCCAGACCCCAGCCGACGGTTCCGAATGTGAAGACCCCCGCCGCGACGGCAAGCCGAATACCATCCCTCATCTGGCCCTCCGCGCCCTGCCGATGATCGCGGCCAGCGCCGCGGCCGCCGCCACCGCTCCCGCGAAGGCCAACGCAACCGTTCGGGCCCGGCGGTCCGGGGGTTCGGGCGGCGGGGGCGGCGTCACCACCCTGGATTGCGCCCCGGGTGCGACAGGTTCGCCGGCCGGCACATCAAAAGTCAACGCGGCCAACGGATCGACCACCCCGAACCCGATGCGATTATCGACACCACGCGGCGGATTGTGCGCTGTCTGGAGTATCCGGTTGATCACCTGGCGGGCCGTCAGCCGGGGATACTTCGCCCGGACAAGTGCGGCGACACCACTGACATAGGCCGCCGAGAAGCTGGTACCCCAGAACGGGACAGCGCTCTCACCGGGCCGGGCTGGTGGATACGCATTGACCGGCGCTCCGTCCTGCGGGGAGAGCCCCATGATGCCGACGCCGGGCGCCGCCAGTGCGACCCACGGGCCGGCGAGGCTCTTGGCAACCGGAATCCCCTTGTTGTCGACAGCTCCCACCGACAGCACGTAGTCGGCGAACCATGACGGGGAGGAGACCGTCTTGACGTTTTTCCAGTCCCGCGGGTCGTCGTGGTCCAACGGGTTGAGCTCGGGGTTCTGCGCGCAGCCGTCCTCGCCCTCGTTGCCACCGGCCGCGACGATGACGGCGTCCTTGGCCGTCGCCGCAAACCAGACCGCCGCCCCGAGCGCACGCTGGTCAAGGGGGTCAGCCGCCGGCACACATGCCGTCACGCTGACGTTGATGACCTTGGCACCCAGGTTGGCGGCGTGGACGATCGCCCTGGCAAGGGTGGAGACGGTGCCCGCCTTCCGCCGCCTCTGAACATCGACCGAGCCCGGACTCACCGGTTCGTAGGCCCGCGAGGACTGCCGGATCGAGATAACCGTCGCATGCGGCGCGATGCCCGCGACGCCGTCCGGAGCGACTGGCCGCGCTTCTGCCGGTCTCGGAGTCGCCGGTGGCGGTGGCGCGGGCGGCGGCGCACTCCCGCCCAGTACGGGTGGTCCGCCGATAGGCGGCGGGAACGCCGGGCTTGGCGGCATCGGCGCCGGCATCGGTGAGCCTTGCGGAGCGGCGTTGATCAACGAGGCCACGATCGTTCCGTGCGCGTCGCAGTCGGTCAGGCCGTCCCCGCCCATGATGTAGTCGCCGCCGGCGACGACCGGCAGGCGGCGGTTGGGGGTGACGCCGGTATCGATGACCGCGACGGCGACGCCGTTACCCGTGGAGTGCCGCCACGCCGCGCGGGTGTTGAGCATGAGGAAACCCGGCGCCGGCAAGCCGACATCGGGATCCCCTGCGGCGACCGCCTGGGCGCAGACATTGCTCTGCCGCATTGGCAGTTCCGGTCCGGGCGTCCCGTCCGGCGGCACCAGCGTGGGGTCGACGGAAGGGGGTTCGATTGCCAGCGCCTGCGGGAAGCCGAACGTGAGCCCGGTCAGCAGCACCACCAGAGCGGCGGCGCTCGACCGAACGAACCTGGATCGCCTCACCGCATTCGCACCCAGGTGAACAACCCGCCGAGCCACGCGGCCAGCGGCAACGCCACCACGATGGCGGCCAACTCGAGCCACTCAGCGGCCATCCGCACCAGCGGGGTGAACCGCGCGGCCGGTATCAACAGCGCCGCGGCCAAACTCAGACCGGCAAACAGCGATAGAACCAGGCTTCCCCACAGCAGCGGCACGACCGGGTCCGCCGGAAAGGACAGAACATAGCGGACGGCACCGCTGCAGAATCCCGCCGCAGCCCCACCGACCAGCGCGGTCGCTTGATTCCGGTCGGTGAACGCCCGCCCCCTGCTGATGAAGATCAGCACGAAAAGACCCGCCAGGATCGCGGCAGGGATGCCCCTGGCCCGCCCCGGTGTCAACGTCGCCCACACCGCGACAGGGAGAACGATCGCGGCCGCCACGCAGATGCCGGTCAGAACTCCGTTGGCGGTGCGGGCGGCCTCGGCGATGACCGTCCCCGGCGCCGTTCTGTCCGGGCTCGGTTCCTCCTCAGGACGCTCGTCCACCGGTATGACGGCGTCGACCGGCATACCGTCGCCGCGGCGGAAAAGTTCGCGCCCGGTGATCGATCCGAAGTGCGGCGGCCGGATCCGCGCCGCCCGCAACGCAAGCGTCGGCGCCGCCGTGATCAGGACGAGAAGCCCGATCAGTGTGGCCATCCCCAGCCGTTGAGCCCCCACGGGGTGCCACATACGTAACGCTGAAACGAGAACAGCCACCGCACAAAGGGTTACGACCGTTGCCGAGGCCGTCACATAGCGATGCGCAACCGCCGACAGCCCCGCCGCCATGACGCCCATTGCCAGTGCCGCGATGAACAGGTGCGCCGCACCGACCCGACCGGGGGCGACAGCTGCAAGACCCACCGACAACGGCACGACCGCCGACCAACCCAGGAGCCCCCACAATTCCGGCTGCCCGGGCCACCATCTGCGGGCCCATACGCCACCAACCGCCAGAAGCGCGCCGGGAACCAGAGCCGCGAGCGATGTCCCCAACGAATCGGTGAGCAGTCGCGTGTGCACCGTGAGAGCGGTGGAGACCAGTGCGGCTATCGCGATGATCGCCAGCGCCGTCCGCTGCGCGGTCTGCGCCGTGACCGGGGTGAAAAGCCGCTTGCCAACCCGAGCCAAACCTGTCGACAACGATTCATATTGGGGCACGAAGGAGTCGCCCGGTTCGGCCGGTACCAGGACCAGGGTTGCGCCGTCCTCGACACCCAGTTCGTCGAGATTCCGGGAGATGTCCAGACGAATTCCGTTGGCGCGGTGCAACTCATAGGCCAGCCCCGGATCCAGGGCCGGCCCACCGCGGCGTCTCAGGTCCTCGTCAAGGAGTTCAACGATGTCATCGATGAACACCTCGACGGGCACCGAGGCCGGGTACACCTGGGAGACAAGGTGTTCGCCGTAGATCAGCGCGACGGCGCAGCGGGCCGGGAAAGCAGCCTTCGCCGCTATTGGAACAGCCGGTGCCGGAGCATTCGTCATCGGGCCGGACGTCGTCGGAGCAGCCATCACCGGGGCCTGTCGGCATCCGGAACGTACTTGTCTGCCAGAGTCGCGGCGATCTCGAAGAGTCGAAGCCGCGCCTTCTTGTGCAGTTCGCAACGGGTGTCGATGATTCCGCCCTCAGCCAGGTGCGGATCGAAAGGCATGAACTCGACGTCTGCGCCGGTCTGGGCGAACCTCTCGGCGAGGTAGTCCCGGGCGTCCTTGTCGTAGCCGTTGCGGGCGTCGTTGAGAATCACGGTGCTCCGCGACACCAATTCGTGGTAGCCCATCGAACGCAGCAGGTCGATGGCCCGCGTGACGGGCAGGGACGCGTCGGCGGTCAGACCGGAGACGAACACCAGCGCGTCGGCCGCGTCCAGGACCGCCTCCATCACCGGATGTTCGAGATCGTCGGAAGTGTCGACGAGGATCAGGTTGTGGGTCCGGCGAAGTCGCGCCAGGACGCCGCTGAACATCGCGGGAATCAGGGGCCTGGGCTGATCGGACATCCGATTGCCGGCCAGGACGTCGAGCCCAACAGCGTTCTGCCCCAGATGTTCCCGGATGTCGGCATAGCCTTGGACATCGGCGTCGTTGAGCACACCCGCATAGTCGCCCGGAGGGGATTCATCGATGCGGCCGGCCAGGGTCCCGAAGCCCGGCGCGGCATCGACCGTGACGACATTCTCGGTTCGGCACTCACGGAAAACCCCGCCGATACATGCCGTCATCGTGGTTTTGCCCACGCCACCCTTACCGGAGACGAAGGCGATCACATACTGCTTGCGAATGTGTCGGCGAATGCGGTCGCGAAGCTCTCGGTGGTGCCGTTCGGCGGGCGACTCACCCGGATTGACCGTCTTGAAGGACAGCGTGAAAACGATTCTTCGCCAACCCGAGGCGGGGGGAACCTTGCGAGGAGCCACCATGTCCGAGATCCGCAACGTCCCGGACACGGAATCCGACCGGGACCGAATAGGAGATTCGGACGGATCCCTTTCGACCGCCGACGGCGGATTCTCCGGGAGTACCGCCCCCTTCCAGGAAGTGCTCACCTAAATCACCTTTCTGTAGCAATGCCAGTCATCCCGGGCCGGCAACCGGCGCAACATCCGCTGCACCGCGGCGGCGATGCCGGAGCTCGAGGCCGGTCCGACGATCATCCAGGTCCTGCCGCCGCGATAGGCGTGCTCGGAAAGCAGCCGACCCTGGGGGGTGTCGATGATGGTCACGGTGGCCGATCCGATGCGCGCGTCGGCCGGGCGTCCGGCCCCGCCGGACTGAAGTGCCACCAGGGAGAACTGGGCCGAGCGCTCACCGTCGACCGCCAGCATCAAAGAACCGACCTGATCCGCCTCCAAACCGCACTCGCGAAGGAAGCTGCGCAGCGTCGTGCGGTCACGAACCGCTGCCAAGAGCTCGGTGGCATCCAGTGTCATCGGCTTCACCTGAGCTGGCGACTTCTCGCCGCAGAGACGGTCGATCTGGGACTGGATCAGCCCACCCGCGGACCGCTCGCTATCGGCTGTGCCGGCGCCGCTGAGGCGGATCAGGATTCCGCACCGCTCCAGGCTGACCCACCATTGCGCGAACCTGGCCAACAAGACCTGCTCGAACCCCGATCCCGTGGTGGGGGTCCGGGCGTGCAGCAGCAGGCCGACTTCCCTTCGCGAGAGGACGGTCAGCCATTCGAGGACGGTCTGATCCACCTCACCGGTCGAACTGATGACGCCCGCCTCCCGGAGTTCATCGGCCACCGGATGCGCCAGCGCCATCTGGGTGCTCTCCACGCTGGGCAGGTGCGGGCGCAGGCCCAGTTCGGGTGCCAGTACCTCGATACCGGACAGCACCTGGAGAGCCCAAAGGCCGTCAAGAGTGGTCGTCAACATGTGCGTGTCCCCCCGACTGGACGCGGTGGGCGCGCGGATTCAGCGCGCCCACCGGCCCATGCCAATCGGTTAGAAGAGGTTCCCCATCATCAGGTCGGTCTGGTGGGCACTTTCGTTGACGCTGCTGATCGTCTGCCCGTGCTTGTTCATCGTGTGGATGAGCCCCTTGAGGCCCCCGAGCATCTGCATCTGCGATTCGTGGAACGCAGTGGCCGCAGCGCCTTGGAAGAAGTCGGCGATCGCGTTGGTTCGCTGCGCGATGTCGTCATGGATCTGCATCAGCTGTGCCGAGCGGGCCCCGACATCGGAGGCGAAGTCGGCGACGCCGCCATGGTTGTAGGTAATGAACTCTGACATTGACTGGTCCTTTCGAGGCTGGGGATCAGGCGTTCGCGGCGAACGCCGTGAGACTGTGGGCGGCTTCGGACTCGTGCTGCTCCATCAGCGCGGCCGCCTGGCTGAGCCCGTGAGCAAGTCGGGTGCCGCCGGTGATCGTCTGCTGGAGGTCCTGATTGATCTGCGCGGCGGTATGCACCGAGGCGAGCTGGGCTTGACCGCCCCAGACGGCCGAGCCGAGACCCTCGTGGGTGCTCAGGTAGCCGTTGGCGATGGCCGTGGCGTGCTCGAGCGCCGATTCGATGGC
>JAGQTO010000086.1 GCA_020439025.1 Mycobacterium sp. | reverse complement strand
CGCCAACCACGTCGGCGGCATCGCCGGCTATGCCTCGGTTCTTTTCCTCGTCGCCATCGAGCACCACGCCGGAGACATTGAGGTCTTTCCCGATCCAGGTCCGGACGAGACCCGCGACGAGTACTACCGGCGGCAGATCCGCGGTACGCGAAACTTTCTGCGCAGCGAAAGCTTCGACTCCAAGATCGAACGGTTCCTCGAGGAAGAGGTGCCCTTCGACAACCGCCCGGACTTCAGGGTCTTCTACGGTGGGCTGGACACCCACGTCGAGCACCACCTGTTTCCCGACCTGCCTCCCAATCGCCAACGGGACATCGCTCCACAAGTCAAGGAAATCGCGTTGCGGCACGGCTTGCCCTACTACGAGACTCCGATCGGCGAGACCGCTTCCACGTTGTTCAAGGCCGTCACCGGCTTGTCGATCCCCGTCGGCGAATTCGAAAAGTCGAGGCCGCTGAGCTTGCTGCGCCGACCCGCGGCCCTGACCCGCAGGCTCAAGGCGGGTCTGAGCTATCGGAGCCTGCCCGACTCTCCATATTTAGAGAAGACCCGCTGGTACGGCGTGCCGGTCCGGGTCGTCTCGACGCAGCGACTCGGCACAGGTTCGGCACTGCTGATCCGATTGGAGAAGCCCAGAGGCTGGGACGAGGTGCGCTGGGAACCCGGGGCATTCCTGTCCCTTCGGGTCGATGTCGGGAGGGATGCACTGATTCGTCAGTACAGCCTGCTGCACGACAGCGAGGGCTCGGACACGATGGACATCTGCGTCAAACGTGTTGAGGGCGGCCGGGTCTCCAACGCGCTCAACGATGTTGACCCCGGTAGTTACCTGACCGTCCTGAAGCCGCCGGTCTCAAGCGGGGGCCTCGCCGTGGCCGAGGTTCCGAGTGGCGCGCTCTTCATTGCCGGCGGCGTCGGAATCACTCCGATCCTGAGCCAGTTGAAGGCACTGGTGCGGTCGGGGAACGGCGAAGGGGCGGTGCTGCTGTACTTCAATCACGACAGCGACTCGGTTCTCTTCGAGCGGGAGATACGTGAACTCGCCGAGACCGGCGGCATCTCGGCTCACGTTTTCATCGGGTGTCGCCCAACGCCGGAACTTATCGACAGCCTCGTTGGCGATGTCGACCGAGAGACGTTCGTGTGCGCACCGCAGGGACTGGTAGACGCCGTCCGCGGATACCTGGCCGATATGGGCCAGGCGCCGGAACGCTTCCACACCGAATCGTTCGCCGCGCCGGTGCTGGAACGGCCGGTCGATGACGGCCGCCGCTACACAGTTTCGTTTAGCCGCACCCACCGCAGTGTCGAAATCGACGGTGCAACAACCCTGCTCGAGGC
Organism: Mycobacterium sp.; assembly: GCA_020439025.1. Classification (GTDB taxonomy): domain Bacteria; phylum Actinomycetota; class Actinomycetes; order Mycobacteriales; family Mycobacteriaceae; genus Mycobacterium. The sequence goes on along the minus strand of JAGQTO010000086.1, from coordinate 20,567 downwards.
GGCGAACCGGGTCGGTATCCGGGTGCCGACCGGGTGCCGCAGCGGGCTGTGCCGCGCCTGCGTGACCCACAAGATCCGCGGCGTGACCAGCGCGGAGGCCGACGGTACGGAGACGGACCGGATCACGGTGTGCGACAGCCTCGCCTCTTCCGATGTCGAACTCGACCTCTAGACCACCGGCCCAAAGTGGGTACTTGCTCCGTACCCTCGAGACATCGGTGAAGAAGGCCGGGGTCGGCAAGGCCGGGGCGCACACGACGCGGCACAGCGCGGCCACGGCGTGGCTGGAATCCGGTGAGCACATCAAGACGGTCAGCGACCTGCTCGGGCACTCCAGCGTCAACATGACCGGCGATATCTACATGCAGGTCAGCCCGGCGACGGCTCGGGCTGCGGTGACCAACCTCGGCAACGCATTGGGGGTGTGAACGGGTGTGGGATCTGGTTTACGTACCTGGTTTGGGTACGGGAATGAGAAGGGCGGTTTCCGAGTACCGGAAACCGCCTCTGACCTGCGTCGGGCTGACAGGATTTGAACCTGCGACCACTTGACCCCCAGTCAAGTGCGCTACCAAGCTGCGCCACAGCCCGCGGCGCTGCCGGGATCGCCGGCAACAGGTCGAAAGCCTACCTCAGCAGCCGGCCGAGACGAACTCGGGTACGCCGTTCATACGCCGAACAGCCGGTACAACCCGATCAGCCCGACGACCACGATCACCACCCGCAACGCGGTCGGCGACAGTCGCCGGCCATAGTGAGAACCGAGCCAGCCGCCGACGAGAGAGCCGATCGCGATCAGGCCGGCCGCCGGCCAACTCACCCGGTCGAAGGAGACGAGGGTGTACCCCACCGCGGCGACGATGTTGACCAGCAGCGACAACAGATTCTTCGCCGCATTCATCCGCTGGACGTCCTCGGGCAGCAGGGCGCCCATCACGCCGATCAGCAGGATGCCCTGCGCGGCGGTGAAGTAGCCGCCGTACACACCGACGATGAACGTCCCCAGCACCAAGGCGGCCATCCGGGCAGGCGAAACGTGCTCGGCCGAGCGTCCAGCGGCCTCGGCGCGTCTCCTCGCATACGCCTGGATCCGCGGACCCGCGATCACCAGAAGCAGCGCCAGCACCAGTAGCACCGGGACGATCTGAATGAACACCCGCTCCGGCAGGTGCAGCAGCAGGAACGCCCCGATGGCCGCACCGATCAGTGACGCCGGAATCTGCCAGCGCAGCCGTTGCCACTGCCCCGCCAACTCGGCGCGGTATCCCCAGGTGCCGGACACCCCTCCGGCCACCAGTCCGATCGCGTTGGACATCGTCGCCGTCACCGGCGGGAAGCCGAGGGCGATCAGGGTCGGAAAGGTGATCAGGGTGCCTGACCCCACGAGTGAGTTAATCGCCCCAGCCCCCAACGCGGCGAGGACGATGACGACCATCTCGGCGACGGACACCCTCCGAACCCTAAACGGCGCCCGTAGGCTCGGAAAGCATGGCCGCTACTCCGAACCCGATACCGTCCACCGACGAGGCGATCGCCCGATTGGACATGCCGCTACTGGAAGCCATGATGACCCAGCGGGCGGTGCGCCGGGTATTGCCGGATCCGGTCGATGACGCCATAGTCCTGAAATGTATTGAACTTGCCCTGCGGGCGCCCACCGGTTCCAACGGGCAGAATTGGGAGTTCCTTGTCGTCAAGGACCAGCACGTCAAGAGCCAACTCGCCAAGCGGTACCGGCAGGCCTGGGCCCTTTACGGCGGCGTAGGCAAGCACGTCGCCAAGGGCGACGAGTCCATGACGAAGATCCTGCGGGCGGTGCAGTGGCAGGTCGATCACTTCACTGAGATCCCGGTGCTGGTCGTCCCCTGCCTGCGCGGGGGCATGCGAGCCCCCTACCTGCCCTCGCCGTTCGTCGGCGAGTCGTCGTTCTTCGGCTCGATCTACCCGAGTGTCCAGAACCTCCTGCTGGCTGCTCGCGCGATGGGACTGGGGGCTTCGCTGATCACCCTGCCGCTGTGGAGTGTCACCTCGGCGCGCAAGATCCTGGGCCTGCCCCTGTCGGTCACCCCGGTGTGTGTGGTCCCGATGGGCTGGCCTCGGGGCCGCTACGGACCGACCACCCGCAAACCCGTGGAGCAGGTCGCGCACCTGGATTCCTACGGCAATCGGGCTTGGCTCGATTGAGTCGCGATTCTTGTCAGCGGGCAGACCTATGATTCGAACCTGCTTTCGAACCAAGTCGCCGAGGCGTTCGCCGCTCTGGATGCCGCCGTCCAGACCGTCGGCGCACTGGACTGGGACGCCCTGCCAGCCGGGGAGCGCCTCGAGGCGCTTGACCGTTTGGAGATCGCGACTCGACGTCAACGCGCCTCGTCGCACTCCATCACCAGCTCCTTGGACCGCAACGACAACGGCGAGATCGGCCGGATACTGCCCAGGGTCATCGCCGACGTCCTACGCCTGAGCCTCTCCGAGTCGCGCCGCCGGCTCCGCGACGCACGCCAGCTGGGCGCACGAACGACGCTGACCGGCCAGACACTGCCGCCGCAGCTGCCCGCGACCGCGAAAGCCTGGGAAGCGGGCCAGCTCGACCCCGAACATCTCCGGTCGATACAGAAGTTCTTCCGGGATCTTCCGGCAGATCTACCCCCAGCCGCAGTGGAGGACGCCGAAAAGTTCCTCGCCGAGAAAGCTCTCGAACTGCGCCCCGACCAGTTGGCGAAGGTCGCCGACAGGCTGGCGCTGCAGCTGAATCCGGACGGCAAATTCAGCGATGAAGAACGCGACCGACGGCGTGGGTTCACCTGGTGCGGCCGGCAACGGCCGGACGGGATGAGCGTCGGACGGCTCGTCGCGACGCCACAACTCAGGGCCGAGATCGACGCGTGGCTCGCCAAGTTCGGCGCCCCGGGAATGTGCAATCCCGCCGACCAGAGCCCCACCGTCACCGGAGAGCCGACTCAGGACGTCGTCGACGGCGACATGCGAAGCCACGCCCAACGCCAGCATGACGCGCTCAGCGCGCTGGTTCGCGGACAACTCGGAGATCCGAAACTCGGTAAGCACAACGGCTTGCCCGTGACGGTCATCGTCAGCGCAACACTGGAGCAACTGCAAACCGGAGCCGGTCACGCGGTCACTGCGAGCGGCACGTTGGTGCCCACGCGGGACGTGATCCGGTTGGCCAGCCATTCCTGGCACTATCTGTGCGTTTTCGAGGAGCATTCCCAACGTCCCATCTACCTCGGGCGCACCAAGAGAATTGCCTCCGCTGACCAGCGAATAGTGTTGCACTGCACGGACCGCGGGTGCACCGCGCCGGGATGTGACGTCCCCGGGTACCTGACCGAAGTCCACCATGTCGACGAGTGGAGCGCGGGCGGCCTGACGAACATCGACAACCTGACCTTCGTCTGCAGGCAGCATCATCGGCTCATCAAGCAGGACGGATGGCGAACCCGAAAACTGAAGGACGGCAGCACCGAGTGGCTGCCTCCGCCGCATCTACCCCTGCGCGGCGGAACCAACACCTATCACCACCCCGAGCGGATGCTCCCGCGAAACAGCTAGCGCGGCTTGGCTTTACGCTTCTCGCGGACCCGGACGTTGATCCGGATCGGCGAACCCTCGAAACCGAAGGTTTCCCTGAGCTTGCGCTCGAGGAAACGGCGGTATCCGGCCTCCAGGAATCCGGTGGTGAACAGCACGAAAGTCGGCGGACGCGCGGTTGCCTGGGTGGCGAACAGGATTCGCGGCTGCTTTCCGCCGCGCACCGGTGGCGGCGTGGCCGCGACGACCTCCTTGAGCCAGGTGTTCAGCTGCCCGGTGGAGATGCGGGTGTCCCAGGAGTCCAGCGCGATTTCCATGGCGGGCACCAGCTTCTGCACCGCGCGTCCGGTTTTCGCGGAGATGTTGACCCGCGGCGCCCACTGCAACTGCGCCAATTGCAGGTCGATCTCACGGTCCAGCAGGTAACGCCGGTCCTCGTCCACCAGATCCCACTTGTTGAATGCCAACACCAGCGCGCGGCCCGCCTCGATCACAATCGACAGCACGCGCTGGTCCTGCTCGGTCAGCGGTTCGGAGGCGTCCACCAACACGATCACCACCTCGGCGGCGTCGATGGCACTGTGCGTGCGCACCGAGGCGTAGAACTCGTGGCCGCTGGCCTGTCCCACCTTGCGCCGCAGGCCGGCGGTATCGACGAAGCGCCAGATCCTGCCGTCCAGTTCGATCAGCGAGTCCACCGGGTCGACGGTGGTGCCGGCGGTGTCATGCACCACCGACCGCTCCGCCCCCGCCAGCCGGTTCAGCAGCGAACTCTTACCGACGTTGGGCTTTCCGACCAGCGCGACCCGCCGCGGCCCGCCGCCGGAGCGGGCCGACTCCGACACCGTGGGCAGCTCCGCGATCACCCGGTCGAGCAGGTCTGCCACGCCCCGGCCGTGCATCGCACTAATCGGATGTGGCTCCCCCAGTCCCAGCGACCACAGGGCCGCGGCCTCCGCCTCGCCCTTCTCGTTGTCCACCTTGTTGGCGGCCAGGAACACGGGCTTGCCGGAACGGCGCAGGATCCGCGCGGCCGCCTCATCGCCGGCGGTGGCGCCGACGACAGCGTCGACCACCAGGACCACCGCGTCGGCGGTCTGCATGGCCACCGCGGCCTGATCGGCGACGAGTTGCTGCAGGCCTTTAGCGTCGGGCTCCCAACCGCCGGTGTCCTGCACCACGAAGCGCCGCCCGCTCCACAACGCGTCGTAGGACACCCGGTCCCGGGTGACGCCGGGCAGATCCTGTACCACCGCCTCCCGTCGGCCCAGGATCCGGTTGACCAGCGTCGACTTGCCGACGTTGGGACGCCCGACCACGGCCAGCACCGGCGGCGGCGCGGCCATCTCCTCGGCCTCTTCGATCAGCTGATCCTCGGCGATCTCCCAATCGCTCTCGTCGGACCATGTCTCACCGTCACTCAACGCCTTGCCCCCGTCCGCTGTTCAACCAGCTTTCGCAGATGGTGGATGACCTCGCTCTGGGTCATATCGCTGGTATCGACGACCAGTGCGTCCTCGGCCGGTCGCAACGGGGACACCGCGCGGGTGGAATCCAGGTGGTCCCGGCGGCGCACGTCGGCCAGCACCGTCTCGTAGTCGTCGCGCAACCCCGCAGCGATGTTCTGGTCATTGCGGCGCCGGGCCCGCGTCTCGGCCGAAGCGGTCAGGAAGATCTTCACGTCCGCCTCGGGCAGCACCACGGTTCCGATATCGCGGCCCTCGACCACCACGCTGCCCGCTCCCGACGCCAATTCACGCTGCAGGCCGACCATCTGCGAGCGCACCGCCGGCACCGCCGCGATCGCCGACACCGCACGGGTCACCTCATCACCGCGAATCGCTGTCGAGACGTCCTCGCCGTCAAGGTAGACACACTCCACCTCCGGATCGAATCCCACCGACATCGACACCGCCGACGCGGAGGCGATCGACTGCGGGTCCTCGAGATCCACCCCGGCGCGCAGCATCGCCAGCGTCGCGATCCGGTACATCGCACCGGTGTCGAGATAGCGCGCACCCAGCGCCTGAGCCAAACCCCTTGACACCGAGGACTTTCCGGTTCCCGCTGGACCGTCGATCGCGATCACCACGCCACTCACAGACCCACCGCCCGGTACAGTTCGCCGACCTCTTTCCGCGTCAAGGCCCGAATGCTGCCGGGCCGCTGGTCACCCAGCGCGACCGAGCCGATATCCGTACGCACCAACGCCTGGACCGGAAACCCGACCTCCGCCAGCAATCTCCGGACGATCCTCTTGCGTCCCTCGTGCAGGGTCACCCGAACCAGCGTCTTGCCCGGAACGGCGTCGACCACCGCGAAGTCATCGAGTTTGACCGGGCCGTCCTCCAATTCGATCCCGGCCCGCAGCGTCTTGCCCAGGCCCCGCGGCACCGATCCGGCGACGGTCGCCAGGTAGGTCTTCGGCACCTCGAACGACGGGTGCATCAACCGGTGCGCCAATTCACCGTCATTGGTGAGCAGCAGCAGTCCCTCGGTGTCGGCGTCCAGCCGGCCGACGTGGAATAGCTTCTTGTTGCCGCGCACCCGGTGCTCGACCAGATCCCCGATGCAGGGACGACCGCGGTCATCGGACATCGTCGAATGCATGCCACGCGGTTTGTTCACCGCCAGGTACACCATGGAGTCGTCGAGGACCACCCGGGTCCCGTCGACGCGGATATCCGCGGTGCGCGGATCGACCCGGGTGCCCAGTTCGGTGACCACGGCGCCGTCGACCTCGACCCGGCCGTCGATGATCATCCGCTCTGCCACCCGCCGGGAGGCGATCCCCGCCTGGGACAACACCTTCTGCAGCCGGATGCCCTCCTCGCCGGGTCCGCTGCCAGACATCACGTCGCCGGGCCGCCCGGTCTCAGACATCGGTGTCCACGTTGATTGCGGCGGGCTTGTCCGGCTGGTTCGAAGCGGCGAGCTTGGCGAACCGCGGCTCACTGTCGAGTGCCTCGCTCAGGTCGTCGATGACATCAACGTCGGGCAGCAGCGGCGCGATGTCGGGAAGGTCTGCCAACGACGACAGGCCGAGCCGCTCGAGGAACAACTCGGTGGTGGCGAAGGTGGTCGCGCCGCTGTCCGGGTCCGCGCCGGCCTCGGTGATCAACCCGCGCGCCACCAGGGTCCGGATCACCGCATCGACGTTGACGCCGCGAACGGCGCTGACCCGCGCCCGGGTGACCGGCTGCCGGTAGGCCACCACCGCCAGCGTCTCCAACGCCGCACGGGTCAGCTTGGAGCGCGCGCCGTCGAGCAGGAGGCGCTCTATGTAGGGGGCGAACCTGGCCCGCGTGTACATCCGCCAGCCGCCGCCGGTTTCCCGGAGGTCAATCCCACTGTCACGCTCGGCCAACTCCGCGGCCATCCGGCGCAGCGTCTCGGTGACGCGGTTCATCGGCTGCCCGGTTGCCGACGCCAGCGCCTCGGGCGTCACCGGAGAATCGACCACGAGAAGTAATGCCTCCAGTACCCGGGTCAGTTCCCCGTCGTCGAGGTCGGAGACCTCGGGGCCGGATAGATCGGATTGGTCGACGATCTCGTCGGTCACGGTTGGTCCTGCTCTTCCCACTCGGCCCTCACCAGATCTTCATTCACCATGCGGTTCCCGGTCCACGAAACCTGAAGCACACCAAGCGGTTCTGATTGGTCGAATGCTACCGTCCGAGCTCGGTACAGCTCGAGCAAAGCCAGGAACCGGCCGACGATCAGGATCGGCTCGGAGCAGTCGGCCACCAGTTCGGAGAACGACGACCAGTGGCCTACCCCGCGCCGCTCCAGTACCTCCAGCAGCCGCTCGGCCTGCTCGGGCACCGATACCCGGGCCGCGTGCAGGTGATCGGTACCCACCGTCGGAACCGGCCTGGGGGTGAACACCGCCGCGGCGATCTCGGCGAACCGCTGTGCGTCGACACCGATCATCACCTCGGGCAGCAACTCCGAGAACCGTTCCTCCAACGCCACCGCACGCGGGTAGCTGCGCAGGGCTGCCGCCTCCAACTCGGCGAACATCTCGGCGACGTGCTTGAACGCGCGGTACTGCAGCAGGCGGGCGAACAGCAGATCGCGCACCTCCAGAAGAGCCAGATCCTCGGCGTCCTCCACCTCACCGGCGGGCAGCAGGCGGGCGGCCTTGAGGTCCAGCAACGTGGCCGCAATCACCAGGAAGGTGGTGGTCTCATCGAGTTCCAGCTGGGCACCGATCTGCCGGGTGTAGGCGATGAAATCATCGGTCACCTGGTGCAGAGCTACTTCGGTGACGTCGAGCCGGTGGGCGAAGATCAGCTGCAACAGCAGGTCGAACGGACCCTCGAAGTTGGTCAGCCGGACCCTGAAGCCCTTCTCGGGCGCCGCCTCGGTAGTCACTTGCCGAAGCGGTCGATGACCTCACGGGCCAGTGTGCGGTAGGCCAGAGCGCCGCTGGATTTCGGCGCCCATGTGGTGATCGGCTCCCCTGCGACGCTGGTCTCCGGAAAACGGACGGTGCGGTTGATGACCGTGTCGAACACCAGATCCCCGAAGCGCTCGATGACCCTGGCCATCACCTCCCGGGCGTTGACGGTGCGGCTGTCGTAACGGGTGACCAGGATGCCGCTGATGGCCAGTCTGGGATTGAGCCGGTCTCGCACCTTGTCGACGGTGTCCGTGAGCAGCGCCAGTCCGCGCAGCGAGAAGAACTCACATTCGGTGGGGATGACCACCCCGTCCGAGCACGCCAGCGCATTGACGGTGAGCAGGCCCAGCGACGGCTGGCAGTCGATCAGCACGTAGTCGTAGCTGTCGAGCACGGGCCGCAGCGCGCGGCCCAGGGTCTGCTCCCGGCCCACCTCGTTGACCAGTTGGATCTCCGCGGCGGAGAGGTCGATATTGCTCGGAACCAGATCCAGACCCTCCACCCGGGTGTGGATCAGCACGTCGTCGATACCCACCCGTGGCTCGACCATGAGGTTGTGCACGGTGTTGGCGAGTTCGTAGTGCGGCACGCCCAGGCCCGCCGAGAGTGCGCCCTGGGGGTCCAGGTCCACCAGCAACACCCGGCGGCCGTACTCAGCCAGCGCCGCGCCCAGGTTGATGGTGGAAGTGGTCTTGCCCACCCCGCCCTTTTGGTTGCACATCGAGATCACCACCGCGGGCCCGTGGCTCTCCAGCGGCTGGGGTTCAGGGATATCCCGGAGCGGGCGGCCGGTGGGACCGAGCTGCTCTTCGTGCTCGTCGGTCACGCCGCTACTCCGGCGGGCATGCCCCGGACGGGGCGAATGGGCGGCGTGGCGAACATCGGCGCAAAGTCTATCCATGGTCTGTCCGTCGCCGTCACTCGGTGGACGCAGCGCGATGCCGACGGGTACACCGCATCGCCCGACGCTGTGCCGAAGTCGAGTTACCCGGCCTGAAGCTCAGGCCCTCGGGTGCGCGCCGGCCCACACCTCACGCAGGGCATTGACCGTGACCAGGGTGTAGATCTGGGTGGTCGTCACCGAGGCATGCCCGAGCAGTTCCTGGACGACCCGCACGTCGGCGCCGCCGTCGAGCAGATGGGTGGCGAAGGAGTGCCGCAACGTGTGCGGCGAGACCGCAGCGGTGATCCCGGCCCGGTCGGCGGCGTCGTGGAGCACCTGCCAGGCACTCTGCCGGGACAGCCGCCCACCGCGGGCATTGAGGAACATCGCCGGAAGGCCGCGGCCGCGGCGGGCCAGGTCCGGACGGCCCCGAACCAGGTAGGCGTCCAGGGCGGCGATGGCCGGGCGCCCCACCGGAACCAGCCGCTGCTTACCGCCCTTGCCGCGCAGCAGCACCGAACGTGCTTCGGTGTCGATATCGTCGACGTCAAGACCGACCGCCTCGGAGATCCGCGCCCCGGTCGAATACAACAGCTCCAGAAGCGCCCGGTTGCGCAGCGTCAGCGGCCCGTCGGTGGGTGCGTCGCCGCCGGCGCCCTCGAGCAGCGCCAACACGTCGTCGAGGGTCAGGCTCTTGGGCAGACGGCGGCTCGGTGTCGGGGGTTTGACGGCGCGCGCGACGTCAAGGTCGATGATTCCCTCCGCGGCGGCGAAGCGGTGTAGCCCGCGCACCGCGATCAACGCCCGCGCCGCCGACACCGCCGACAGGGCGGCGGCGCCCGTGTCGGGATCCCCGCGCCGCAGCGATACCAGGAAGTCGCTCACATCAACCTCGGTGACGTCACGCAGGTCGCCGACGCCGCGGAGTGACAGATGCTCGACGTACCTCCTGAGGTCACGACGATAAGAACTGATGGTGTTGGCCGCCACCCCGCGCTCGATGGTGAGGTGATCGAGGTAGCCCTGGACCTGGCCGTCCAGCGCCGCGGCGAACGTCGTCACCGGTGCCCCTTGCGCACCGCCAGCGCCGACGGCCGATCCCGCCAGGGGGCGTCCACGGGCCTGGTGGGCTTGCCGTCGACGATCACCGCGTGGGCGGCCAGCACTCCCGCCGCAGCCGTCGAATTGATGATCTCCCCAGCCAGTACCCGGTCGACCGCCCGCCGCAGTCCCTGCCAGTGCACCGTCAGGTCGGCTTCCTCGTGGTCCGCCTCGGGACGGCCGACGTGCCGGAGCCCGCGTGCCAGGTAGACCCGCACCGCCTCATCGCAGAACCCCGGCGAGGACGCGACGTCGACCAGCACCCGCCAGTCCTCGGCCACCAGACCGGTCTCCTCGCGCAGTTCGCGGGCGGCTGCGTCGACGGGGTCCTCCCCCGCCTCGTCGAGCAGACCGGCGGGCAGTTCCCAGAGCCGCCGCCGGAGTGCATGCCGGTACTGGAACACCATGGCCAGCTGTTCCTCGTCGTCAACCGCCGCGACGGCGACCGCGCCGTAGTGCTCGACCACCTCCCGGGTCGCGGTGACGCCGCCGGGCATCCGCACCTCGTCGGCGCGCAGGGCGACAATGGTTCCGCTGTAAACGGTTTCGGTCGAAACGGTCTCGAAGTCGTGGTCGGCCACCGGCGGGTTCAGCCTCGGACTCGATCGGTCGGGGCCGTAGGGGCACCGGACCGGGCGGAGTCGTCCCTGCGGGCGTCATCACTGCCGGAGTCGGTGGCGTGATCCCTGCCGTTGGGGTGCTGCTCGGGAATCTCAACCGGAAGGCGTTCGGCCGCCTTGTAGTCCATCGCCGCCCCGACGAAGGCCACGAACAACGGATGCGGACGGGTCGGGCGGCTTTTGAGTTCGGGGTGGGCCTGCGTGCCGACCAGGAAGGGGTGCACGTCGGCGGGATACTCCACGAACTCCACCAGATGCCCGTCCGGGGAGGTGCCGGAGAACTTCAGACCGCTCTGCGCGATGCGGTCCCGGTAGGCGTTGTTGACCTCGTACCGATGACGATGGCGCTCGGAGACCTTGGTGGATTGATACGCCCGTGCCACAACGGAGCCCTCCTCGAGCACCGCCGGGTAGGCGCCCAGCCTCATGGTGCCGCCCAAATCCGCTTCGCCGGCCACCGCGTCGCGCTGGTCGGCCATCGTCGAGATCACCGGATCCGTTGTCGCGGGGTCGAATTCGGCGGAGTTCGCCTCCTCCAGGCCCACCGATCGGGCTGCTTCGATGACGATGCACTGCAGGCCCAGGCACAACCCGAGCAGCGGTAGACCGCGATGGCGCGCGTAGCGGATGGCACCGATCTTGCCCTCGATCCCGCGGATCCCGAAACCGCCGGGGATGAGCACGCCGTCGACGTCGCCGAGTGCCGCGGCCGCACCGGCGTCGGTCTCGCAGTCGTCGGAGGCCACCCAGCGCATCTCGACCCGGGCGCGATGGGCGAACCCGCCCGCGCGCAGCGCCTCAGCGACCGACAGATAGGCATCGGACAGGTCGATGTACTTGCCCACCAGGGCGATGCGAACCGTCTCGTGCGGATCGTGCACCCGGCGCAGCAGATCGTCCCAGACCGTCCAGTCGACATCGCGGAACGGAAGGTTCAGCCGGCGCACCACGTAGGCGTCGAGTTCCTCGCGGTGCAGCACCTTGGGGATGTCGTAAATGGACGGGGCGTCGGGGGTGGAGATCACACCGTCGACGTCGACGTCGCACATCAGCGCGATCTTTTCCTTCAGCGCTTCGGGAACGTCGCGGTCGCAGCGCAAGATCAACGCGTCCGGCGTGATGCCGATACTGCGCAGGGCCGCCACCGAGTGCTGAGTCGGCTTGGTCTTCAGCTCACCCGATGGCGCCAGGAACGGCACCAGCGAGACGTGCAGGAAGAAGCAGTTCTCCCTGCCCACCTCGTGGCGGACCTGGCGGGCGGCTTCCAGGAAGGGTTGGGACTCGATATCGCCCACCGTCCCGCCGATCTCGGTGATGACCACATCGGGCCGCTTACCCCCGGGGCCCGGTTTGGCCATTGCCAGAATGCGGCTCTTGATCTCGTCGGTGATGTGCGGGATCACCTGGACGGTGTCGCCGAGGTACTCGCCGCGGCGTTCCTTGGCGATGACGGCCGAATACACCTGCCCGGTTGTCACATTCGCCGAGCCTGACAGATTGCGGTCCAGGAACCTCTCGTAGTGGCCGACGTCGAGGTCGGTCTCGGCGCCGTCNNNNACCTCGCCGTGCTGGAACGGGTTCATGGTGCCGGGGTCGACGTTGAGATAGGGGTCAAGTTTCTGCATCGTGACCTGCAGCCCGCGGGAGATCAGCAACTGACCGAGACTGCTGGCGGTCAGCCCCTTGCCGAGAGATGAGACCACGCCGCCGGTCACGAAGAGATGCTTGGTCGCGGCCTGGGAGTGCTTGCGCAGTGCGGGCAAGAGCCACCTCCGTGACGACGGCGCAGGGCTTTGTGGTTACCGGGCCGACCTGGGGCGAAGCCGCCCTGAGAGGTCCGGTTGGGGCCTGCCGACCCACGGAAACTCACCCTAACACCGACCTCGACGGCGCGACGCTGACACACCGCGAGATGTTTCCGGGGCGCCTACTGCCGGACTGTCACCGAGGCCGCACCCGCGCCGACACCGTACTGACCGGGCGCGCCGCCGCCGATCATCGACTGCAGCGCCAGCACGGTGGTGATCCGGCCGGATTCGGCGTCGATGTCGTCCACGGTGCTCATCAAAGCCGACATGTCCGCGTCGGCACGGACGAGAGCCACCGCCGACACTCCGGCGGCCGATCCGGCGCGACCGGCCAGGACAGTGCCCGCGCCATGTGGCGCCAGGCCCGCGGCGAAGCGGGCGACCGTGGCGCCCTGGTTTCCGGCGTCTTGCCCCAGCGCACCCCCGGTGACCACGACGGCGGTGTCCGCCGCCCCGGGAAGCTCCCCATAGGTGAGGAAACCGGTGTCGCGCAGCGACGCGAGCACGGTGTCACGCGCGACGTCGTCGACGGGCTCGGCGGCCGGATCGCGGTTGATCAGCAGGGCGATCCCGAGGAGGTCCCCGGCCTCGGCGCCTTCATCGACGAGGTCGGAGTTCAGCTGTTTCCCGGGTGGAACAATCGGCGAATTGACCACCGAGCGCAGCTTCTCGCCGGAATTCCCGTTGATGAACTCGATCGTCAGTCCCACCGTTCCGGTCAACGAACCGCCTGCCTGCCCGATCAGCCGAACCACGCCGTCGACATCGGGATCCTGGGCGTCGGGGGTGCGGAAGATCACCACGGACTTCCCCGCGAGCGCATCGCGGACTATCCGCTCCGACATCGCGGCGTCGAAATCATCGGCAGCGGACAGCCGTTCGCCCAGAGCCTTGTTCTCCTGGGCGAGTCCGTCCACCCGCTGCTGAAGGTCGCCCTTGTCGCTGCGAAGAACCGAGACCATCGGCCCGGAGTTCATCCGGGCACCGAGTACGAAACCGACGGCCAGGGCGACGATCACCGCGGCCAGCGAGATGACCCTGCGCCGACGCGACTTCACGCTAGGTCACCCAGCTCTGCACCCACAGGCTGATGCGGTTCCAATATTCGGAGAGCCAGTCGATCACCACGGTGTCGGCATGAGAGACCCACAGTGCGGCGACGATCGCGAACAGCACCGCCAGCACCAGCAGCGCGATCGCGCCTCCGGAGATGTGACTGCGGTACAGCGTCGCAACAGCTTTGGCGTCGACCAGTTTCTCGCCGACCTTCAAACGCGTCAGGAAGGTAGACGGATTGCTCTGCGCCCGGGAGCGGTCGAAGAACTCCTCGATGCCGGCGGAGTGGCCCACCGTCACGATCAGTGAGGCGCCGTGGTGATCCACCAACAACAGGGCCAGGTCGGCCGCCGAACCCGCGGCCGGAAAGGTCATCGCCCCGATCCCGAGATCCTGAATGCGCTCCAGGCCGCCGGCGTGACCGTCGGCGTCAGCCGGAAGGACCACCTGCGCACCGGACTTGAGCGACTCGGCGCTGATCTGTTCGGGGTTGCCGACGATGAGTTGTGGGCGGTAGCCCTCCTCCCGGAGAACGTCCGCGCCGGCACCCACACCGACCAGCACCGGTTGGTACTCCTTGATGAAGGGCTTGAGCGACTTCAGGTCCTCGGCGGCGGCCGGACCGTCAGTGACGACGACGACGTGGCGCCGGTAGACGTCGACGTCGACATCGGGAATGCCGATGCCGTCGATCAGCAGGGGGCTCTCGCTGCGGATGAACTCGATGGTATTGCCCGCGAAGGCCTCCAGGTGCGCGACGAGACCGGTCTTGGCGTCGTGCATGAGGTCGGCGATCTCCTCGTCGGTGCGTTCCACACCGTGGACGAGTCGACGCTCTCCGTGGTAGACACCGCCGTCGTACAACCGGACCTTCGAGCCGTCCTTGATCTTCTTGAAGATCTCCGGACCCGCGTTGTCGATGAGGGCGATGTTATTGGCCACCAGCACCTCGGGTCCGAGGTTGGGGTAGCGCCCGGAGATCGACGGCGAGGCGTTGACCACCCCGACGACGCCGGCGTCGACGAGGGCGTCGGCGGTTACCCGGTCCAGATCCAAGATGTCCAGAACCGCGATGTCGCCGGGACCGACGCGCCGCAGCAGTCGGTCGATGTCGCGATCAACCCGGGCGGCCCCGATGACCCCCGGTCGTGCGTTGGCGTTACGCGAGAGCAGCGCTGACATCTTCATGCGCCCGATTCTGTCGGCGTGGGGCATATTCCGACGGTAGGCGCGCCGTAACAATAGCCTCAGAAGTCACATACAGTCACATCAGCACCAGCCTGGACCGCGTGCGGGTCAGGCCTCCGCGGACTCCACCTGAGCCGTGTCGAGCAATTCGCGGGCGTGCGCCCGGGCGGTGTCGGACTCCCCCAGCCCCGCCAGCATCCGGGCCAGCTCGGCGACGCGTTGCTGGTCGTCGAGCCGGCGCACCTCGCTGGCCGGCCCGTTGCTGTCCACCACGAGGTGGGTATCGGCGTAGGCGGCAACCTGCGGCAGGTGCGTGACGACGATGACCTGGTGGCTGCGGGCCAGCCGGGCGAGCCGCCGGCCGATCTGGACCGCCGCCCGGCCGCCGACACCTGCGTCGACTTCGTCGAAGACCATGGTGGTTCCCTCCGCCGACGCCGACAGGACCACCTCGAGGGCGAGCATGACCCGTGACAACTCGCCGCCGGAAGCGCTCTTGTTCAGCGGCAGCACGGAGTCGGCAGCATCCCCGGAACCCCGGCGCGCGGTGAACCCGAACTCGACCACATCGACGCCCTCGGAGCCGGCGTGCGCGAGCACACCGGACGGCAGCGCCAACCCGGCGCCGTCATCCTCGGCCGCGGGAATTGTGGTCACCGCGACGGTGAAGCCGGCATCGCCCATCGCCAGGCCGGCCAGTTCCTCGGTGACCGCCGCCGCCAGGCCGGTGGCGGCAGTCTTGCGCAGATCGGACAACTCGACGGCGGCCTGCGCGACCCGTTCGGCCAGTTCGCACACCCGTCGCGACAGCCCGGCCAGCGCCTCCTCGGAGACGTCGAGACCGGCCAGTCGGGATCGGGCCTCCTCGGCCCACGCCAGCACCCCGTCGACGTCGGCGGCGTACTTGCGCGTCAGGTTGCGCAGTTCGGCCTGCCGCTCGAGACGCGCCTCCAGGGCGCTGGCGTCGGCCGGCAGGTCGGCGAGGAACTCGCCGAGTTCACCGGCGACGTCGCCGACCACGGTGAGCGCCTCGGCGATCTGGCGGCCCAGGGCGGCCAGGTCGGCATCACCGGCGGAGTCCAGCAGCGCGGCCGCGCGGGCCAGCGCTTCGGTAGCCGAGCGGTCCTCGACATCGGGTGCGGCATCGTCAAGCCCGGAGAGCGCAGCGCGCGCCCCGGCCGCGGCCTCCCGCACGGCATCGAGTTCGGACAGCCGGAGGATCTCGGCCACCAGGGCCTCATCCTCACCCTGCGCCGGGTCCACCCGGTCGATCTCCTCGAGTGCGAACTTCAGCCGGTCGGCCTCCTGCGCCATCTCGCGGGCGCGGTCGGTCCGGTCAATCAGATCGCGGCGGGCCAGCAGCCACTCGTCCCGCAGTTTGCGGTAACGCTCCAGCGTCGCGGTAGCGCCGGCGAACCGGTCCAACGCCGCGCGCTGTTCGTCGGGTCGGATCAGTCGGAGTTGATCGTTCTGGCCGTGCAGGGTCAACAGACCGGAGGTGAACGTGGTCAATGTCTTCGCCGGAACGCTGCGCCCGCCGAGATAGGCGCGGGAGGGACCGTCCCGGCTGACCGAACGCAACGCGATGACGCTGCCGTCGTCGTCGCGGTCGGCGCCCGTGGACTCCAGAACCTCCTCGACCGCTGCGACGGTCTGCGCGTCGAGATCATCGGTGGTGAATCTGCCTTCCACCACCGCGCGGTCTGATCCGGACCGCACCCGGGTGGCGTCGGCACGCGCGCCGCCGAGCAGGTTCAGGCCGGTCACCACCATCGTCTTGCCGGTGCCGGTCTCACCGGTCAGCACCGTCAGTCCGCGGTCGAACTCGGCGGTGGCCGAATTGATCGCGCCCAGCGCCTCGATGCGGATCTCGGCGAGCATCTAACGCTCGCGCCAACTGGAGACCGGGAGCCGGAACTTACGCACCAGCCGGTCGGTGAACGGGGCGCTGTCCAGCCGGACCCATTTCAGCGGGGTATGGCACTTGGTCACCTGCAGGCGCCCACCGGCCGGCACCACCGCTTCGCGTCGTCCGTCGCAGAGCACCAGCGCGTCGGGATTGTCCGGGTCGACGTCGATGGTGATGACCGCGTTGGGGTTGGTGACCATCGGCCGGGCGAACAGCGCGTGGGCGTTGTTGGGCACCACGATGATCGCCTCGAGGTCCGGCCACACCACCGGCCCCCCGGCCGAGAAAGCGTAGGCGGTCGAGCCCGTCGGCGAGGACACCAGAACGCCGTCGCATCCGAACGCCGACACCGGGCGGTCGTCGATCGCGACCACGACACCCAGCACTCCCTGATGGGTGCCCTTCTCCAGGCTGGCCTCGTTGAGGGCCCAACCGCGGTAGAGCACCTCCTCGCCGACGCTGACCACCACATCGAGGGCCATGCGGTGTTCCACCCGATAGTCGTGGGCGACGACGTGTTCGAGGATCTCGTCGATGGCCTCAGCCTCTGCTTCGGCGAGGAAACCGATCCGGCCCAGGTTGATTCCCAGGACCGGGATCTCAGCATTGCGCGCCAGTTCGGCGGCGCGAAGAAACGTGCCGTCGCCACCGAGGACGAGAACCAGTTCACAGCCCTCGGCCGCGTGCTCGTCGCCCTCCCCGTCGACCACCTCGATCTCGGCGCCGGTGGTGTGCAGCTCCGCGGGATCCAGATGCAGACTGCCGCGATCGACCGCTTCCCTGGACAGCAGCCGGAGGCGGATGCCGTTCTCCCCCAGGGCTTTGCCGACCCGGCGCGCGGTTTCGTTGGCCGCACCGCGTCCCGGGTGGACGACGAGCAGAACGGTCCTGTTCCTCGTCGGGGCGGTCATTGGGGTCCCTCCGCAACAGCCCGGCGCACGGCATCGGCGAGGGCTTCCCCGACGAGTGACTGTCCCGCCGGACCGCCGTCTGCCCCGGACCGCAGCCACAGGAAGTACTCGACGTTGCCGGACGGTCCGGGTAGCGGACTGGCCGTCACCCCGGCGGTTCCCCAGCCGAGTTCGGCCGCCCGATTCGCCACCGAGAGCACCGCTGCGGCACGCAGTTGAGGATCGCTGACGACTCCCCCGGCCCCCACCTGACCCTTGCCGACCTCGAACTGCGGCTTCACCATCGGAACGATATCGGCGCGCGGATCGGCGCATCCGAGCAGTGCGGGCAGCACCGTGCTCAGGGAGATGAACGAGAGGTCCGCGACGACCACGTCGACTTGGCCCCCGATCGTCTCGGGATTCACCTCGCGCACGTTGGTGCGCTCGATGACGCGCACCCGGGAGTCCGAACGCAACGACCAGGCGAGCTGCCCGTAGCCGACGTCGACGGCTACCACCTCCGCGGCACCCCGGTCCAGCAGCACTTCGGTGAACCCGCCGGTCGACGCGCCGGCGTCGAGGCAGCGGCGGTTGGCGACGTCGATCCCGAAGGTGTCCAGCGCCCCGATCAGCTTGTGCGCACCGCGAGACACCCAAGTGCGCTCGTCGGCACCCTCGACGGTCAGCCGGGCGGTGACGGCAACCGCCGTTGCGGCCTTGACCGCCGGCATCCCGTCGATGCTCACCCGACCGGCACCGATGAGTTCGGCGGCCTGCTGCCGGGACCGGGCCAGACCCCGCCGGACCAGCTCCGCATCAACCCGGGCACGCCGCGTCATGCGCAGCTCAGCCCTTCTCGACCGATTCCAGCGCGTCGACCAGAATCTGGTGCGCCTCTTCGAGGCGGCTTCCCAGCGCGTCGATATCGATCGCCTCGAGGTCCGGCGAGGATTCCGTGTCGACCCGGGGAAGGTCGGCCAGCACGGCGTCCACCCGAGCACGGATCTGCTGTGGTTCGGTGTTCATATCGGCATTAACGCTATCGGATCGGTTGATCGAGCAGCGCCCAGCGTTGCAGCGCCGCACGGGCGGGTTCGTCCCCGGCGAGCACCCGCCGGGGACCGTCGGCATCCCACACCGCCCGTGCGGTGGCGCGAACCACCGAAAGACCGTCCGGCCCGGGGTCGCGGCCGGCGGAGCGGACGGTCACCGCATCGCTGTCGGTGCGGGTTTCCCAGGCCGGGTGGGCCGCGACCGCCAGGTCTCCGGCGGTGTCGAGCAGCACCCGCAGGTCAGCTCCGATATAGGTGGGCCGATCGACCGGATCGGCGTGCACGGCGTCGCGGGCCGAGCTGACGCCGGTGAGCACCATCAGGCTGGGCAGCCCGGCGGCGTTGGCTCCCGCGATATCGGTGTCCAGACGATCACCGACGACCAGTGGGGTACGAAACACACCGCGCGCCAGGGCATCACGCATAAGCGCGGGAGCGGGCTTGCCGGCAACCAGCGGTTCGGCCCCGGTCGCGGCGCGCAATGCGGCCACCATCGACCCGTTTCCGGGCAGCAGACCCCGTTCGGTGGGAAGGGTGGAATCGAGGTTGGAGGTCACCCAGGTTGCCCCGGCGCGGATAGCCAGTGCCGCCTCGGCCAGATCGGCCCAGGCGATGGTCGTGGAGAGCCCCTGGATGACCGCCGCCGGGCCGTCGGTGAACAGCCGAACCGGTTCCAGCCCGACGGCCCGGACCTCGGCGGCCAGGGCCTCGGTGCCGACGACGAGGACCTTCGAGCCGCCGGCAAGCCGTTGGGCCAGTAGCCGAGCAGCACTCTGGGCGCTGGTCACGACGTCCCCGACGGCGGCGGCGAAGCCCAATTGCTTCAGGTGATCGGCGACCTCCTCGGCCGAACGGGACGCATTGTTGGTGACGAAGAGCACCCGGCAGTCGAGGGCGTCGAGGGTCGGCACCGCGGCGGGGGTCGGAGCGTGCCCACGGAACAAGGTGCCGTCCAGGTCGAGCAGCAGACAGTCATGTTGACAGGCAAGCGATTCCATCTCAGGCGAGCTCGTCGATCCGGTCCTCGGCGTCGGTGACCCCGTCCAGGTCGGCGGCCGCGGAGTGCATGAACCACTGCAGCGCATCGGCGGGCCGGTCCAGCGCCAGCAGAGTCTCGGCGTAGGCGTAGAACAGCCGGGCGGCGGTCGACCCGGTGCGGGACGGATCCGGCGCCGGGGAGGAGAGCACCGCCAGGGCCTGGTCGAGCTGGCCCAGGTCCGCGCGGGCGCCGGCGGCGACGATACGCATCTCGTCCGCGTCGTCGCCGGCGAGTTGGGCGGCCTCCGGGCTGCGGGCCAACTCGATGGCCCGTTCCGGACGCCCGACCCCGCGCTCGCAGTCGGCGATCAGCGGCAGCAATTGGGACTTGGAGCCCATCCGACGAGCGGCCCGGAACTCGGACAGCGCCTGAGCCCAGTCGCCGCAGTGATAGGCCGCGATGCCGACCGCCTCGCGGATCGCCGCGAGGCGACCGGAACGGGTTCGCGCCGCCTGGGCGTGGGCCAGTGCGGCCTCGGGATCCTCGTCGAGCAGTTCGCCGGCCGCGACGAGGTGACGCGCGACGGTGTCGGCTGTGGCGCGGTCCAGCGTGGACAACTCGGCCCGCACATCCGGGGCCAGTTGCCGCGCCTCGACGGTGGGGGGAATGGCGGGACCGCTGGGCTGGCGGGATGATTCCGTGCCATCCGAGGACGGGCCATTCGAGGACGGGCGATCCTGGGCTCTACGGGCCGGGTCCGGTCCGGAGCGCCGGGGCGCTGACCCTGCCGGCCTCCCCTTTCCGGCCCGGCCCTTTCCGGCCCGGCCCTTTTCGCTCCTGGTCGTTTCAACAGGGCGCCGCAACGGGCGGCCGCCCTTGTCGCCATTTCTATCCTCGCCCATCGGATAGAGGATACGGGCAGCGTGTTTCCACAGACAATTCGGTGCACAATTCCCGGGCCCAATTTGTCGAGCTCGATGTCAAGGGCAATTGGACCGACCTATCTCACCGGAACCGACGCGGTATGGGTTTCCCGATATGCCCCACCGCACGGCCGCATGAATAGGAACGAATTATTTGAAGGGGAATCTAAAGGCCCGGAAATGGAGAGCGCCCCCCGATTT
>JAGQTO010000376.1 GCA_020439025.1 Mycobacterium sp. | reverse complement strand
GGGGGTGATGCGCAGCCAGTCGGCGAGGACTTTCAGTGGCGCCCCGCCGACCTCGGCGGGGTCTCGGCGGCGGGCTTCCAGGGCGATGTCGGCGGCCAGGACGGCGTGGCGGCGGGCCAGGGTTTCGCAGCGTCCGGCCAGGCGGATCAGTTCGTCGGCGTTCAGGGCGCTCAGATCGGTGGTGTCGAGCACGTCGAGGGCGGCGGTCATCTGGGTGACCGCCCCGTCCACCGAACTCGAAAGCATGTTCGAATCATATGGCGGCAGGCCGACAGGATCACCCCACCAACCGCAGTCTGTGGATACAACCACAACTGTGGAAGACCACCGCCGAGATGCCTCTGAAGGCCGGGTCAGCGGCGGGCCGCAGCGCGAGGCCTAAAATCTCCGACTGTGCAGTCCCCGTGGGGTGATGAGGTCCGCGCCGGCAGTTACTGCGGCCACCCAGGACTGCTCTACCCACAACGTCCGAGAACCTTCGCCGACCTTCTCTTCGGCGTCGAACGTTGGGCACCACGCACCTTTCTGGTCCACGGCGAACGCCGGATCGGCTTCGGACAGTTCTTCGGCGCGGTGGCGGCCGTGCGGAAACACCTAGCGCCGTTGGGGATCACACCCGGCGATCGGGTCATGCTGCTGGCCTACAACGGCCCCGAATGGGTGCTGGCGCTGTGGGCGATCTGGTCGGTGGGCGCTGTTCCGGTGCTCGGGAACCGGTGGTGGAGCCACCGGGAGGTGGAGCATTCGACGGCGCTCACCACACCGCGTGCCGTCATCACCGACGCACCCGATCTCGTTGCCGGTGCGCCGCAGGACACGGCGATCCTGAACATCGCGGGTCTGGCTGAGTGCTTCGCGGATTCAGGATCAGCGCCGCCGGAGATACCCGGACCGACCGGGGAGGACGATCCCGCGGTCGTTCTGTTCACCTCTGGGAGCACTGGCATGCCCAAGGCGGTCGAACTCGGGTTCTGCTCGGTGGTGGCCAACCAACAGAACGTCCTGGCGCGCTCCGGCCAACTGCCCCAACTGATCCCCGCCGACGGCCCCCAGACCGTGAACCTGATCTCCACCCCGCTGTTTCACATCGGCGCCTTCGCGACATTGATCACCCAGACCATCACCGGCGGGCGGATCGTCTTCAACGTCGGCCGCTTCGACCCCGCCGCGGTGCTCAGCCTGATCGAATCCGAGCGCGTCCAGCGCTGGGGGGCGGTACCGACCATGGCGGCGCGACTCCTAGAACACCCCGACTTCGACTCCCATAACCTGTCCAGCCTGCGGTCCTTCCCACTCGGTGGCGCTTCGGTACCGCCGGTGCTGCTGGAGCGGCTGGCCCGGCGACTTCCCCAGTTGAAGGGCCGCGGCATGGTCAACATGTGGGGCATGACCGAGGGAGGCGGTTTCTTCACCGTGGCCACCGGAGCGGATCTGCAACGCTTCCCGACGACGGTGGGCCGGCCGCTGCCCACCGTCGAACTGCGCATCGACGCGCCCGACGAGGACGGTTCCGGCGAGATCCTGGTCCGCAGCCCCACCGTGATGCGCGGATACCTCGGCATCGAGCACGGCCCGGTCGACGCCCAGGGGTGGCTGCGCAGCGGGGATCTCGGCCACCTCAACGATGAGGGCTATCTGTTCATCGACGGCCGTAGCAAAGACATGGTGATCCGAGGCGGGGAGAACATCGCCTGCCCGCATGTGGAGGCGGCACTCATGCGCCACCCCGATGTCATCGAGGCGGCTGCCGTCGGAATCCCGCACCCCGATCTGGGAGAGGAACTCGCCGCGGTCGTCGTGTACCGGGCAGGGGGCCCGATTCCCACCGAGGACGACCTCGCCCGGCACATGGCCCGGGAAGTCGCCTACTTCGCCGTCCCCACCCGCTGGCGGATCCGAACCGAACCATTGCCGACGGTCGGTACCGAGAAGGTCGACAAAAAGTCTCTGATCGACGAATTCCGATGCGAGCCATAGTCCTTCTCGCGCATAGCGGGCATCTGGACAACAGCGGCACGCTGCACGCGCTCGGGCTGGGTTGGACCACCAGCCCCACCCCGACCGAACAACACGTGCTGATTGTCTTCGTCGAGGTCGAGTGGTCGGAAACCGGCCACGAATTCCCGATCCGCGCCGAACTCGTCGACGGAGACGGCGCCCGGGTGGCCCAGACCGAACAGAGCGTGATCAATGCGCGGCGGCATCCGATCCACCCGGAGGGCACACCGGTGACCATCCCGTTCATCGCCACCATCCCGCCACTGCACCTCAAGGTTGGCCAGCGCTACCAATGGCGGGTCACCATCGGCGGCGAGATGCACGCTGATTGGCTGGCCGGGTTCACCGTAACCGGCTGACCGATCCCCCGGCTACCGGCGCGCGAACGGCGGTGCATGCTCAGGCCGCACGCCGACCCCGATGACATAGGCCGGCACGGCGGCCAGCCAGGGCAGCCTCCGCACCAGGGCGACCAGCGCCGGCGGCGGCTCCGCGACGCGGCCGTGCAGGATCGGCGCGATCAGGCGACGATGCAGTAGCCGCTGGATCGCTTGGGTCACCGCGGCGGGAGGGAGCCGACGGCGCCGGACAGCAGCGAGGTCGTGGGACGTCAAGGTTCCCCGCCGCAGCGGTTCGGCCAGCAGCGTCGCGGCGCCGACGGCGTCCTGCACGGCGATGTTGATCCCGACTCCCCCGACCGGCGACATCGCGTGGGCGGCATCCCCGATGCACAGCAGGCCCTCGACATGCCAGCGCTTGAGCCGGTTGAGCCGTGCGTCGAGAAACTTCACGTCCTCCCAGGAGGTCAGCTCGGAGACGTCGGCCTCGGGCGCCAGACCGGCGACCTCGGCGCGGAAGGCAGCCAGCCCGCGGGCACGCAATTCGGCGTCGGCGCCCTTCGGGATCAGATAGGCGATCTGGAAGTAACCCTCCCGGGGAATCATGATCAGAACCCGACCCGGGGCTGTCCGCGGGATCAGCGAGTACGGGGCGTTCATGTCCCGGGGCAGCCGGAACCACCACACGTCGAACGGAACCGGCCACTCACGAGGGACCAGGCCCGCCTCCCGGCGACACAGCGACCAACGGCCGTCGCAGGCCACCGTCAGGTCGGCGGCCAGTTCGCCGTCGCCGTCGGGTCCGGAGAAGCGAAGCCCGGTCACCCGGGAACCGGTCCGCAACAGTCCGGTGACCTCATGGCGCATCCGCAGGGTGAAGGTGGGTTCGGCCTCGGCCGCCTCGGCGAGCAGGGTGAGCAGATCCCATTGCGGCACCATCGCGATGTAGGGGTGTGGTTGCCGCAACCGCCGGAAATCCACCATGGGAAGGGCCTGCCCCGCAACGTCGACCGCGGCCTGCTCCACCCGGCTCTGTGGCAACGCCGCGAAACGGTCCCAGAGCCCGAGTTCGTCGAGCAGGGTCATCGTGCTGGGGTGCACCGTGTCACCGCGGAAGTCCCGCAGAAAGTCGGTGTGCTTCTCCAGCAGGGTGACCTCGACGCCCGCCCGGGCCAGCAGCAGAGCGAGCACCATCCCCGCGGGACCGCCGCCGATGATCGCGCAGGTCGTCGTCTCCGGCATCAGATCACCTTTTCACGTCAAATCTGGATACGTGCACCGATGATGACCGTGCGGTCCACCGGCAGCCCGAAGTACTCGGCATCGGCCGTCATCTTCGATATCGCGATGAACAGCCGTTTTCGCCAGCGCGCCATCGTCGGTTCGGGACCGGCGCACAGGCTGGCGCTGGACAGGAAGTACGTGGCATTGGCGAGGTCGACGGAACCCTCGGTGCGTGCCGGGTCGACCAGCAGAAGCGCCCGCGGCACGTCTGGGCGTTCCATGTAACCGAACCGGGCCACCACGTAGACGATGCCGTCGTCGGGAAACCGGAGATCGCTGACGGTGACGCGTTCGGGATCGGGCACGCGCGGCACCGGGAGGGTATCGACGGAGACGATGATGACGTGCTGTTGCAGCACGTGGATGCGGTCGACGTTGGCCCGCATGGACAGCGGCGTGGAACCCCTGCCGCGGTTGAGGAAGACCGCCGTTCCCGGCAGCCGCGGCAGCGGCGGGGTGCGCTCGGCGAGGCCGCCGATGAAGTCAAGCAGCGGTCCTGCCGCCTTCTCGCGGGCGGCGATGGCGATCTCGTGGCCGCGTTGCCATGTGGTCATAACGGTGAAAGCCAGCAGTGCGATGAGGAGCGGCAGCCACGCGCCGTGCAGCAGCTTGGTGAGGTTCGCCGCAAAGAACATCAGGTCCACGGTGAGCAGTGCGCCGCCGCCGAGGATCACCAGCCACAGCGGCGCGCGCCAACGGACGCGGGCGACGTAGAGGAACAGCAGCGTGGTGATGGTCATGGTCCCCGTCACCGCCATGCCGTAGGCGTAGCCGAGGGCGGCCGAGCTGCGGAACGCCAGAACCAACGCGATCACCGCCACCATGAGCATGCGGCTGATCCAGGGGACGTAGATCTGGCCGAAGGCGGACTCGGAGGTGTGCGCGATCTGCAGCCGCGGCAGGTAGCCGAGCTGAGCCGCCTGGGATGCCACTGAGTAGGCCCCGGTGATCACCGACTGTGAGGCGATCACCGTCGCGGCGGTCGAGAGCGCGACGACCGGTATCTGCGCCCATCCCGGGACGAGCATGAAGAACGGCGCGTTCACCACGCTCTGGTTCCCGATCAGCAGCGCCGCCTGCCCGAAGTAGTTGAGCACCAGTGCCGGCAACACCAGCGCCGCCCAGGCCAGGGTGATCGGCGCCCGGCCGAAGTGACCCATATCGGCGTACAGCGCCTCC
>JAGQTO010000375.1:3018-5368 GCA_020439025.1 Mycobacterium sp. | reverse complement strand
AGCACGACCAGGATCATGCTGATGGTGCCGGTGTTGGTCGGGGAGGCTTTGATCAGCGCTCCCTGCACCAGCCGGAGGAACACCATTCCGGCCGCGAATACCAGTCCGCGCGCCATCCATGTCGTCATGGAGTAGCAGCCTAGCGAGTACCGTCACCCACCGTGACACATTCCCAGCGGCGTGGCCGACTGGCGGCGCGACTGACCGCCGACGGACTCGACGCGATGTTGGTCAGCGATCTGGTCAACGTCCGCTATCTGTCGGGGTTTGCCGGGTCGAACGCGGCGCTGCTGGTGTTCGCCGACGACACCCCGCCGGTGCTGGCCACCGACGCCCGTTACCGGACCCAGGCGGCGCGCCAGGCCCCGGATCTACGCACTGTGATCGAGCGGGCCTGCGGCCGTCATCTCGTGCAGTTGGCCCTGGCCGGCGGCGCCCGGCGGATCGGATTCGAAAGCCACATCGTCACCGTCGACGGCCTGGACTCGCTGGCCTGCGCGTTGACCGATTACCCCGCCGCGGATCTGGTTCGGGCCTCCGGCGCCGTGGAGGCGCTGCGCGAGGTCAAGGACGCCGGCGAGGTGGCGTTGCTCCGGTTGGCCTGCGAGGCCGCCGACGCCGCGCTGGCCGCACTGGTGCAGCGCGGCGGGCTGCGGCCCGGCCGCACCGAGCGCGCCGTGGCCCGTGACCTGGAGATGCTGATGCTCGACCACGGCGCCGACGGACCCTCTTTCGAGACCATCGTGGCCGCCGGGGCGAATTCAGCGGTTCCGCACCATCGGCCCACCGAGGCCGTGCTGGAGAGCGGGGATTTCGTCAAGATCGACTTCGGCGCACTGGTCGGCGGCTACCACTCCGACATGACCCGAACGTTCGTACTGGGCAATGCCTCGGGATGGCAGCGCGAGATTTACGACATCGTGGCGGCGGCGCAGCGCACCGGTCTGGCGGCACTGGAGGCGGGGGTGGCGCTGCGCGACATCGATGCCGCGGCGCGCCGCGTCATCGCCGACACGGGCTACGGCGATCACTTCGGCCACGGGCTCGGCCACGGGGTGGGACTGCAGATCCACGAAGCGCCCGGGATCAACTCCGCGGCCGCCGGTACACTACGTGCGGGTTCCGTGGTGACCGTGGAACCCGGCATTTACCTGGCCGACCGCGGCGGTGTCCGCATCGAAGACACCATTGCCGTCGGTGCGCGGGGTCCCGAACCGCTGAGCCGGTTCCCCAGGGACCTGGCCATCCTCTGACAGCACCTGTAAGGAGAACGACCGACCGTGGCGACCACTGCCGACTTCAAGAATGGCCTCGTGCTCAACATCGACGGCCAGCTATGGCAGATCATCGAGTTCCAGCACGTCAAGCCCGGTAAGGGGCCGGCCTTTGTGCGAACCAAGCTCAAGAACGTGCTGTCCGGCAAGGTCGTGGACAAGACCTACAACGCCGGGGTGAAGGTGGAGACCGCGACGGTGGACCGTCGCGACGCCACCTACCTATACCGCGACGGAAGCGATTTCGTCTTCATGGACAGCGAGGACTACGAACAGCATCCGCTTCCGGAGTCGCTGGTCGGCAGCGCCGCGAATTTCCTGCTGGAGAGCATGCCGGTCCAGATAGCCTTCCACGAGGGCGCCCCGCTGTACCTGGAACTGCCGGTCTCGGTCGAGCTCGTCGTCGCCAGCACCGAACCGGGCCTGCAGGGGGACCGGTCGAGTGCCGGCACCAAGCCGGCGACCCTGGAGACCGGCGCGGAGATCCAGGTGCCGTTGTTCATCAACACCGGTGACAAGCTCAAGGTCGACTCCCGGGACGGCAGCTATCTGGGCAGGGTCAATGCCTAGCCCCGGCCGGTCGCCCATGGTCGCGGCCGGCCGTGGCTGAACGTAAGGTCGGGCGGCACCAGGCCCGGAAGCGGGCCGTCGACCTGCTCTTCGAGGCGGAGGCGAGGGGGATCTCGGCGGCTGAGGTCGCCGAATCGCGGGAGGCGCTGGCCGAGGCCGACCCGGAGGTGTCCGCGCTCAACCCCTACACCGTGACCGTCGCCCGCGGCGTCAGCGGGGACGCGGCCCACATCGACGATCTGATCAGTTCGCATCTGCAGGGCTGGACGCTGGAGCGGCTTCCCGCCGTGGACCGCGCCATCCTGCGGGTGGCGGTGTGGGAGCTGCTGCACGCCGAGGATGTGCCCGAGCCGGTGGCCGTGGACGAGGCGGTCGAACTGGCCAAGGAGCTGTCCACCGACGAATCGCCGGGGTTCGTCAATGGTGTGCTGGGGCAGGTGATGCTGGTGACGCCGCAGATCCGCGCGGCCGCCGATGCGGTCCGGGGGGCCGCCCGCGGGGCCGAT
>JAGQTO010000375.1:0-2782 GCA_020439025.1 Mycobacterium sp. | reverse complement strand
GGATGGGTGGCGGCCGTGGATGTGGTGGCCGAGATGGCCGATGCCGCCCGGCGGCGGATGACGGCCGCGGGCACGGCCGGCGTGGCGGTGGCGGCCGACGCCGGCACCGCCGATCTCGTCGCCGTCGCCGGCCGGGGCGAGCCCTTCGACGCCGCCCACTCGCGCTTCGGGTTGATGTTCTTCCCCGAGCCGCAGCGGGCCTTCGCCAACATCTGTCGCGCGCTGCGCCCGGGCGGGCGCCTGGCCGCCTCGATCTGGCAGCACCTCGACCGCAACCCGTGGATGAAATTGACGACGGCCACGGCCACCCAGATCCTGGGCATCGAGCGGCCCCCGCTGCCCGCCCCCGGAAGCCCCGGCCCCTTCTCCCTGGCCGATCCCGATGCGACCAGGGCGCTACTGAGGGGGGCGGGATTCGCGGAGGTCGAGCTCGCCTCCGTGGAGGCGCCCTTCGTCTTCGCAGGCGACGGTGTCGCCGATGCCGAACGGATCCTCGGCGCCGGGCCGCTGGGCGGGGCGTTCCTTGCGGCCGGGGCCGCTCGTCGGCGCGAGGTCATCGACGGCGTCATGGCGGCACTGCGGCACCATCGGTCTGCCGACGGCTACGAACTGCCGGCGGCGTCGTGGTGCCTGACCGCGGTGCGCCCCGGCTGAGACGCGCGCCGGCTCAGATACCCAAAGCAGCGTAGGTGCGGCGGACGAATTTCGGCTGTACGGATTGCAGCCTGGCCAGCGAGGTGTTGCCGGCCACGGCCGCGGCGGCCGAACTCAGATCCGGGTAATTCTGGATCAGATAGATCAGGATCAGGTCGTTGGCGGGATCGGCCTGCCACCAGGTTCCGTACGCCCCGGGCCAGTTGAACGTGCCCGCTCCGCCCGGCCCGAACAACCTCTGAGACTTCGACGGGTCGGTCACCACCGACAGGTTCAGCCCGAAACCCCGGCCCACCCAGAACGGCGCGCCCAGGAACGGCTGACGTTTCTGCTCCTCGGTGAGCCGGTCGGTGCGCATCAGACGCACCGATTCCTCGCTCAACACCCGGACGCCGTCGACCTCTCCGCCGCCCAGCAGCATCCGCGCGAAGCGCAGATAGTCGTCGGCGGTCGATACCAGGCTCGCCCCGCCCTGGCAGAACCGCGGCTCCCTGACCGGGATCGGACCCATCGCGTCGTGACGCAGACCCTCGTGGGCGTCGAGCCGGTACATGGTCGCGGCGCGGTCGCGCTTGTCGCCGGAGATGAAGAAACCGGTGTCGGACATGCCCAGCGGAGCCAGAATCCGCTCGTCGAGCACCGTGTGCAGGGGCTTGCCCTCGATCCGCGACAGCGCGATGCCGAGAAGCTCGGTGGCGTGGCTGTAGGTCAGCCGCTCGCCGGGCTGGTGAACCAGCGGCAGCCCCGCAACCTCCGCCAGCCAGTGGTCGGCGTCCTGGCGCAGCGACACCTGCGCGTAGGCCCGTCCGATCGGACCGGTCACCGAGAACGCGTAGGCCAGGCCGCTGCGATGGGTCATCAGATCCTCGATGGTGATCGGCCTGCGCGCCGGCACCGTGCGGTCCAGCGGGCCGGTCGGCTCGGCGAGCACCCGCATCTCGGCCAGTTCGGGCAGCCACCGGCCAACCGGGTCGGACAGGGCGATCCTGCCCTCCTGCACCAGCGTCATCGCGGCCGCCACCGTTACCGGCTTGGTCATCGAAGCGATCCGGAAAATCGTGTCCCGCCGCATCGGCAGCCCGGCGTCGACGTCGCGGTGGCCGATCGCGTTGGTCTGGAGCACCTCTCCGCGATGCCAGACCAGCGTCACCGCACCGGCCAGCAGGCCCGAGGCGACGGCCTCCTCGATGGAGAGCCGGTTGTCCGCGAGATTCACCGCGGCGAGTCTACGACAGCGATGCCGGCGAACCGTCCGGGCCATCCGGCCGGGGTGTTAGGCTCGCCGACGATCGACATCCTTTAACGATCCGTCCGGCGAGGCGGAGAAGGAGGTCCCGACTTCGTGGGTACTGCCGAAGACACCCCCGACCGGGAGTTGATGTCCGCCGCGGACGTCGGCCGGACCATCTCCCGGATGGCCCACCAGATCATCGAGAAGACCGCCCTCGACGGTGGCGAGGCCCCTCGTGTGGTCCTTCTCGGTATTCCCACCCGCGGTGTCACCCTGGCCGCCCGGCTGACCGCGAAAATCAGCGAGTACGCCGGCGTCACCGTCGCCCGAGGCAGTCTCGACATCACGCTGTACCGCGACGATCTCGACTTCAAACCCCCGCGGGCACTGGAGGAGACCTCGATTCCGGCCGGCGGCATCGACGGTGCCCTGGTGATCCTCGTCGACGACGTCCTCTACACCGGGCGTTCGGTTCGCTCGGCACTGGACGCGCTGCGCGATATCGGCAGGCCGAAGGTGGTGCAGCTGGCGGTGCTGGTCGACCGCGGCCACCGCGAACTGCCGCTGCGGGCGGACTATGTCGGAAAGAACGTGCCGACCTCGCGGGCCGAGAACGTCAAGGTCCGGCTCGTCGAGGACGACGGTGTCGAGGGGATCTGGATCGCTCCGCACGGAGGTCCGGTTCGCTCATGAGTGGGTGGAGGGGCACCGTGCTGCGTATGACGCGGCCAGTCGAGGTGGTCTGGTCATGAGGCACCTGCTCGCCGCGGCGGATCTGTCCCGCGACGCGGCCACTGCGATCCTCGATGACGCCGATCGGTTCCGCCAGGCACTGCTCGGCCGGGACGTCAAGAAGCTGCCGACCCTGCGGGGCCGGACCGTCATCACCATGTTCTA
>JAGQTO010000085.1:3189-13502 GCA_020439025.1 Mycobacterium sp. | reverse complement strand
CCGCTCATGATGGGGACGATAACGATGTGAGGGCCGAGTTGTCGGGCGTTACGTCGCCATCAGCGCACAGCGTGGTCGTGCGAGCTTGAGGGACCGAAGGGCCTCCTTGGTTGTTGCGGTTGCATGGCGCACCGGACTATCGGTCCAATTCGTCGGCGGTTTCGCGGGCGGCACGCAGGCCGGATTCGATGGCCCCCTCGAAGTAGCCGGCATGGTCAGCGGCAGTCTCGGTGCCCGCCCAGTGCAGATTGCCGGTCGGTGATGATGCCGTCGGGGGGATGCCCTCGAACGTTCCCGGGATGGGGAGAGCTGAGTAGCCACCGCCGACGAATGCATCGAGATGCCAGAACTTTTCGTGCCAGCCTGCGGGCTCGAGTACATCGGAGCTGATGTGGTGGCGCAACGGGCCGAGCAGGATGTTTCGCCGTGCTGCAGGGTCCAACTCGGCTAGGCGGCGGGCCCGCGGACCGGCGCTGAGCAGGGTCAGATGACCGGGGCCGCCGGGCGGGCTGCTGTCGAAAACGGCGAACCCGGGATCGTCGAGCACGATGAACTCGCCACCGGGGCCCTCTCGCCAGAAGGGGCGGGGGTAGACGGCGACGGCCTTATAGGCCGAACCCATGACGGTATTTCGCTGGAGTCCCGCGATCGCCGGCGGCAGTGGTGGGGCGAAGGCGATCCTGGAGGCCGCCGGCGGGGGAATCGTAATGATCGCCCGAGCGGCGTCAAAGCGGCCCGCAGTGGTGTCCAGCAGTATGCGTCCCCCGCTGGCGGAAACGCGGTCAACGCGGTGGCCCAATCGGATTCGCGATCCGAGACCCGCCGCCAGTCGATCGGCCAGCGAGCCGATGCCCTCGACGAGAAGGGAATCCTGCGCGCCGCCGGCGGTGGCAAGCATGGTCCGCACCCCACCCTGGTGGCGCACCATTCGAGCCATGGCATAGGGCGAGAGCCGGTCCAGGTCGGCTGTCCAGGACACCAGGGCGAGCAACTCCAGGAGGCGTCGGGCGGTCCGGCCCGGGACCCTGTCCAACCAGGTCTGCAACGTCTGCGAGTTCCAGCGCGTGGGCACCCCCGTCCTGGCGAGTGCGGCAACGCCGGCCAGGGCCGCTGCGGCGGTCAATACCGATGGGGCTGCCGGGGTCAGTCGGCGGGGGCCGTCGATCAGGACCGGCATCGACCCGGTGTGCATCGGGTACCGGGTGGCGCCGAGGTCGTCGATGAGGGCCTTGAGTCTGTGGTGATCGTGACCGATCCATTGACCGCCGAGATCCACCGTCGAGCCCAGAGCGGTCGGTGCACTCAACGCCCTGCCGCCGACCCGGTCGGCGGCCTCCAGCACCACGAACCCGATGTCCCGCCGTGCGAGCTCGCGGGCCGCCACGAGACCGGTTAATCCTGCGCCGACAACGGCCACATCGACGACCGGATCGGAACCCGGTCGTTCGATCGAAATGATGAAGGCCTCCTCGTCAGGGACGGCGATCTGCCCGGCCCGCTGCCGTGAAATCGGCCGGAGCGCCTACTCGCCGGTGAAGTGGGGATCGCGTTTCTGCAGCATCGCCGTGATGCCCTCCTTGAGGTCCTTGGACGGCAGGAAGGCCGAGTTCCAGGCCGCGACGTAGCGCAGGCTGGCCGCGACGGCATCGGTCCGTCCCTCGTCGAGGACGTCCTTGGTGCCCCGCACCGCCAGCGGCGAGTTCGCCGCGATCTCGGCGGCGGTCGCGTGGGCCGCCTTCAGTGCCGCCTCCGCGTCCTCGAAAACATCGTTGACCAGACCGATCCGCTCTGCCCGGGCGGCGTCGATGTCCTTGCCGGTCAGCGCCAACTCCCGCAGGTGCCCGTCGTTGAGGATGTAGGGCAGCCGGGCCAGGCTGCCTACGTCGGCGACGATCGACAGCTTCACCTCCCGCACCGAGAACTTCGCGTCGGCGCTGGCGTAGCGGATGTCGACGGCGCTGATCAGATCGACCCCGCCGCCGATGCACCAGCCGTGAATCGAGGCGATGGTCGGCGTGCGGCAGTCGGCCACCGCGGTGATGGAACGCTGCATGCGCTTGACGGTGGCGTGGAAGTCCGTCCGCGGGCGTGCCGACACCTCCCCGGACATGGTCTCGCCCAGCGTGTTGCCCATGGCCAGCAGATCCAGCCCGTAGCTGAAGTTCTTCCCCGATCCGGTCAGAACGATCGCCCGCACCTCGGGGTCGGCGTCGAGCTCGGCGAAGACCACCGGAAGCTCCGCCCAGAACGCCGGCCCCATCGCGTTGCCCTTACCCGGCCCGAGGAGGGTCACCTGGGCAATATGATCGGAGATCTCGACGGCGAGTGACTCATACGGCGCGCTCATAACAGTCAGGCTACGGCTGCCGGCCCTGGTGAGGGCCTTCAGGGTCAGATGTACATCGCCGGGTCGATATAGGTGGTCGGGTCGACCAGAGGCTCCCGCTGGGCGTCGGCCCGCGGCCGGATCACCGCAGGGATACCGGTGGCAATGGAATCCCTTGGAACGTCATGGGTGACAACGGCATTGGCGCCGACGGCGCTGTCTTCGCCGATGACGACCGGGCCCAGCACTTTCGCGCCGGCGCCGACGGTGACCCGGTCTGCGAGGGTGGGATGGCGTTTGCCCCGCTCCAGGGAGCGCCCACCCAGCGTCACTCCGTGGTAGATCATCACGTCGTCACCGATCTCGGTGGTCTCGCCGATCACCACGCCCATCCCGTGGTCGATGAAGAACCGCCGTCCGATGCGCGCTCCCGGGTGGATCTCGATACCGGTGAGGAACCGGGTGAGCTGGCTCAGCACCCGGGCCGCGCCCCGCAGTGCCGGCCTGGACCACAGACGGTGGGCGAGCCGGTAGGACCAGATCGCGTGCAGCCCTGAGTAGACCAGCGCGTTCTCGACGTCGCCGCGTGCGGCCGGGTCGTGCTGGCGCGCGTTGCGCAGGTCCTCGCGCAGGGTCGACAGCAACGTCACGGCGTCACTCCCGGATGTCGTCGAAGAGCACCGTGGAGATGTAGCGCTCGCCGTAGTCGCAGACCACCGCGACGATGAGTTTGCCCGCGTTCTCGGGGCGCCTGGCCAGTTCCAATGCCGCCCAAATGATCGCCCCGGAGGAGATGCCCCCGAGGATGCCCTCTTGGGTGGCGAGATCCCGTGCGACCCGTACGGCGTCGTCGAGTTCGACGTCGATGATCTCGTCGTAGACGTCCCGGTCGAGAACCTCGGGAACGAAATTGGCTCCGATCCCCTGGATTTTGTGCGGCCCAGCCTGCCCCTCGGTCAGCAGCGGCGAGTCCTTGGGCTCTACCCCGACAATCCGCACGCCGGGCTTGTGGGCTTTGAGCGCCCGGCCCACTCCCGTGACAGTGCCGCCGGTGCCGATGCCGGCCACGAAGATGTCGACCGCGCCGTCGGTGTCCTCCCAGACCTCCTCGGCGGTGGTGCTCTCGTGGGCGGCGGGGTTGGCCGGGTTGCCGAACTGGTTGGCCGAAATGGCGTTGGGGGTGTCGGCGATGATCTGCTTGGCCCTGGCGACCGCGCCGGCCATGCCCTCCGAGCCCGGGGTGAGCACGATCTGGGCGCCGTAGGCGCGCAGCATGACGCGGCGTTCGGTCGACATGGTTTCGGGCATGGTCAGGATGACCTTGTAGCCGCGGGCGGCGCCGACCATGGCCAGCGCGATACCGGTGTTTCCGCTGGTGGCCTCCACGATGGTGCCACCGGGGCGCAGCTCGCCCGACCGTTCGGCGGCGTCGATGATCGCGACTCCGATGCGGTCCTTGACGCTGTTGGCCGGGTTGTAGAACTCAAGTTTGGCGACCACCTGGGCATCGAGCCCCTCAGTCAGCCGGTTGAGCCGGACCAGTGGGGTCCGCCCGACCAGTTCGCTGACGTTGCCATAGATCCTGCCCATGGCTGATCCCTCCTCCTGGGGCGCTGATGCCACCACCACGCTAATGGGCGTGCGGATTGCGGCCCGCGCCGAGTCTTCGGTTAGCGGCCGATCCACTCCCCGGCGAACGCCAGGAAGGCGTCGTTCTCATCCCGGGCCCCGATGCTCACGCGGGCCCCCTCGCCGGCGTAGGGCCGGACCAGTACCCGGGCTTCGGCGGCCCGGCGGGCGAAATCGGAGGTCTGTTCACCCAGGGGCAGCCAGACGAAGTTGGCCTGGGTGGCCGGGACCCGGTAGCCCAGGCGAGTCAGTTCGGCACTGACCCGAATTCGTTCCTCGACCACCGCATCGGTGCGGGCCAGCAACTCCCCGGCGGCCGCGAGGGAGGCGATCGCGGCGGCCTGGGAGATGGTGCTCGAGGTGAACGGGACGTACACCTTGCCCAGCGCGGTGATCACCTCGGGGTCGCCGACGGCGTAGCCCACTCGCAGGCCGGCCAGGCCGTAGGCCTTGGAAAACGTTCGCAGCACGACGACGTTCGGGTGAGTGCTCGCAAGCCCGAGGCTGTCGGGGAGCAGGTCGTCGCGGATGTACTCGACATAGGCCTCGTCGATCACGACCAGGATCTCGGGCGGGACCGCGGCCACGAAGCGGGCCAGTTCGTCGGGGTCGACCACCGTGGAGGTGGGATTGTTCGGGTTGCACACGAAGATCAGCCGGGTCCGGTCGGTGATCGCGGCGAGCATCGCGTCCAGGTCGAAGGTGTGATCGCGCAACGGCACCCCGACGGGTGTGGCGCCGGCGACGCGCACCTGCAGCGGGTACACCTCGAAGCTGCGCCAGCCGAACACCACCTCGTCGCCGACCGTGCAGGTGATCTGGATCAACTGCTGGCACAGGCTGACCGACCCGCAGCCCACGGCGATCCGGTCCGGGGTGACCTCGCCCTCGATGCTGAGGTGACGGGCCAGGTGCTCGCGGAGTTCGACGTTTCCGTTGTCCGGATAACGGTTGATCGCCTCGGTGGCCGCGGCGATCGCCTCCCGCACGCTGGGCAGTGGCCCGTGGACGGTTTCGTTGCTGGCCAGCTTGATCGCCCCCGGAACGGTCTTGCCCGGGGTGTAGGCGGGGATATCGGCCAGTTCGGGGCGCAGGCGCGCGGTCATCCGGCCAAGTCTAGGGGCGTCGAGGGCCCGCCCAGGAACGGCTCTGGGCTGGCTTTGCCTTACGTTGGCGGCCATGTGTACGCTCTCGGTGGTTCAGGAGGCGTGCCAGAGCGGCCGAATGGGACTCACTGCTAATGAGTTGTCCCCCTTACAGGGGACCGGAGGTTCAAATCCTCTCGCCTCCGCCGCGGCTGACTCGCATCGGCCACGAACAACTGAAGACGGCGCCCGTAGCTCAACGGATAGAGCATCTGACTACGGATCAGAAGGTTAGGGGTTCGAATCCCTTCGGGCGCGCTCTGTGATGTGTCAGGACATCGGAATAGCTCGAACCCATAATTAGGGTTCGGGTTTTTTCTTTTCAGGGCCGTGGCTCCCGGTAGCCGGCACGGGGTGGTGCGGGGTCTGGGTTCGAAGGCTGCCTCGCCCTCACGGGTGTAGCGGGCGACGAGCTGGGAGATCCAGCCTTGGGAAACCCCGTAGGTACGGGCGACATCGGATCGGCTGCGCTTCTCGAGAACGACGGCGGTGATGACCAGGCGGGTTTTCGACATCCGCCGACCGTGCGGCAGGCACCTATGCCG
Source organism: Mycobacterium sp. (assembly GCA_020439025.1). GTDB lineage: Bacteria > Actinomycetota > Actinomycetes > Mycobacteriales > Mycobacteriaceae > Mycobacterium. The sequence goes on along the minus strand of JAGQTO010000085.1, from coordinate 7,857 downwards.
ATTTCCCGAGACGAGCTATTCCGATGTTCATGAATCACATAGCTTCGGGAGCACCCGCGCGCGACTTGTCGGCGGCTGAGCTCCGCCGACGTCGCCTGCCAAGCGCCGGCACTCGCTGTCAGGGCTTGGTTGGCGCACCTCCCCGTGATGGGGTGATGACATGGAGATATCCGAATCGGTGCCCTACCTGCTTGCCGATGCCGTCCGCACGGTCCATTCCGGCCCGCAACGGTTGGCCCGACTTCAGCGGGCCCGGTTGCGAAGCCTTGTCCAACATGCCCGCACCGCGTCGCCGTTCTACCGGCATCACTATCGGGGTGTGCCGTCAGGTTGCGATCGGCTCAGCGAATTGCCGGTCTTGGACAAACCCACCCTGATGTCCAACTTTGACGACTGGGTGACCGATCCGGACGTCACCCTCGAGGATCTCCGGCGCGACTTCCTTGCCCGCAAAGACTGCGTCGGCCGGTTGTATCTGGAGCGCTACCTGGTGATGACGACCTCCGGAACCACCGGAGAGCCGGCCGTGATCCTGCAGGATCGGCTGTCCTGGCGGGTTTACAACATCCTCGGCCGCACCCGGCCCCAGCCCGTCGTGCGGAGGATCGACCTCGCAGAGCTCGCCCGACGGGGGATCCGAAACGCGGCGCTGTTCGCTACCGGGGGTCATTTCGGAGCTGTGGCGTTGGCCGAGCGCGTCCGCGGCATCAGTCCATTTCTGGCCGATCGAACACGAGTGCTCTCAGTCCTTCGCCCGATCGACGAACTGGTCGCGGAGTTGAACTCGTTTCAGCCGACTCTGCTCAGCGGTTATCCCAGCGTCTTCGTACTTCTCGCGGCCGAACAGCGCGCCGGCCGGCTCCGGATCGACCCGGTGCACATCCTCTGCGCCGGAGAGCTATTCACCCCCACCATGCGGGAGGCGGTCTACTCCGCCTTCGGGTGTCCGATCACCGAGGGATACGCGGCCACCGAGGTGCCCGCTCTCGCCATCGAGTGCACCCACGGCTTCCTGCACGTCAACTCGGACTGGTACATCCTCGAACCGGTGGATTCGGGCCGACGCCCGGTGCCGCCTGGCGTGCTGTCGGACAGCGCGCTGGTGACCAACCTGGCCAACCGCGTTCAGCCGATCATCCGTTACGACCTTGGGGACCGGGTCATGCTGCAACCGCAGCCGTGTGTTTGCGGGAGTCCGTTCCCGGTGGTTGAGGTCGAGGGCCGCACCAATGACCTGTTGAGCTTCGAAACCGCCGAGCATCGGCCGGTGCAGATCCTTCCCCTGGCGTTGGAGGTCGTGATCGAGGAGACCCCCGGCGTCCACCGCTTCCAGGCGATCGGAACGGGTCCGCGCGATCTGACCATCCGTCTTGAGGTCGACGATGAGGCGGTGCGCGACGACGTTGAACGAGAGGTTCAGTCCCGGGTTCGAAAGTTTCTCGGGAGTAACCACGTCAGTGACGTGACGATCACCTGTGCCGCCGAGCCGCCCAGACAAGAGCCACGCAGCGGCAAACTGCGTCAGGTTCTGCAGGCCTGAACCGCCGGCTCCCCTTGCGTGAGCAGCCGCAAACCGCCCAATTTCAACGGCGTGTCGCGGACTTTTGTGTCTGCTCGCGGGGGAGGGGGAGGGGTCAGCGGGTGACCGGCCCCCAGGATTCCCACTCGGGGCCGAAGTCCAAAGCGGCCTGCGGAACGGAGGCGGCGGCCACGATCGCACGGAAGTGGTCCTGCCATCCCCACCAGCCGGTGACGTGGAAGACGTGCTGCTGCCAGCCCAGCTGGTAGTTGCCCGGGATGGTCTCGTCGCGGTTCTCGGGGGAGAACACCGCGATGGCCAGCAGTCCCAGCGCCGCCGAGGCGCGCATCCACATCCGGCCGTGGTTGACTTCGAACATCGACACGCCGCTGACGTGCGGAACGATCTCGCATCCCGCGGGCATCGCCTCGGTCTCGCCACGGAAGTAACGATGCGCGGCATAAAGCACATCGGCGATATCGGGCCGTCTGTCGGGAAGGTCGCTGGCGACTGGGACCGGGAACCGCGAGGTGACGAAGTCGATGTCGGGTGCCGACATCGCGCCGAAGATGTCCAGTTCATCACGGATGGTGCGTTTGAACTGGGCGGCACGGGGCAGCGCGGGGTAGCGCTTGTCGGCGGTCTGCTCGAGGGCGGCGGTGGCATGCCAGAAGGCCTGGCGCCACTCCCCGACGCTCCAGTGGTCCAGCGAACTGCGAACTTCTTCTCCGACGGTCACGATCGGAGACCCTAGTGCGCCGGCGCGTCAGCCGATCGTGAGGCCACCGTCGACGACGATCGTCTGGCCGGTGACGTACCCGCCCGCGGGCGAGGCGAGCCAGACCGCGGTCGCCGCCAACTCGGCGGCGTCCCCGAGGCGACCCAGGATCATCCGCGGCGCCAGGCCGTCGAGGTAGCCGGGCTTGAGTTCGTCGGTCATCTCGCTCTCGAAGAACCCGGGGGCCACTGCATTGACCCTGATGCCCTTGCGGCCGCTCCACTGCTGTGCCAGATCGCGGGTGAGTCCGATCACCCCGGCCTTGGATGCGCTGTAAGCGGCCTGGGGCAGACCGGCCGTCGTCAGGCCCAGGACGCTCGCGACGTTGATGATGGAACTTCCCGGCTGCATCACCCGGCCGCAAGCCTGGGCCATCCAGTAGGAGCCGTTGAGGTTGACGTCGATGACGGCGCGGAACTCCTCGGGGGTCTCCCGGGTGGCCGGTACGGCCGTGCCGACCCCGGCGTTGTTGATCAGGATGTCGACCCGGCCGAACTCGGTCATCGCCGCGTCCACCAACCGTCGGCACTGATCGGGGTCGGCCACGTCGGTCCTTCGGGTATGGACCCTGCGCCCGGCAGCCTGCACCAACGCGGCGGTGCCGGCCATCTTCTCGACCCGCCGCGCGCCCAGCACCACGTCGGCGCCGGCCTCGGCGAACGCCCGCGCGAAAGACACGCCCAGCCCGGACGAGGCCCCGGTCACGATCGCCACCCGGTCATCAAGGCGGAACATGTCGAGCACGCTCATCGGGGGTCCCGAAGCACTTGGCGGGCGATCGCGTACTTGTGCACCTCGGTGGGCCCGTCGTACAGCCGGAAGGCGCGCATATCGGAAAAGATCATGCCAACCGGTGTCTCGTCGGAGATGCCCATACCGCCGAGCACCTGCACGCACCGATCGGCGACCTTGAACAGCTCCTCGGAGACGTAGGCCTTGACCATCGAGCTCTCGTGGCGGCCCTTGGCTCCGGTGTCGAGCGTCCAGCACGCCCACCAGATGGCCAGGCGGCATTGCTGGATCGCAATTTCGTTGTCGGCCAACATGAAAGAAACACCTTGGTGCTCGCCCAGCGGCTTGCCGAACGCCGTGCGGGTGCGGGCGTGCTCAACGGCGATGGACTGTGCCCGCGACGCCGCGCCCAGCCAGCGCATGCAATGGGTGAGCCGGGCCGGTGCCAGCCTCATCTGCGCGTAGCGAAACGCCTGGCCGACTTCGCCGAGAACCGCTGAGGCCGGCAATCGGAGATCGCGGAACCGCACCACTCCGTGGCCCTGGACGTAGTTGCGGTCCATAGTGTCCATCACCCGTTCGAGCTCGATACCGGGTGTGTTGCCGTCGCAAAGGAACAGCGTCGGGCCTTCGCCGCCGTGCGGGTTGGGTGCCACTCGCGCCATGATGATCCAGGTTCTGGCTCCGTCGGCGCCGGTGATCAACCACTTGCGGCCGTTGATCACGTATTCACTGCCGTCGAAGACTGCCTCTGTCGTCAACTGCCCGGGGTCAGACCCGGCGCCACCCGGCTCGGTCATTGCGAACACCGACCGTTGCCGCCCGTCGATCACCGGGACCAGGAACTCCTCGGCCTGCGCTTCGTCGGCGATCTTGCCCAGAAGGAACATGTTGCCCTCGTCGGGGGCGGCGCAGTTCATCGCCACCGGACCCAGCGTCGACCAGCCGGCCGCCTCGAACAGGACTGCCTGCTCGGTGTGCGTGGGTTCCCAGCCGCCGAAACGCCGGGGTGCCTGGACGGTGAGAAGTCCTGCCGCGCGGGCAAGTTCGACCATCTCGGACCGCAGGTCGTCGTTCGGGCCGTGCCGGGTCAGGCGCGGGTCGCGCTCGAAGGGGACGATCTGCTCAGTGACGAAGGAGCGGATCTCGTCGCGCCGCGCGGCCAGGTCCGCCGGTATCCCGAAGTCGATCACTTCACTCTCCGTCCATGATCGCGCGCGCCCGGTCGAACAACCGGACCGTCGCGGTGTGCAGCACATCGCCGATCTCACTGGGCGCCAGGCCGGCTGCGGCCCGCGCGTGCGAGCCCTCCAGGATGATGCCGAGTTTGAAACAGGCCAGAACGGCGTACCAATCGATCCGAGACAGATCGCGGTCGGAGTTGGTGGCGTACCGCTCGATGAGCTCCCCCGGCGTGGCCAGAGCGCCTGCGGACATCAGTTGGTTGGGCAGCACCGGCTCGTGTCCGGGCCGGTACCATGTCGCCAGCATCCAGCCCAGGTCCTGCAGCGGATCCCCGATGGTGCACATTTCCCAGTCCACGATGGCGACCACATCGGGTCCGTCGGGGGAGAACATCACGTTGGCGGCGTGGTAGTCGCCGTGCATGATTCCGGGGCGGAAGTCCGGCGGTTGGTGT
>JAGQTO010000085.1:0-3097 GCA_020439025.1 Mycobacterium sp. | reverse complement strand
CGTGGCACTTGCCGTTCCAGGAATCCGGCCGGCTTGCCGAAGGATCCCAGGCCGACCGCCTCGTGGTCCACCGCACCGAGTCGGGCGGCGGCGTCGGCCATGGACAGGCCCATGCCGTGCCGGATTTCGGCGTCGCCGGCATGCAGCGCGGGCAGCCCGGCGCCGGCGTTGAACCCGTCGATCGGCTCCATCAAGTAGAAGACCGCATCGCCGAGAACCGAGGTGTCCTCGCACACCGCGATGAGACGCGGGTGCGGGACGTCGGTGCCGGCCAGCGCGCGCAGCACCCGCGTCTCACGAAGAATGACCGTGTTGCTGACGGGTCTGAGGTGGCGGGGCCCGCGGCGGAAGACGTATTCGCGGCCGGCACGGGTGAACCGCAGCATGATGTTCTGGGTGCCGCCGGTGATCTCGGAGACGTCGCCGATCGGACCCTCGCCCAGACCCTGCGCCGACATCCACCCGGCTACCGCCGATCGGGTGACGTCGTCCACGCAGGCGAAGCTACCTCACCGCCGGCCGGTGACGGCTCCCGACTGCGGCAACCGGCACTCGATGGTGCGCCAGATGCTCCAGCCCACCAGAGTGCCCAGCGCGATGGACAGGATCGCGGCGCCGGCCGCGCTGAGGCTCGCCACGTCGGCGTTGCCGCCGGTGGCCGCCGAGCTGACCGACATGAAGCTCAAAGCGCCGGGCACCAGTGACCAGAATGCGGCCAGCATCATCACTACCGCGGGCGGGGCGCTCCTGACCTGGGCGACCACCATCGCGAAGACCACCGACACGATCGCGCCGACGAAACCGGAGTGCGTGGTGGAGAAGTATTTCGTGGCCCACTGTTGTGCGAGCAGGGCGGCGGCGATCGCCGTCATGAGCCAGAACAACGAACGTCGCGGCGCCGACAGGTACACCGAGAGCCCGAGTCCGACGACCACGATCGCCAGGTATAACGACCACGCGCCCATTTGGGCCGACGGGCTTTTGGGGGCCACCTCGCCGGCGATGTGGATTCCGAGGATCACTCCGAACACCAGAAGGGCGAGTTGGGAGATCCCGTAGACCAGGCGACTGGAGCCGGCGATGATCCGGGAACCGGACAGTTCCATTGCGCCGGTCGTCAGCGACATGCCGGGCAGGGTGGCCACGAGCGCAGGGGTGATCACCCGCAGCAGCCCGTCATTGGCCGTATCGGCCACGAACCAGATCGCCAGCAGGGTCACGACCAGCGCCGAGAGGGTGGGCAGGATTGGCGTCAGCGAGGGCAGCGCGACGGATGACTGCACGATCGCCCCGACGATCAGGCCAAGGAACAAATACCCCGGCAGGGACGCCCAGGTGGGATTGATCATCATCCCGAAACCGACCGTGGTGACGGCGTATCCGATCACCGTCGCAGCGGCGCCGAACCGCGGCTTGAGTGCTCGCGCCGCCGCGATCTCCGCAACGGCGTCCAGCGGTGCGATCGCGCCTGCCTCGGCCAGGTCGGTGATCTCGTCGATGCGCCCGGCCGCGTCGAGTTGCAGCGAGAAGTGCGTCGAAGCTTCAACCTCGTAGGCGGCCGAGCCGATCTGGACGATCAGCATCGTCGGCAGCACCGCAACCCGCGCCTGCTCGGTGGTGTAACGCTCGGCGATACGCGCCAGTCGGTCCTCGACGACCGGCGTCGGCTGGGCCACCTCCACCAGAGCGATCCCGATCGAGCGCAGCATCGCCGCCACATCGGCCGGCGGGTAGGAATCCGGGGGCGCCAGCGGGGCCGGCGCGGTCTTGCGAAGTGCGGCGATGATGCGCTGCCGGCGGGAAGGCCGATTCACCGGGCTGTCGTCTTCACGATCAGCCCGCCGCGGCTTCGTGGGTTGCCCGCTGATCCTGGCGAGCTTTGGCAGCCTGCCACGGCCAGTAACCGGTCACCTCGAGTTGCAGCGAATAGCTCAGGAAGGTTCGGATCAGCACGATCCCACCGAGCACCGCGACGGTGCGGGGTTCGGGGGCGACGGCCACCGTCCGGATGATGTCTGCGGCCACCAGGAACTCCAGTCCCAGCAGAATCGAGGCGCCGAGTTGCTGGCGGAAATGGCGGTAAGCGTCTTGGCGCCGGCTCAGGCGCACCGCCGCCCCGGCCGCGGAGACCAGTGCGCCGATCGCGATCACCGCGACGCCGACCGCGTCGATCGACTTGCCCACGATCTCGATGAATTGGAAGAGACTCACCGCAGGAAGTCTATTGAGCCGGGCTGCCGCCGCCGGGCAACTCGAACGGCTCTTCAAAGCCGACGCATAGGGACGGCACAGGGTCGGCTCATCGTTACTCCCATACTAAGAACCATGACCGCCGCAGCCGACCGCATCGTCATGCGCCGGGCTGACGGCAGCCCCATCAGGATTCTCGTCGTCGACGACGAGGCCGTGCTGGCCGAGATGGTGTCGATGGCGCTGCGGTATGAGGGCTGGGAGATCGCAACGGCCGGCGACGGCGCATCGGCGGTGGCCGCCGCCCGCGAACTGCGTCCCGACGCCGTGGTGCTCGACGTGATGCTTCCCGATATGAGCGGGCTGGAGGTGCTGGCGAAACTGCGTGAGCAGACACCGGGTCTGCCGGTCCTTCTGCTGACCGCCAAGGATGCGGTGGAGGACCGCATTGCCGGGCTCACCGCGGGTGGGGACGACTACGTCACCAAGCCGTTTTCCCTCGAGGAGGTCGTGCTGCGGTTGCGCAGTCTGCTGCGGCGCACCGGTGCCAGTGTCGAGGGCAACGGGGCGCAGGTCGTCGTCGGCGATCTGATCCTCGATGAGGACAGCCACGAGGTGACCCGGGCCGGCGAGCCGATCACCCTGACCTCTACCGAGTTCGAGTTGCTGAGGTTCCTGATGCGCAACCCGAAGCGGGTGCTGTCCAAAGCGCAGATTCTCGACCGGGTGTGGGGGTACGACTTCGGCGGCCGGTCCAACATCGTCGAGCTCTACATCTCCTATCTGCGGAAGAAAATCGACAGTGGCCACGCGCCCATGATTCACACCTTGCGGGGCGCGGGATATGTCCTCAAACCCGCTGCCTAGACCCCCGCTGGTGAGACCCAAGTCGCTGCGAGCGCGGCTG
>JAGQTO010000374.1:1891-3709 GCA_020439025.1 Mycobacterium sp. | reverse complement strand
CCGCGGCCGCGGATCACCGGCGCGCTCGGCGGCCGTGCCCAGCCCCGCGAAGGCGTAGCTGGGGGCCGGACGCACCAGCGGCTCGCGCACCGCCGGCAGATCCGCCCCGGCGGCACGCAACATCCGGGATGTGAGCGCAGCCCGGGTGCCGGCGGCCAATTTGGCCGAGGTCAGCAACAGCACCGAATCCGGGGCTAGGCCGTCGGCGATACGGTCGGCGGCGGCGGCGACCAGCATGGTGGTCTTGCCGGTACCCGGACCGCCGAGCACCCGAACCGTCGTCATGGCGCCATGCAATCACGGGGCCCCGACAGATTCGGCCCCCCTACAGTTCGAACAGTTGGTCCTGCCTGGACACCGTTGCCTTCCAGCCCAATTCGTGGTCCAGACGCCGGCGCAGCGTGTCGGCGGCCTGGGCCTCGCCATGGACCACGAAGACCCGCTTGGGCGCGGCGGCGAATTCGGAGGCCCACCGGATGAGTTCATCGGCATCGGCGTGGGCGGACATCATCTTCAGGTTCGCCACCCGGGCGTTGATCGGGACCCACTCTCCGTGGATCCTGACCTGGGGTTCACCGGCGACGATGGACCGCCCGCGGGTGCCCGGGGCCTGATACCCGGTCAGCACGATCGCGTTGCGCGGATCCGGCGCGAACGCCGCGAGGTGGTGCAGGATCCGGCCGCCGGTGGCCATCCCGCTGGCGGAGATGACGACCTTCGGGTCCTTGCTCTCGGAGATCCTCTTGGACTGCTCTGCATCGCGGGTATAGGTAGCCATCGCGCACATGTCCTCGTAGACCTCAGGGGCCAACCGGTGGTCGTTGGGGTGCGAGCGCAGTAGATCGCTGGCGTTGATGGCCATCGGCGAGTCGAGGTAGACCGGTACCTCCGGCATCCTTCCGCCGGGGCGCAGCCGCCACATGTAGTAGAGCAGCATCTGGGCCCGGCCCACCGCGAACGCCGGGATGAGCACCGTCCCGCCGCGATGCACCGTCGGATTGATGATCTCGGCGAGCGCTTCGACGGGGTCGACGCGGTCGTGCAGGCGGTCGCCGTAGGTGGACTCCATCACCAGGTAGTCCGCGGCGCGCACCGGCTCCGGGTCGAGCATGATCGGGTCGTCGTAGCGGCCGAGATCCCCGGTGAACACGACCCGGCGGCCGTGCCAGAGCAGATCCACGGTGGCCGCCCCGAGGATGTGCCCGGCCCGGCGGAAGGTGACCGCGGGGCCACCGTCGGGCAGGACGAACTCCTGGCCGAACGGCCGGGTGGTGAACAGGTCGATGGCCCGCTGGGCGTCCTCGCCGTCGTACAGCGGCAGGGCCGGGTGATGCTTGGTGGCGTGCCGTTTGTTGAGGTATGCCGCGTCGCGTTCCTGGATGGCGGCGCTGTCGCGCAGGATGATCTCGGCGACGGCGGCGGTCCCGTCGGTGCAGAAGATCGGGCCGCTGAATCCCTCCCGCACCAGCCGCGGCAGGTAGCCGGTGTGGTCGAGGTGGGCGTGGGTGATGACGACCGCGTCGATGGTCGCGGGCTCGACGGCGAGATGTTCCCAGTTCTGTTCGCGAAGATTCTTCACACCCTGGAACAGCCCGCAGTCCACCAGGATTCGCTTGCCGTCGGCCTCCAACAGGTGCTTGGAGCCGGTGACCGTGCCGGCACCCCCCAGGCTGCGCAGCGTGACCGAACTCATACTGGCAGCATAGGGCGGGTGTCACACGGCCTACACCTCAACCGCTACGGACCGCCCGGCCCGGCCCGGGTTCTGATGATCCACGGACTGACCGGTCACGGCCGACGCTGGCGCACCCTGGCCAC
>JAGQTO010000374.1:0-1783 GCA_020439025.1 Mycobacterium sp. | reverse complement strand
CCTGATCGAGGACGAGGCGGACGGCCCGGTGCTGGTGGTCGGACACTCCTTCGGCGGGGCGGTCGCGCTGCATCTGGCCGCCCAGTGCCCGGATCTGGTTTCCGGTCTGGTGCTGCTGGACCCGGCGGTGGGCCTGGACGGGCAGTGGATGCGAGAGATCGCCGAGGCGATGATGGCCGCACCGGACTACACCGACCCGGCCGAGGCGCGCACCGAGAAGTCGACCGGCGCCTGGGCCGACGTCCCGCCCGCCGAACTGGACGCCGAGTGCGAGGAGCACCTGGTGGCGCTGCCCACCGGGCGTTACGGGTGGCGGGTCTGCCTGCCCGCGATGATGTCGTACTGGAGCGAGTTGGCCCGCGATATCGCGGTGCCGCACCGCGGAACGCCGACGACGCTGGTGCGCGCGGCGTTCAGCGATCCGCAGTATGTGACCGAGACGCTGATCGAGACGCTGTCGGGCCAGCTGGGCGCCGATTTCACGCTGACCGAGTTCGGCTGCCGGCATATGGTGCCGATGGCCGACCCGGCCCAGACCGCCTCCGTCATCCGCGACCTGCTGGGCTGAGGTGCCCCCGGTCACCGGCGCCCAGGTCGAGTCGGTGCGCGCCCTGGTCGCCTCGATCCCGCCGGGACGGGTCGCCACCTACGGGGACATCGCTTGTGCGGCAGGGCTTTCCAGCCCGCGCATCGTCGGGTGGATCATGCGCACCGATGCCGTCGACCTGCCCTGGCACCGGGTGATCACCGCCAGCGGCCGGCCCGCGCCGCATCTGGCCGCACGTCAGCTGGAACTGCTGCGCGCCGAAGGGGTGCTCGCCGCCGACGGCCGGGTCGCCCTGTCAGGCGAGCGGTCCGTCCGCCACCAATTCGGCTAGACCGTCATCCGCACCAGCGCGGTGGTGCGCAACAGGCCCGGGAACGCCTCGGCCGTCGAGCGCGGGTGCAGAGCGTGCACGGCCAGGCGGAACATCATGGCGCGCAACAACATCTGCGGCCATTCGGGCAGTGTGTCCCAGCGTTCGATCAGCCCGTCGTCGGCCTCGCCCCAGGACAGCGCGTCGACCACCACCACCCCGGCCGCCCACGACTCCGGGCGCCAGTACGGGGTGATGTCGGTGATGCCCGGCGCGGCGGTTCCGGTGAACAACACAGTGCCGTAGAGATCACCGTGCACCAGCTGGCTGGGACTCTCGGTGGGCTTGCGCAGCCCCGCCAGCTGGGTGAGGAGTTCGACCGAGCGCTCGCGGTCTTCGGATTCGGGTATCGGCGGAGCACCCAGCGGCAGGGTCTGCAACGGGCGTTCGTCCCAGGCGGCGCGGTCGGCGACGGTGAACACGTCGACGTCGGTCCACGGCGGCACCGGGCCCTGGGTCAGGAAGCGCGGGCGCTCCAGCTTGGCGGTCGCCTCATGCAGCCGGACGCCGGCCGAGATCACCTCGTCGTGGCGGGGCTCGGGCTCGCCGGAGACGAAGGTGTCCGCGCGCCAGCCCGAGACCACGTAGCGGCCGTCGGTGGAGCGCACCGGCCGGGCCAGCCGCAGCCCGTCGACGAACAGCGTCTCGCGGACCTTGGCCGACCAGGCGGCGCGGGCATGGTCGGCGACGAGCGACAGCACGATCTCACCGCTGCGCCAGCCGCCCTCCCAGCCCTCGCCCAGGGGCTCGGGCCGACCGCCTTTCTGACCGAAGGCCGCCATCACGTGCTCCGGCGGTCGTTCGTCGATCACATGGCCAGGGTAAGGCGTACCGGGGTAAAGACGGCGTCAGTGGACGCCCATGTC
>JAGQTO010000084.1 GCA_020439025.1 Mycobacterium sp. | reverse complement strand
TACCGGGAAAGGTTCGCTCCGGGAGCGTTCGCCCGCAGCATCGCCGAGCGTGGCAGCAAGGTCCGGCTATTCGACTCCCATCAGACCCGCCGGCTGCCCATCGGCCGCGCGGTCGAGTTGCGCGAGGCGTCCGACGGCCTGCATGTCGCGTTCGAGATTGCCGCGACCAGAGATGGCGACGACGCCCTGGAGCTGGTCCGCTCCGGGACCGTGGATGCGTTCTCCATCGGCTTTCGCGGGATCCGCGAGCACGCCGAGGGTGACGTGACCGTCCGCACCGAGGCGGCGCTGATGGAGGTGTCCCTGGTCGGTCTGCCCGCCTATGCGGGCGCGGCCATCGCCGGCGTTCGCTCGCAGTCCCTGCACATTCCCCGAGCCGTCGCCCAGGCACGGCTGACCCTCATGAATTGGTGATCACACATGTCCCGTAACGAACTGCCCATCGACCGCATGACCATCACGCAGGCCCGCGCCGCCGCCGCCGAGATCCTCGACAGCACCGACGGCGATCTGACCGGCCCGGACGCCGAACGCTTCGCCGCGATCACCGCCCGGGTTGAGCAGATCCGCGCCGAGGCCCAGGCCCGCGACGCCAGCCGTGCCGACCTGCTCGAGGGCTTGCGCTCCGGGCGGTACAAGACCGAGGGTGAAGGCCGGGGTCTGCCCGGATGGGAGCGCCCCGACACCCCCGACGCCGACCGCGATCCCCGCGACCAGCTCCGCGACACCGCCCTGCGGACCCTGGAGCGCCACGTCTCGGCCGGCACCCTGCCCGCGACGGCCGCCGAGACGGTCGAGTCGCTGGTCGAGCACGGCCCGGCCCGCTCCCGCTCGTGGGCGGCCCGCTGGGCCACCGAAACCGGCTCGGCGCACTACCGCTCGGCGTTCGCCAAACGCGCCGTCGACCCCGACCACGGTCACCTGCGGTGGACCGAACCAGAAGCCGCCGCCTGGCGCTCCGTGGCCGCTCTCCAGTCCGAACGGGCCATGTCGCTGACCGACAACGCCGGCGGCTATCTGGTTCCGCTGGAAGCTGACCTGACCATCCGGTTGACCAACGGCGGGTCCACCGTGCCGTTGTTGAACATCGCCCGCGTCATTCCCACCACTAGCGACGTTTGGTCCGGGGTGACCTCCGCCGGCACGACGGCCGAGTGGCTGGCCGAGGCCGCCGAGGCCGCCGACGCGTCCCCGACCCTGGCGCAGCCGTCGATCCCCGCCTACAAAATGTCGTGCTTCACGCCGTTCTCGGTGGAACTGGAAGGCGACGCCAACGCGCTGGTCACCCAGCTCGGCACCGTGCTGGCCGACGCCGCCGAGCAACTGCTGGCCACGGCCCTAACCACCGGCAGCGGAACTGGCCAGCCCACCGGCATCGTGACCGCGCTGACCGGCACCGGCTCGGTGGTCACCGGAGACGGCTCCGAAGCCCTGGCCGCCAGCGACTTCTACAAGCTCCAGAACGCGTTGGCGGCGCGTTGGCAGCCGAACGCGTCGTGGATGGCCGCCCTACCGACGATCAACACCGCCCGGCAGTTTGAGACCACCAACGGCGCGTTGATGTTCCCGAGCTTGCAGACCAGCCCGCCGAGCCTGCTCGGCCGCAACGTCTACGAGAATTCGGTGATGGACTCCGCCGTCAACGCGGCGGCCACCGAGGCCAATTACCTCGCCATCTACGGCGACTTCTCGCAGTACGTCGTCACGATGCGGGTCGGCTCCCAGATCGAGCTCATTCCCCACATCGTCGGGGCCAACCGCCGGCCCACCGGCCAGCGCGGCGCATGGCTGTGGGGCCGCTACGGCGCCGACAGCCTGATCGACTCCGCGTTCGCCATGCTCAACGTCCCGACGACGGCGTAGCCCCACCAGCTCGCCGCGCGTGCTTAGCGGTTGGCGCGGCGACGGCGCGGCGGTGGGTGTGCGCGAGCTGGACGCTGCACCCCACCGCCGGCGCTGGCCGGGGGTGGCTCGGCGGCGCGGGTCCGACCCATATGTTGACCCCGCGCCCAGTCACTATTTGCGTACTGTGACGGGCTCGGTCACGGGACGGCCGAGCGTGACCAGCCGCGACGGCTAGCGGGCCGCGCGCTGCCGGGTGGCCGATATGCCGGTGGCCCATGTCCGGGCCACCGCGAACACTCCGAGCGCCCTGACCCGGGCGGCGTCGCCGCACAATCCGCAGCCGCACGCGGGCTGGTGGGCCAGTAGTTCGCCGAGCAGCTCCTCGGCGGCGCCCAGGACGATCGGCTGGCCGGCGGCCTGGCAGCGGGTGAACAACTCGATCGCTAGCCGGTCCTCGGCTGCTGATGAGCGAATCATGGCCACCATTGTCGGCCCGCTGCGCCCACCGTGGCCCCGACACAAAGGGAACCGCCCCGGCCAACGGGGGGGTTGTGGCCGGGGCGGTTCTATTCTGGAACGCTACCTAGCTGCTGCTGCGCCCGCAGTTGACGTGTCTGCCGATGCCGCCGCAGCAGCGATGGTAGGTCGAGTCGACCGGGTAGGGGTTGCCCGAGAGCCGGTCGAGCTCGTCGGCCGCCGCCGTCAGCGCCTCGGCCAGTTCGCGGGTCTGCACCTGCCCGAGGTCGGCAAGACCCTGGTCGACGGCGACCTCGACGCGCCACGGCGCGGTGCTGCCGTCGGCCCGCTGGTCACAGGAGAGTTGGACTGAGCCGCCGCCGGTGACCCAGCAGCGCCCGTAGGCCGCCCGGGTCGGCCCCTCGTCGCCGTCGCGGAACCACGACGAGCAGCGGGTGGCGCCGGCCGGCGCCGGGACGGCGGCCAGATCGGCCTGGAGTTGGGCGTAGTCGGCCCAGTGCCGGGCCATCGCGAGAAGCTCGGCCTCGGTCAGGTGGCCGGCGTTGGCGGCCAGCCGCTCACGCTGCTCGGCGGTGAGCTGGCCGGCCAGATCCTGCCAGGTGGTTGGTGCGGTTGTGCTCATGTCTCGTGCTCCTCTGGTTGGGAGCCGAGCCGGGAATCTCAGTTGCACGAACCTTGCACGGGATAGCGTTTGTGCTGGTGAAATGGTGCCCCCGGCAGGATTCGAACCTGCGACACCGGCTTTAGGAGAGCCGTGCTCTATCCCCTGAGCTACGGGGGCGGACCGGGTGGCAGCTTACCGCCTGCCGCCCGTCCGCTTCCGGGACTCAGGCTCAGCGGCTCGCGTCGTCGCTACCGCAGAGCGCGATCAGGTGGTAGAGACCGCGCTCGGGGGAGCGTCAGCTAAGCGGTAGCTCGGCGATCACGGTCCCAGTGGGGCGGGGCGATCCAGTTCCGGGTTCGACGGTGAACGCCAGTTTCGTCGAGTCGCCGAGATTGTCGAGCACCGCGGTGGTCGACGGCGCGACGGCTTCGGCGTCCATTGTCCCGGCGGAGGTCGAGCCGGTCGAACTCACCAGCCACATTTGGTAGACGGTGCCCGGTGAGGGCGGTGGCACGTCGTTCATCACCAGCACTCCGGCGTTGCGGTCACGGGAGAACACCACCGTTGCGGTACCGCCGGCCGGGATCGCACCGGACACGGTGTGCACATCGGGAGCGGAGAAGACCTCCTGTGCGGTGGACTGCTGCTGTGCCGGGGGTCTCAACGTAATACCGACGCCCACTGCGGCCAACCCCACCGCCAGAACAGCGGCAGCCGAAAGCAGGGTCGTTCGCCAGCGACGGCCGGATCGGGCAGTCGACAGGTTCCGGACGTTCTGGCTCTGGACACTCTGGGCTGAGTCCGCGGCGACGACCGTCAGCAGCCGCTGCCGGAGATCGGCCGGGGGTTCGGCGGCACTGGCCGCCGATACCACCGCCATGGTTTCCCGGGCCGCCCGGACCTCGTCGTAGAAGGCGTCCGCGACCGGAAGTCCGGCGTCGGCCACTCGGGTTTCGATCTCATCGCGTTCGGCATCCGAGACGGCGTGCAGCGCATATGGCACGGCCAGGTCGAGCAGGTCCGATGGCCGCTGGTCGTCAAAAGATCGAGTCATCGTCGCGCCCTCACCGCACACCCAGGCACTTGCGCAGTCCTCGCAACGCATCGCGCATCCGCGACTTCACGGTCGCGAGGTTGGCCGAAAGACGTTCGGAGACCTGAACGTAGGTCAATCCCTGGTAATAGGCGAGCTCGACGGCCTCGCGCTGCATCTCGGTGAGCCCATCCAGGCACGCGGCGACCCGCTGTCTTTCCTCGTCGGCAATCACCGCGTGTGTCACGTCATCGGTGTCTCGGTCGACCGTCGCAGCGCCGTACCGCGAATTACGCTGGGAAGCGGCTTCTTCGGAGCGGACCCGGTCCACGGCCCTGCGGTGGGCCAGGGTGAGTAACCAGGCCAGCGCGCTGCCCGACGCCGGGTCGTAGCTCTCTGCGGTCCGCCACACCTGCAGATAGACGTCCTGGGTGGTTTCCTCGCTGTATCCGCGGTCACGCAGCACGCGGAGAACCATTCCGTAAACCCGAGATCGGGTGGCGTCGTACAGAGCGGCGAACGCCTCTGAGTCGCGGTGGGCGACCCTGCGCAACAGCGCGTCAAGGTCCGTGCTGGTCACCGGCGCGTATCCGTCTTTCTCGGGGCCATCAACGAGCAGCGTAGCGGGACGGTCAAGCAGACGGGTCACGGTGCCGCCCACGAATGGGTCTTTGCCCCCCAGCCCTGCGCGCCGTCGAACGACGTCCGTTCGATCTGCCTGGGCGGCAAGGCCGGTTCCGCGGGTATTCCCCGCCAGCGCAACACGGCGACTTGCCACCGCAGGGCAAGCCTGGCCATCTGCGGAGCAAGGGGGTTGGTGAGTTGCAGCATCAAGACACGGCCGACGGTTGCTGGACGTCGTCGACCCCGCCAGGTCGCCACCAGAGCGGCGTTGTTCTCGCGGTGTAGGGAAAGGCTCAGGTCGAGCACGTCCCCGGGCCGCGGTACTCGCAGCAGAAAGTAACCCTCTTCGTCGGCGAACGGTGCGGCCCGCAGCGCATCGGTGACCGCGGCCGGCTCGTCTTCGGCTGGGGGCAGCAGAAAGGCCTTCCGGTCTCCGCCCGTGCCCGTAACCTCGGCGACGACGCATTGCAGCGTCCCGGCGGCGTCGTGGCACCAGAAGACGCTCAGCGGGTTGAACGCGCGGCCCAGCACGCGGGGCAGTAGCAGGGCGGTGACCCGACCCCCGGGAATGAACACGCCCTTGCGGGCCAGGAAGGCATCCAAACGTTGGCGCAGCGTGTCATTCGGACCGCCGTCGAAGTGGTCGGCAGCTTCGAAGCGGGCGAACGGCCTTATCCACCGGGGGAGCTGCGGTAATTCGTCGATGTCGACATACCAGGCGTAACTGCGATGTTCGGCATAGTGGCGCGCCGGCCAGCGGTGCAGATGGGTGACCAGGGTGGGGTACAGCGCGGGGATCGTTGCGGTTTCCACATCTGCGATTCGGAGCGATAACCGTTCCGGATCGGTGTGTGACGCGAATCTCAGCCGGTCAGGGTGAGGTAGATCAGGGCCACGTTCAGAACCGTGATCAGAGCAGCCACCAGCCATCCCAGGGCGGTGGTCAGCGCGCTGTTGGCGTCCTCGCCCATCAAGGTGCGGTTGCCGGTGAGCCGAACCAGGGGGACGAGCGCGAACGGAATGCCGAAGGAGAGCACCACCTGGGAAAGCACCAGCGCGCGGGTGGGATCCATTCCACTGGCCAGAACCAGCAGGGCGGGCAGCAGGGTGACGCCCCGGCGCACCAGCAGGGGAAATCGTTTGCGCAACAAACCCTGCATGATCATCGCGCCGGCGTAGGCGCCGACCGAGGTTGAGGCCAGGCCGGAGGCGAGCAGGCCGATCGCGAAGAACAGTGCCACGACCGGGCCCAGGGTGTCAGCGACGGCCGCGTGCGCACCCTCGATCGTGTCAGTACCGTCCCGGCCCCGAAGGTTGGTTGCCGCCAACAGCAACATTGCAAGGTTCACGGTTCCGGCGATAAGCATCGCGGCGCCGACGTCCCAGCGTGTGGCGCGCAGCAATGTGACGCGTTCCGGTCCGGCGTCGGGATGTCCGTGGCGGTCTCTGGCCAGGCCGGAGTGCAGATAGACGGCGTGGGGCATCACCGTTGCGCCCAGCATTGCGGTGGCCAGCAGAACGCTCTGGACTCCGTCGAATCGGGGCACCAGGCCGCCGATCACCGCGCTGACCGGTGGTGCCTTGACCACCAGGCTGGCCAGAAAGCCGATGGTGATGACCAGTAGCAGGCCGGTGATGACCCGCTCGAATATCGGCTGGCCGCGCCGGTCGCCGATCATCAACAAACCCAGCGAAACCACCCCGGTGATGACTCCGCCGAGAATCAGGGGAAGGCCGAAGAGCAGCTGCAGGGCGATGGCGCCGCCGATGATCTCGGCGACGTCGGTGGCGATGGCCACGAGCTCGGCCTGGAGCCAGTAGGCGATCCGGGAGGGCGTCCCGGTGCGGTCCCGGACTGCCTCGGGAAGCGTACGTCCGGTGACCAGGCCGAGTTTCGCGCTCAGGTACTGCACCAGCCCGGCCATCAGGTTGGCCACCACGATCACCCAAACGAGTAGGAAGCCGAACTGCGCCCCGGCGCTGACGTTGGCGGCGATGTTGCCCGGGTCCACATAGGCGATGGCCGCGACGAAGGCCGGCCCGAGCAGCGACCATCCCGGCTTCCCCCGGACCCTCGTCGGTTCGGGCCTCAAAAGCCGAACCAGATTCCGCCGCCACCGAGGCCGAATACCGGTATGCCGAAACCGAATCCGCCCAGATGGTAGGGGTCGATCGGAGTCGGTGTCGTGGTGATCGCCGTGTGTCCGGGGCCGCGGTTGCACATCCGCGTTCCCGTTCCGACGTCGACGCATTCGGGAGCGGCGTATGCGGGGGCGGCCGCAACTACCCCGGCCACGAGTGCTGCAATCAGCGCGGTGGTTCTCATAGTCGGCTCATGTCAGCGCACACCGCCACCGGCTGCCGGCACCGGACCGCGTCGCATACCGGCGATCAGAAGCGCCGGACCGTAGAACGGGTCATCCCACGGGTAGACAAAATCGGGTTCGGTCGGTGCGGCGTTGTACTGGTAGTTGTCCTGGGTTGCGCATTCGGTGGCGGTGTCGGCGAGGATGACTCCGCCGGTCGCGGTGATGTGCGGGCAGTTGGTGATCAGTTGGCTGTCGGCGGAGGCGATGCTCGGCGCCGCCAGGCATGCGACTGCCCAGCATGTGACCGCCCAGCATGTGACTGCGACCGTGATCGCCAAGGTTAGGGCAACGCGCTGGCGCCAGGTCGGCACGACGTCCTCCTAGTCCTGACGGAGTAGTCCCTACGGGCCCCCTCATCCCTACGGGGCAGAGTACAACCCCTTTCCGGTGACCAGTGGCAGGTCCAATGTGGTGCAGATGCCTGGCTGCGCTGCGACGACGGCAGGAATGGCGTTGACCACGCGCATGGCGGTGGCGAGCACGCCGGCGTGATTGTGGTCGCCGTTCGGGCTGG
The DNA here is from genome assembly GCA_020439025.1 of Mycobacterium sp. Lineage (GTDB taxonomy): Bacteria > Actinomycetota > Actinomycetes > Mycobacteriales > Mycobacteriaceae > Mycobacterium. Next base: position 5,005 of record JAGQTO010000084.1, on the reverse strand, counting down.
ACAGGCACAGATCGAGTGCGTAGCACGGTTCCCCGGTTACCTCGATGCGGTAGTTGCCGCCGGGCTGGGCCGGCTGCGGCCAGTCCGGGCACAGATCGTCGCGCAGTCGGGTGATGTGCTCGAGCACTACGGCCGGCGCCCCGTCGACCAATCCGATCACCTCGAACCGCAACGCGGCGGCGGTCCCCTCGGCGATGTGACCGGAGGAGATATCAAAGGCCTCGGGTGCGGGCTCGCGAACGTACATCTCCTCGAGGCCGTCTAGTTCCAGGCCCAGCCCGGCGGCGAGTTGGCGAACCACCGACCCCCAGCCGATACTCAGCACGCCTGGCTGCAGCAACATCGGGATCTCGTCCATCGGCTTGCCGAAGCCCATCACGTCGAACATCACCGTGGCGCTGTCGTAGGTCGCGTAGTTGACGATCTCCATGCACCGCACCTGCTCGATGCTCTGGCAGGTCCCGGTCAGGGCCAGGGGGAGCAGGTCGTTGGCGAAGCCGGGGTCGATGCCGTTGACGAAGACGCTCGACTTGCCCTCCCGCGCAGCGGCTTCGATAGGGGCAACCATCTCGTCGGGGATCACCTGCCATGGCCACTGCAGAAACACCGGACCGCTGCCGACCACGTTGACCCCGGCGGCCAGAATGCGCCGGTAATCCTCCAATGCCTCCAGCAGCCGGTTGTCGGCCATCGCGGTGTAGACCGCGCAGTCCGGTTGGGTTGCCAGCACCGCATCGAGGTCGTTGGTCGCCTCTATGCCGGTGGGGATGTCCAGCCCGGCGATCTCGCCGGCATCCTTGCCCGCCTTGGAGTCCGAGGACACCCAGACCGCGGTGAGCTCGTAGTCGGGATGGGTGATCAGCGAGCGAAGTGCATGGACGCCGACGTTCCCGGTGCCGATCTGGGCGACGCGGATGGGCATACGAACTCCTTAGCTGTTGAGGTTTACAGATCCGGGATGGGCAGATCCAGGTTCGGCACCGTCAGTCCGCCGTCGACCTCGAGCATCTTGCCGGTGAGAAAACTGCCAGCGGGGGAAGCCAGGTAGACCGCCGCTGCGGCGATGTCGAGCGGGTCGCCGAGTCGGCGCAGCGGGGTGGCCTGTTCCATCGGCTCGCGAAGGGCGTCGTTGGAGGCGACGATCTCCAGGGCGGAGGTCAGAATCGACCCCGGGGCGATCGCGTTGACCCGGATGCGCGGGCAGAGGTCCAGCGCGGTGAGCCGGGTGTAGTGCGCCAGTGCGGCTTTCGCGGTGCTGTACGCGGCGAATCCACGCCCGGCCAGCCGGCCCATCGTCGAAGAGATGTTGATGATGGAGCCGCCGCCGGAATGCTCGAGCATCAGCGGTACGGCCGCTACGGTCAGTGCGTGTGCGGTAAGCACATTGAAGGTGAAGGCGTCGCGCATATCCTTGACACTGGTCGTCAGCAGGGTGTTGGGCATGCTGCCGCCCACGTTGTTGACGACGACGTCCAACCGGCCGAACGCTTCCGCGGCCATTGCGGCCAGTTCGGCGGTCGCCTCGGGCTTGGCGAGGTCGGCGACGACGACGTGAGCGCGCCGGCCGGTGCCCTCGATCTGGGCGGCCACCGTGTCCAGTTCGGACCGGGTGCGCGAGCAGATGAGTACATCGGCGCCCACCTCGGCGAACGCGACGGCGATTGCGGCTCCGAGTCCGCGGCCGGCGCCGGTGACGACTGCGGCCTGTCCGTCCAAGCGGAATCTGTCCAGGATCACGTGTCCTCTTCCCTCGCCGTTCCACCGTAACAAGCAAGTTGTAACACGTTCTACTTCTTGACCGGGGCCTTCCGGGCTGTGGCTTTCTGTGTTTGCGCTTTCTTGGCGGGCGCCTTCTTGTTGGGTGCCCTCTCCGTCGACCCCGTTGCGGCGGACTCGGGATCGGCGGGTGGGCCGGCCGCAGACTGCTCGCGGCGCCGCCGCACACTGGCCTCCAGCTTGGCCAGCAGATCGGAGACGTCCTCGGAATCGTCGAGCGTGGCCGGGGCTTGTTCCGGGGTGAACGCCTCTCCACCGGCGAGCTTGGCCGCCACCAACTCGCGGAGCTGCTCCTGGTAGGTATCGGTGAACTGCTCGGGGTGGAAGTCGGCGGCCATCGACTCGACCACCTGACCGGCCATCTTGAGTTCCGGTGCACGGACCTCTACATCCTGGTCGAGGCTTGGAAAGTTGGGGTCTCGGATCTCGTCGGGCCACAACAGCGTGTGAACCACCATCACGGTCCGTCCGGAGAAATCCTTGACCCGCAGCGCAGCCAGCCTGGTCTTATTGCGCAGCGCGAAGTGGACGATAGCGACCCGGTCGGTCTCGCTGAGCGCCTTGGCAAGCAGCACATATGATTTCACCGACTTGCCGTCCGGCTCGAGGTAGTAGCTGCGGTCGTACATCAACGGATCTATCTCGTCGGCCGGAACGAACTCGAGCACTTCGATCTCGTGGCTTCGTTCCTCGGGCAGCGCGGAGATGTCATCCTCGGTGATGATCACGGTCTGGCCGTTGTCGGCCTCGTAAGCCTTGGCGATATCGCGGTACTCGACGACCTCGCCGCACTCCTCACAGACCCTGTGGTACTTGATCCGGCCGTGGTCCTTGGCGTGCACCTGATGGAACTTCAGATCGTGATCCTCGGTTGCCGCGTACACCTTGACCGGTACGTTCACAAGGCCGAAGGAGACCGCACCCTTCCAGATGGAACGCATGAGATCTCCTATACCCAGGCAGGCCGGGTCAAACCGCCGGCACGGATTCGGGGTCGACGCCCAACGGGACAAGAGGGTCCGCCCCCGGCGCGTCATCGGTGTAGACCTCGCCTTGCAGCTGCTGGCATTCGCCGGTCGTGGGCTCCTGTCCGCCGGTGCAGTACGGTTCGATATCGTCCGGGTCGGCGGACGCGGTAGGAGCGGCCAGCAATGCCGCCACCAGCGCCACCGCCGCCGAATGCCTGATCACTGGTTCACCGTAGCAGCGCGGAATGCCCTGGGGCGGAATACGTTGGGGTGGTGAACGATGTGTGGCCGCCGGGCGCGACGACCGGACCGCTGGTCAAGCTGACGAACCCGGACAAGGTGCTCTATCCGGCGACCGGCACCACCAAGGCCGAGGTGTTCCGGTACTACACCACGATTGCCGAATTGATGCTGCCCCACATTTCCGGGCGTCCGGCCACCCGTAAACGCTGGCCGGACGGAGTTGGCGGCAAGGCGTTCTTCGAGAAGAACCTTCCCCGATCCGCCCCGGAGTGGCTGCAACGCGGTGTTTTGATGCACCGCTCCGGTGAGACCACCTACCCGATCATTGACACTTCGGTCGGTCTGGCTTGGATCGCCCAGCAGGCTGCGCTGGAAGTGCATGTTCCGCAATGGGTGTTCGGCCCGGACGGCAAGCCCGGGCCGGCCACCCGGCTGGTGTTCGACCTCGACCCGGGGCAGGGAACCGATATGGCACAGATGTGCGAGGTGGCGCATGCGGTGCGGGAGTTGATGCGCGACATGGGTTTGATGCTCTACCCGCTGACCAGTGGGAGTAAGGGGCTGCACCTCTACGCGCGGCTCGCAGATCCGCTGAGCAGTGACGGCGCGGTGACGGTGGCCCGGAGAGTCGCAGAGCAACTTGAGCGGTCCATGCCGGATCGGGTCACCGCGACGATGGCCAAGAGCGCGAGGACGGGGAAGGTTTTCCTGGACTGGAGTCAGAACAACGCGGCCAAGACCACAATCGCTCCGTATTCGTTGCGGGGGCGGCAATCGCCGACCGTCGCCGCGCCCAGGACTTGGGATGAGCTCGGCGATCCCGGGCTGCGGCAGCTCCGCTACGACGAGGTGCTCGCACGCGTGGCCGAACACGGTGATCTGCTGGCCGGGCTCGACCCGCCCGGCGCTGCGTCGAAGGGCGCCGTGCCCGGCGCAGCGCGCAAGCGTGACCGGCTGAGCGCCTATCGGGAAAAGCGGGACGGCTCCAAGACGCCGGAACCCGTGCCGCAGAGTGTGCCGCGGGCCGGTGCCGACAACCGCTTCGTCATCCAGGAGCACCATGCTCGACGTCTGCATTACGACTTCCGGCTGGAACGGGACGGGGTGTTGGTGTCCTGGGCGGTGCCCAAGAATCTGCCGAACACGGTGTCGGAGAACCACCTGGCGGTGCGTACTGAGGATCACCCCTTGGAGTACGCCACCTTCGAGGGGGTGATCCCGAAGGGCGAGTACGGCGCCGGCACGGTGAAGATCTGGGACTCCGGAAACTATGCGGCCGAGAAGTTCGACATAGCCCCCCGGGGCAAGGGCGGGGCCCCCAAGGCCAAGGGCGGCGAGGTGATCGTCTACCTGCACGGCCGGCGCATCAATGGGCGCTACGCGCTGATCCAGACTGATGGCGATCACTGGCTGGCGCACCGGATGAAGGACCAACCCTCGGTGCGAATCCAGGACTTCGCGCCCATGCTGGCGACCCTGGGATCGGTGCGTTCCTTCACCGCCGACCTGTGGGCGTTCGAGGGAAAGTACGACGGCTACCGGCTTCTGATCGAGGCGGACCACGGTCGGCTGCTTCTGCAATCGCGCAACGACCGTGACGTGACATCCGAATTCCCGCAGTTGCATTCACTCGCTCCGGTGCTGGCCGATCACCACGTCATTCTTGACGGCGAAGTCGTAGCGCTGGACTTCCACGGGGTGCCCAACTTCCACGCGATGCAAAATCGTGCGGGCGGATCCCGAATCGAGTTCTGGGCGTTCGACATTCTGCACCTCGACGGCCGATCTCTGCTGGGGGTGAAATATCGTGATCGGCGGCGGGTGCTCGAGACGCTCGCCGAGGGGACCGATCTGATTGTTCCGCCCTTGATCGACGGTGATGGACCAGATGCACTGGCGTACTCCCGCGAACGCAAGTGGGAGGGAGTTGTCGCCAAGAGGTGGGACTCCACCTACCAGCCGGGGCGACGGTCGTCGGCGTGGATCAAGGACAAGAACTGGAACACCCAGGAGATCGT
>JAGQTO010000083.1 GCA_020439025.1 Mycobacterium sp. | reverse complement strand
GGCGCACCCGAAGGCCTCCCGGGCTGCGCGGGAGGGTTTGGGCGCGGACACCAGTGCGGCGGCTCCGGCCACGGTCGGATTGCGGGACAGTGCCCCGAGGAGGACGGCGGCGCTCAGACCGATCCAGCCCGCGCGGTTGGCGTAGTCCTCGCCGGGCCCGTCGGCGAAGACCATCGTGCCGTGGGCGGGTCCGCGACCGCGCGGGCAGTCCGCGGCAAGTCCGGGTTCGTGCCGATGCCAGGCCTGACGCACATTCCAGCCCTCGGCGGCGAGCATTGCGCGGGCCGCGGCCTCGGCGGCCGCGGCCGTCGGCGACACCGTCAGGACATTGCCGGTCACAGTGAGCAGAGACAGCAGAAGGTCGGTTCCCTCATGTCCGATCCGGCGGACCAGGTGGTGGCGTACGGCGGGGATCTGTTCGGCCAGGGTCGGCGCGACCGAGACGATGCTGGGCAGGCCCGGTAGCCGCATGGTGGCTCCGGCGATCGAAAGGCCCAGTCCGGCGGCGGCGGCTAGGGCGCTGAAGGCCCGCCCGAGGAGCAGGACGTCATCGCCGGGCAGCGTAAGCGGCCGGTGCCGGTGCGCGGTATGGGTACGGGCCTTCCGCTCGGCGCCGTCGACGACGGCCGCGAGGTCCGGTTCGGCCGCGTCAGGGGCCACGGTGACCACCACCCGGGCGACCGAACGATTGATGACCGCGTCGAGCACCCCCGGTGTGGCGCGCACCGCCTCGAGGACCGCGTCGGCGATGTCGTCGGCATCCGGTCCGGACAGCCCCCGGACCTCGATCCAGCGCCGCCGTCCGTGCCGACTGCTGCGCCGGGCCGGTTCGCCGCCGATCGCCTCGACGGCGATGTCCACCGCCGCGCGGGCCGCGGCCCGCGCTCCGGGAACCGCGTCGAGGACCGCGCCGCCGGCGCGGGTGGCGGCCGAACCGCCCTGCAGTGCGGCCGACCCCGCCAGTCCCACGACCGCCGCCGTACCGGTGACGGCGACCTGCAGGCCCGCGGAGACGGCCCACAGCGGGGCCCGGACCAACGTCCCGAGCCCCGGAACGCCGGGCCTTGACACCATGGGAAAACCGTACCTGGCGAAAGTGAACGAGGCCCGGCCCCGGATCAGGGGCCGGAAAGCCTGATCAGCAGATGGTCGGCCTCAGATCGAGACGGGGTCCTTGGGCTTGCTGGCCTCGGTCGTTGCTTCGCGAGTTCCGGCGGGCACCACCGAGTTGGTGTTCTCGTCCCAGTCGGCGTTGACGTTGTTGTGGTCCACCTTCTGCTGCTGTGCACGCCACCACAGGTAGAACGACAGGCCCACCAGAATGAGGAAGATGACGCCGTCGCCGGCCAGCCGGGAGTCGGTGATGCCCTTGATCAGGTAGGACAGCCAGTAGGACAACGCTCCGACGATGGCGGCGGCGGGCAGGGTGACCAGCCAGGCAACGGCCATCCGTCCCGCCACCGCCCAGCGCACCTGGGCGCCGGGCTTGCCGACGCCGCTGCCCAGGATCGAGCCGGTGGCGACGTGGGTGGTCGACAGCGCCATGCCGGCCGCGCTGGAGCTCAGGATGATCGCCGCCGAGGAGGCCTCGGCGGCCAGGCCCTGCGGCGACTCGATCTCCACCAGGCCCTTCCCCAGGGTGCGGATCACCCGCCAGCCGCCGATGTAGGTGCCCAGTCCGATGGCCAGTGCGCAACTGGCGATGATCCACAGCGGCAGACCGTCCTCTTTGACGTCCCCGGTGAGGTGACCGGAGGTGATCAGCGCCAGCGCGATCACACCCATGGTCTTCTGGGCGTCGTTGGTGCCGTGGGAGAGCGCGACGAGGGAGGCCGTGGCGATCTGGCCCCAGCGGAACCCGTTCTCGCGGCGGCGTTTCAGAACCTTGCGGGTGATCTGGTAGACCAGCCAGGTGCCGCAAGCGGCGACCAGTCCGGCGATCACCGGGGCGGCCACCGCGGGGATAAGCACCTTCTGGGTCACGCCGGGCCAGTTGACGCCGCTGAACCCGAGGGCGGCCAGGCCCGCTCCGATCAGCCCGCCGAACAGGGCGTGCGACGAACTCGACGGGATGCCGAACAGCCAGGTCAGAAGGTTCCACAGGATGCCGCCGATCAGCCCGGCGAAGATGATGGTCAGGCCGGTCGAGGCGTCGATTCCGGGCAGCAGGCGGCCGGTGTCGGAGTCCTGCACCTTCAGCACCGACGTGGTCACGGTGACGGCGACCTCGACCGACAGGAATGCGCCGACCAAGTTGAGAACGCCGGCGAGCAGAACGGCGAGCTTGGGTTTGAGGGCACCGGTCGCGATCGAGGTCGCCATGGCGTTGCCGGTGTCGTGGAACCCATTGGTGAAATCGAACGCCAGTGCGGTGGCGATCAGCAGCACCAGGATGATGAGCTCAGTATTCACTTGAACATTCTGCGGAGCCCCGGGTGGGCCGACAGCACGACCTTCGGAAAATACGGTCAGTGTTCATGTGAATTTAAACCTCTGTGTTGGCGCAGTTATCCCGGTGGGGGACGGGGGTCACACGGATCGCCGTCTCACACCGTGCCGCCAGTTCGTTGCGGGGCACCCCGGGCAGTTCCAGCGGCCGGACCTCGAGGTGCACGACGGTCCGGGGCGCCCGGGCGGTTCGCTTCAGCGATGCCCACAGCGTGTCCTCGCCGAGGAACGCCGTGGCCGTCGAGAGCTTTCCGTCGCGGTGGTGATAGGTCAGCCGCACCGGCTGGACCGGGCGGGCGGCGTCGATCGCGGACTGGAACAGGGCCGGACGGAATCTGCCGTGGTCGGCGCCGCAGTAGGTCGTCCCCTCCGGAAAAGCCACCACCGTGCTCCCGCCGCGCAGCCGTCCTGCGACCGCGTCGACCACGGCCGGCAGTCCCCGCAGGTCACCGCGGTCGATGGGGATGATCCTGGCCAGCCTCGCCGCCAGTCCCACGGCCGGCCAGTCGATCAGATCGGCGCGGGCGACGAAGGTGCCCGGCAGGACGGCGCCGACGGTGAAGACGTCCACCCACGAGACGTGGTTGCTGACCACCAGCATCCCGCGCAGGTTGCGGATCGGCCCGCCGGACAGGGTGATCCGGATACCCAGGGCCGACAGCATCGCCCGGCAGTACAGCCGTTTGATCCGCAGGTGGCCCGGCAGCGGCACCGCGAGCAGGGGCAGCACCATCAGCACCAGCGCGGCGGCCGTGATGCGCCGGACGCAGCGCAGCGTCTCCAGGAAGAGATGCCCGGGTTCGCCGAGCCCGGAGAGCACGCAGTGATGGTCACAGGTGGTCTTGGGCAACCACGGGTGGGCGCCGCCCGCTCCTGTCATCGGGTCTGGCCGGCCGCCGAGGCCGACCGCAGCCGGTTGAGGTAGCGGATGTCGGCCTGACGTTTGTCCAGCAGGGCCGGGAAGTCGCCGACACCGAAGTCGGGGTCGTGGGCGGGCTCCCCGCAAATCCGGGCGCCGAGTCGCAGGTAGCCGCGCATCAGTGGCGGCAGGGTGGTCCGCTCGGGAGGGGCGATGTCCTCCAGTGGCCGGCCGCCGAGGGTCACCGGCCGGTAGGGGTGGACGGTGTAAGCCTGCGGCGCGCGGTGGCGGGTCAGTGCGATGTCGCGGACGCCCCGCAGGACGCTGCCCGCAGGGCCCTCGCCGTGTGTCGGCACCGAGACGCACCCGATGACGTGGTCATAGCCGTAGCGATCCAGGTAGGCGAGGATGCCCGCCCACATCATCAGGATCACCGCCCCGTTGCGGTGATCGCCGCGCACCACGGCACGGCCCATCTCGACCATCGACGGCCGCAACGGATCCAGGCCGGAAATCTCGAATTCGGTCGCGGTGTAGAGCCCTCCGGCCGCGATGGCGCCGGGCGGCGGCAGCATTCTGTAGCAGCCGACCAACTCGCCGGTGGTGTCTTCGCGGACCAGGATGTGGTCGCAGTGCTCGTCGAACCGGTCGGCGTCCAGCGAGGTGGCGTTGTCGAGGGTGAAACCCGGCTCGGTGGAGAACACGCCGTAGCGCAGTCGCTGCGCGGCCTCGATGAGCTCGGGATCGGAGCTCAGCAGCAGTGAGTACCGCGGGCCGGGAAGCCCGCGGGTGTCGGTGTGGTCGGGGGCGATGAGTACGGAAGAGGTGCTCACGGACTGCACAGTCATCGAGCCGGATGGCGAAACCACGACTTCCGGGTGTTGTGTCGGTGTACGTACCGTGACCAGTGATTCACCTGCGGGCAAGTGTTCACCCGGTGTTGGCCCGGTGCTCTGGAATCGGAAACAGACCGACCCACTGGGGGTGGACGTAAAAGTTTGCTGCGATGCGGGGTCTTCGGTGGCCCAAGGGCATCCCCGCGTTCATGGTCCGGGCCGGGGAGATGACGCGGTCGGCCCGTCCGATGTGCCCCTGGGCGACGATCCGTTCCCCGACGAGGACGACTGTGAGTCGCCCAACGGGCTACGGGTATCGCCAGCCCCCGGGAATTACAGGGCGGGCGAGAAGGACGCGGACGGAGTGATCGTCCCGTCTGTGGCGGCCTTGCTGTAGGCGCCGTCGACGGTGCTGACACCGACGCGCGCGCCCTCCGGCTTCAGGCCCGAATCCTGGACGGTCAACTTGCCGCTCGCCCCCTGGGGCCCGATCGCGCCGGGGGCGGCGGCGGCGGTGGCGACGGCGTCGGACAGTCCGGCCGTTATCGCCGGGGTTGCGCTGGCCGGCGCGGACAGGGCCAGCGCGGCGGCGACGAGAGCTGCTCCGACGAGAGGGGCTGCGTTCCTCATGATCTCATCCTTTAAAAGGCCTGCGATGTGCGTATTCAGTTGTTTTGGTATGAAAAATGTACTGAATCCGTTGTCACAACGGGAAGGCCTTGTTGTTCGGATCACACCCGTTGCGTGCGTCACATCACCCGCCGAGCGGCCGCACGTTCGTGAGCCTCTGAGCCGGCAGCGTTCTCAGCCGGCAGCGTTCTGAGCCGACAGGCCCCCGACGGCCGCCGTACTCCGGTGCGCAACCTCGGCGACACCGGGTGGTGCAACCCTGAATCCGTGCGAGTCGCGATCATTGCCGAATCGTTCCTGCCCAACGTCAATGGAGTCTCCAACTCGGTTCTGCGGGTGCTCGAGCACCTGCGCCGGATCGGACATGAGACGCTCGTCATCGCCCCGGACAACCCCCGCGGTCAGTCTCCGGCGCCGCGTGTCCATGACGGAGTGAGGGTGCACCGGGTGCCCTCCCGGATGCTGCCCAAGGTCACCTCACTTCCGATGGGTGTGCCCCGCCCGCGGATGCTGCGGGTCCTGCGGGGTTTCGATCCCGACATCGTCCATCTGGCCTCGCCGGCGTTGCTCGGCTACGGCGGGCTGCTCGCGGCCCGACGCCTCGGTGTCCCCACCGTCGCGGTCTATCAGACCGATGTGGCGGGTTTCGCCGCCAGTTACGGGTTGCCGTTGGCCGCCGCGCCGGTGCGGGCCTGGATGCGTCATCTCCACCGCCTGGCCGACCGCACCCTGGCACCCTCGACCGCGGCGATCGACGATCTTCGCGCCCAGCGTGTTCCCCGCGTTCACCATTGGCCACGGGGGGTCGATCTGACCGGATTCGCCCCGTCGGCACGCGATGACCGGCTTCGCCGGACGTGGTCACCGGACGGCAAGCCGGTGGTCGGATACGTCGGCCGGCTGGCACCGGAGAAGCACGTCGAACGTCTTGCCGCCCTGGCTCATCGTGACGATCTGCAGGTGGTCATCGTCGGTGACGGCGTCGATCGGGGCACACTGCGTTCGGTCTTGCCCGGCGCGGTCTTCACCGGCGCGCTGTACGGCCGGGACCTCGCCGCGGCCTACGCGAGCATGGACGTCTTCGTTCACCCGGGTGAGCACGAAACCTTCTGCCAGACGGTCCAGGAAGCGCTGGCCTCCGGGGTTCCGGTGGTGGCCCCCGACGCCGGCGGGCCCCGCGACCTGGTGACCCCGTTCCGCACCGGCCTGCTGCTGGCGCCCAACGATTTCGGTGCGCGGCTGTCGGGGTCGGTGGACCATCTGCTCGGCCAGCGGGAGCGCTACTCCCAGGCCGCCCGGCGCAGCGTGCTGGGCCGCACCTGGCCGGTGGTCTGCGACCGGCTCGTCGAGCACTACAACGACCTTCTGTCCGGGCCGCGTCACGATCCCGTCGAGACCCGGTCGGCGTAGCGCCGCGCCGGGTCAGCCGAAGGCGAAGTAGCGCAACCACACATACGGCGCGGCCAGCGCGATCGTCAGCACGGTCACCACCGCCCCCTTGCGGCTGAACTCCCAGAAACTGATCGGATGCCCCTCCCGGGCGGCGATGCCGAGCATCACCACGTTGGCGCTGGCGCCGACCGCGGTGAGGTTTCCGCCGAAGTCCGCGCCCATCGCCAGGGACCACCACAGCGATTGAGCCGCAACCGGATCGGCGATGGTCGTGGTCAAATCCGCGACCACCGGGCTCATGGTGGCCACGTAGGGGATGTTGTCGATCACCCCGGACAGCAGCGCCGAGATCACCAGGATGCCCATGGCGGCCGGCAGCGCGTTGCCGCCGGTGGCCTGGCCGGCCAACTGCGCGATCTGGCCGATGACTCCTGTCTTGACCAGGGCCCCGACCAGGATGAAGAGCCCGGCGAAGAACAACAGTGTCTCCCACTCCACGCTGTCCAGGTAGTGCTCCGGTTCGACTCCGGTGATCACGATGAGAACTGCCGCGCCGAGCAGGGCCGCCACGGCCGGTTCGATGTGGGTGATCGAATGGGTGAGGAACACGGCGAAGACCACCGCCAGCACTACCAGGCACTTGATCAGCAGCCGGACGTCGCGGATGGCCTCGCGTTCGTTGAGCGACATCACCTCTTGGGCCCGGTCCGATTCCACGGTGAACGAGCCCCGGAAGATCAGCGGGAGCAGGGCCAGGAACACCGCGAGCACGATCAGGACCAGCGGTGCCATGTGCACCAGGAAGTCGTTGAAGGACAAGCCCGCCCGGCTGGCGATGATGATGTTGGGGGGATCGCCGACCAGGGTGGCCGCGCCGCCGATGTTGGAGGCGAAGACCTCGGCGATCAGGAACGGGACCGGGTTGACGCCCAGGCGCTCGCAGACCAGCAGGGTCACCGGGGCGATGAGCAGGACCGTGGTGACGTTGTCGAGCAGGGCCGAGGCGACCGCGGTGATCAGGGCCAGCAGGATCATCACCCGCAGGGCCGAACCCTTGGCCCGTTTGGCCGCCCAGATGGCGGTGTACTCGAAGACCCCGGTGCGGCGCAGGACGCCGACGATCACCATCATTCCGAGCAGCAGGAAGATGACGTTCCAGTCGACTCCGGTCTCGTGGGAGTAGAACATGTCGTCGGATCCGGCGATCCCGGCCGCCGCGATGACGGCGGCCCCGCCGAGTGCGGCCTTGACCTTGTTGATGCGTTCGGTGGCTATCAGCAGGTAGGAGACCAGGAAGACGGCCAGCGCAAAGATCGCTACGGCGCTCACGGGGCGCTCACCGGTTTCCCAGGGCGACTTCCAGCAGCCGGGAGGCTGTGATCACCCCGATGAGGCGGTGCTCGGTGACGACCGCGACCAGTGGAGAATGCGCCTGAGCCATGATCGCGGCTACCTCGATGATGGTGTCGTCGGCGTTGGCCACCGCCATCGGCGGCAGCGACTTCGGCAGCACCTCGTCGACGGACTTGCCGCTCAACTTCTCTGCCACCCGGTCGGCGGTGAGTTCGCTGAGGACCCCGGCCAGTGCGGGATCGTCTTGGACATAGGCCGGCACCAGCAGGCCGACGACCTGAGAAGCGGGCAGGATGTGCCGCGGGATGCCCGCCGGATCGGTGATCACCAGGCCGGGCAAGCGGTGCTGGGCGACGAGGCGGGCCGCCTCGATGGCACTGGAATCGCCCCGGACGACCGGGAACTCCTCGATGAGTTGTTCGGCGCGCACGGGTGAACTCTAGAGTCTCCGCTCAGTCCGGACGACCGTTCGGAACGGAGAGTCGGATGATGTTCCACCATGCCGAGGCGACCTGTGTGGGCAGCGGCCCGCCGGTGTAGGTCAGGCCGTACCGCTCGAACACCTCCTGCACCTTCGGGGCGATCTCGGAGTAGCGGTTGCTGGGCAGGTCCGGAAACAGGTGGTGTTCGATCTGGTAGGACAGGTTGCCGGTCATGAAGTGCAGGGCGGGGCCCCCGGAGATGTTGGCCGATCCGAGCATCTGGCGCAGATACCACTCGCCGCGGGTCTCGCCCTCGATCGAGTCCTTGGAGAAAGTCTGGACGCCGTCGGGGAAGTGGCCGCACATGATGACCGAGTGCGTCCACAGGTTGCGGACCAGATTCGCGGTCAGGTTGGCCGCCAGTGTGGTCAGCGCCGACGGGCCGGACAGCAATGGGTGCAGCAGGTAGTCGCGGGTGGCCTGCCGTCGAATCTTGGCCAGCACTCTCTTGCCGCGTCGGAAGAAGTCCTTCTTTTCAACGCGGCCCTTGAGGTACTTGCCGACTTCGAGGTCGTAGAAAGCGATTCCGTACTGGAAGAAGCAGGCGTTCACGGCGTTGGACAGCGGCTGCACCAGATACATCGGCTTCCAAGGCTGTTGCTCGTCGACCCGCATGATGCCGTAGCCCAGGTCGTTGTCGCGGCCGCGGACGTTGGTGTAGGTGTGGTGCAGTTCGTTGTGGGAGTGCTTCCAGAACTCCGCCGGCGAGGCGTTGTCCCACTCCCAGGTGGTGGAGTGGATCTTCGGGTCACGCATCCAGTCCCACTGGCCGTGCATCACGTTGTGGCCGATTTCCATGTTCTCGATGATCTTGGAGACCGACAGCCCCGCGGTTCCGATGAGCCAGGCGGGCGGGAACAGCGAGAACAGCAGAATCGCCCGGCTGCCGAGCTCCAGTTTGCGTTGGCTGTCAATGACTTTGCGGATGTAGGCGGCATCGCGCTCACCGCGGCTGGCGACGACCTGCTCGCGGATGGCGTCGAGTTCGGCGCCGAGGTTCTCGATGTCGGTGGCGCTCAGGCCGGCGGTCGGAGCGGTGTTCTCCAGTAGTGCGGTCATCTCGGATTCCTTTCTAGAGTTCGATATCGCAGTCGCCGGCGGCGGCGGAGATGCAGGTCTGCACGATGACACCGTCGCCCTCGGCGGCGGTGGTGATCCCTCCGGTGCGCAGGTCACGTACGGCGCCGCGGCGAAGCGGTGCGACGCAGCCGAAGCAGACGCCCATCCGGCACCCCGAGGGCATCAGCACCCCGGCGGACTCGCCGGTCTCCAGCAGTGGCGCGGTGCCGTCGTTGTCGGCGGTCGTGCCGGACTTCGAGAAGTTGACGGTTCCGCCCTCGCCGGTGGCGATAACGGCGGGACGGAACCGCTCGGTGTGCAGCCGTGCCTCAAGACCCGTTGTCCGCCAGTGCGATTCGACGGCGTCGAGCAAGCCGGCGGGGCCGCAGGCCCAGGTCTGGCGTTCGCTCAGGTCATCTACCAATGAGCCGATCCCGGTGATGTCCAGTGGGCCGTCGGCGTCGGTGTGGATCTCGACGAGCCGAATCCGGCTCTGCGCGGCCAGCCTTCGCAGCTCCCCGCCGAAGATGACGTCGGCGCCGGTGGGCGCGGAGTGCACCAGGACGATGTCGGACATGGCCCGGTGGGGCATGTTGCGCAGCATTCCCATCACCGGGGTGATGCCGCTGCCGGCGGTGACGAACAGGATCTTCGCCGGCGCCGGGTGGGGGAGGGTGAAATCTCCGGCCGGCTGATCGAGGTGCAGAACCGTCCCCACGGTGACCCGCCGTACCAGGTAGTTGCTCACCACACCGTCGGGTATCGCCTTCACCGTGATGCCGATACAGCCGTCGGCTCGTCCGATGCCGGAGGTCAGTGAGTAGGCCCGCCATTGCCGCACGCCGTCGACGTCCACGCCGATGCGGACGTACTGGCCGGGAACATGGGTGCGCCATCCCCGCCCGGGCTTGATCACCAGCGTGACCGCGTCGCGGGTCTCGGGGTTGACGGCCATGATCCGTCCGCGCAGGGCGGAGCCGGAGCTCAGCGGGTCGATCAGGTCGAGATAGTCGGCGGGGACCAGTGGGGTGGTGACCCGTGCCGCGAATCGCAACATACGTCCGCGCAGGGCGGCCGCGGCCGGTTCGGTAAGGGGTGCGGTTGTGGTCATATCACTACGATCCATTGGCGCTGGCGTTAAAGTCTTGACATCTCAGAGTGGAAAAATTGCCTGGTTTTATTCAAAAGGAACAAAATGCCGGAGACGACGGCTGGGGCGGCACCGGAGAAGAGGAGCCGATATTCCGGTCTGGCGCTGGACCCGGAGGTGGTCAGTGCCCTCGAGGCGGTGTTGCCCCGGATGGCCCAACGCACCGTGGACGCGATCGTCGCAGAGGTGCCCGCCTACACCGACCCGTTCAGCGGGCAGATGGGTCAGAACATCGAGAACGCGGTGCAGACCTCATTGGCGGCTTTTCTGCGTCTGGTGACGGCGGCGGATGACTCCGATCCGGGTGTGCAGATGTCCCCGGCCGTTGACGGCGCCTACGAACTGGGCCGGGGAGAGGCCCGCAACGGCCGTTCCATGGACGCACTGCTGGCGGCCTATCGGGTCGGCGCGAGGGTGGCCTGGCGGGAGTTGTCGGCGACCGCGGTGGGGGCCGGCCTGCCGGCCGCCATCATCGCGCGATTCGCCGAACTGGTTTTCGCCTACATCGACGAACTGTCGGCCTCCAGTGTTTCGGGTCATGCCGACGAGTCGGCTACCGAAGGCCGGGTCCGTCAACGCTACCTCGACCTGCTCACCGCCCAACTGCTCGCCGGCGAGCCCCCCGAGGTTCTGCGCAACAGCGCCGAGCGTGCCAATTGGTCTGTTCCGCAAACACTTACGGCGGTCTTGGTGCCGGGCGCCGGCGCCCGCGGCTTGACGGCCCTGCTGAGTTCGGAAGTGCTGCAGGCCGCCGAGGGCTTGCCCGGTCTGGATCCCGCGGAGGCATGGTCGGCGGTGCTGGTGCCCGATGTGCACGGTGACCGGAGATCGGTTCTGATTTCCGCCCTGGGCGGGCGCGGCGCGGTGGTCGGGCCTGCCCGGCCGTGGCTACTGGCGCGGGGATCGTTCGAACGCGCCGTTCGGGCCCGGCGCCTCCTTGGTGCTGCCGGCTGCGTCGACACCGACGAACATCTGGTCGAGATCGTGCTGGGCGCCGACCCCGAGGCGGCCGAGGATCTGCGCCGTCGGGCCCTGGAGCCGCTGGCGGACCTGAGGCCCGCTACCGCGCACCGCCTTATCGAGACGCTGCGCTCGTGGCTGCTGCACCAGGGCCAGAGAGATGCGGTCGCGGCCGATCTGTTCGTCCACGCCCAGACCGTGCGCTACCGGATGAACCAGTTGCGCGATCTCTACGGCGAGCGGCTGGCCGATCCGCGGAAAATCCTGGAACTCACTGTGGCTCTGGGGATGCCGACGGCGGCCGCCGAGACGTCCCCGGGGGTCCCCTCCTCGTGACGGCGCGGCCGAGGCGGCGTCGAATCGCCGGTGGCGTAAGTTCGGGCCGTGAGCCGAAACCCGTTCGAACCCGACCTCTGGGCGCCCGTCGAGGGCTTCGAGGATCTGACCGACATCACCTATCACCGCCATGTGCGCGACGGGGTGCCGGAGCCGACGGTTCGGGTGGCCTTCGACCGCCCGGAGGTGCGCAACGCATTCCGGCCGCACACCGTCGACGAGTTGTACCGGGTGCTGGACCACGCCCGGATGTGGCCCGAGGTTGGTGTGTTGCTGCTGACCGGTAACGGGCCGTCGCCCAAGGACGGCGGGTGGGCGTTCTGTTCAGGAGGCGACCAGCGCATCCGCGGCCGTAGCGGCTACCAGTACGCAGCCGGGGACACTGCGGACACCGTCGATCCGGCAAGGGCCGGGCGGTTGCATATCCTGGAAGTCCAGCGGCTGATCCGCTTCATGCCCAAGGTCGTCATCTGCCTGGTCAACGGATGGGCGGCCGGCGGCGGACACAGCCTGCACGTCACCTGCGATCTGACCCTGGCCAGCCGCGAGCACGCCCGGTTCAAGCAGACCGACGCCGACGTGGGAAGTTTCGACGGCGGCTACGGTAGCGCCTACCTGGCCAAGCAAGTGGGGCAGAAGTTCGCCCGGGAGATCTTCTTCCTGGGCGAGGCCTACACCGCCGAGCAGATGCATCAGATGGGAGCGGTCAACCGCGTCGTGGACCACGCTGAGTTGGAAACGACCGGACTGCAGTGGGCCGAGAAGATCAACGGCAAGTCACCACAGGCCCAGCGGATGCTGAAGTTCGCCTTCAACCTGCTAGATGACGGACTGGTCGGCCAGCAGATCTTCGCCGGCGAGGCCACCCGGCTGGCTTATATGACCGACGAGGCCGTCGAGGGCCGCGACGCATTCCTGGAAAAGCGCGACCCGGACTGGAGCCGATTCCCGCGCTACTTCTGACACCGCCCACACAGTCCGGAGAAACACCATGCCCGTCGATCGACTCCTTCCCGACGATGACGCCGCCGACCTGATCGCGCTGACCCGTGAGATCGCCGACAAGGTGCTGACGCCGATCGTCGACGAGCACGAGCGCACCGAGACCTATCCGGAGGGGGTCTTCGCCCAACTCGGGGCGGCCGGGCTGCTGAGCCTGCCCCAGCCGCTCCAGTGGGGCGGGGGCGGCCAGCCCTACGAGGTCTACCTGCAGGTACTCGAGGAACTGGCGGCCCGGTGGGCGGCGGTCGCGGTTGCGGTCAGCGTGCATGGACTGTCCTGTAACCCGTTGCAGGCCTTCGGAACCGACGAACAAAAGCAGCGCTGGCTACCCGGCATGCTCTCCGGCGAGCAGATCGGCGCCTACAGCCTGTCCGAACCACAGGCCGGGTCCGATGCGGCGGCGCTGCGGTGCGCGGCCACTCCCATCGACGGGGGCTACGAGATCAACGGCTCCAAGTCCTGGATCACCCACGGCGGGCGGGCGGACTTCTACACGCTGTTCGCGCGAACCGCGGAGGGCAGCGGGGGAGTCACCTGCTTTCTGATCGCCGCCGACCAACCCGGTCTGAGCTTCGGCAAGCCCGAGGAGAAGATGGGGCTGGTGGCGATCCCCACCACGACGGCGTTCTACGACCGGGCCCTGGTTGACGCCGGCCGGCGTATCGGCGATGAAGGCCAGGGACTGCAGATCGCCTTCAGCGCACTGGACGCGGGACGGCTGGGGATCGCTGCGGTGGCCGTGGGCCTGGCGCAGGCGGCACTGGATGAGGCGGTTGCCTACGCCAACGAGCGAACGACGTTCGGCCGCAAGATCATCGACCACCAGGGCCTGGGCTTCCTGCTTGCCGACATGGCCGCCGCCGTGGGTGCCGCGCGGGCCACCTACCTCGACGCGGCGCGCCGCCGGGACGCCGGGACGCCGTTTTCCCAACAGGCCAGCGTGGCCAAACTGGTCGCCACCGACGCCGCCATGAAGGTCACCACCGACGCCGTCCAGGTGCTCGGCGGCGTCGGGTACACCCGCGACTACCGGGTGGAGCGTTATATGCGCGAGGCGAAGATCACCCAGATCTTCGAGGGCACCAACCAGATTCAGCGATTGGTGATCGCCCGGGGCCTCCGAGCGGTTAGGTAGAGCCCCGGGGGCTCCGGGCGGGCAGAGAGGAAAGAGGATGAGCGATCACGACGTCAGGATGGTCATCCTGTCCACCGACGACCTGGACGGGTCCATCGAGTTCTACAGCGAGACGCTGGGCATGCCGCTGAAGTTCCGCGACGGCGCGCATTTCGCCGCACTTGACGGCGGGTCGGTGACGCTGGCGTTGGCCACCGCCGTCGACCATCCGATCCCCGGACAGGTCGTGGTCGGCATCAAGACCGCCGATGTGGACGCCGCGGCGAAGGCGATCGAGGCCAGCGGCGGCGGAATCGTCAAGGGCCCCTATGACGACGCCCACGAGCGCCGTGCCGTGGTCTATGACAACAAGGGCAATGGCCTTGTCTTCTACAGTCCGCTGGCGCGGTAGGTGACTGCGATGCCGGATCGTCAACTGGAGGGCGCATCGGTCGTTGTCGTCGGCGCCAGCGGAGGTCTCGGGCGGCACATCGCCGGGCTACTGGCCGCTGCGGGCGCCCGACTGACCGTGGCCGCACGGAACCCGCAGGGGCTGGAATCGCTGGGCTTCGAAGCCACCCCGGTCGTCGCGGACCTGCGCGACGCAGAGGCCGGTGCGGCGATTGTGAACGCCGCGCTGTCGGCGCACGGCCGGATCGACGGCCTGGTCAACGCGGCCGGGGTGGTCGCCTTCGGTCTGCTTGCCGACACCGATGACGAGGTGATCGAAGACCTGTTCCTGACCAACGTGCTCGGCCCGCTCTGGCTGATCAGGGCGGCCCTGCCCGCCCTGACGGAGTCCCGCGGGTTCATCGCCAACATCAGCGCGGTGGTCGCCGAGCAGCCGCTTCCGGGCATGGCCGCCTACGCGGCGTCCAAGGCAGCGCTGAGCGCGGCGGACCAGGCGCTCAGCCGGGAGTTACGCCGCGTGGGGATCACCGTGACCGACGCCCGGCCACCGCACACCGAGACCGGGCTTGCCCAGCATCCGATCGCCGGTACCGCGCCCCGGTTGCCTGAAGGCCTGCAACCCGAGGTGGTCGCCCGCCGGATCGTCGAGGCCATTCGCGCGGGAGAACGTGAGGTACCGGCCAAGGCCTTCGCCGCCGGCTGACCATGAACTGGCAGCAGCTGCAGCCCTTCCTGGTCGCGCTGGCGATCGGGCTGCTGCTGGGTTTCGAGCGCGAGCGCAGCCACAGTCGCCGGCTCTCAGCGGGCTCGCGGTCCTTCGCGCTGCTGTCCCTGCTGGGAGCCGTTGCGGCGGCGTTCGGGCAATGGGTGGTGCTGGTGGGGCTGATCGCGGTGGCGGCGTTGATGGCGCTGGCCTACTTCCGCACCAACGACGACGACCCGGGAACCACCACCGAGATCGCCGCCCTGGTCACCTACCTGCTCGGTGCGCTGGCCTACACCAGGCCCGCCGTCGCGGTCGCCCTGGCCGTTCTGGTCACCGGGCTGTTGCTGTCCAAAGAAAGGATCCACCGCTTCGCCCGGGACATCGTCAGCGAGGTCGAACTCGAGGACGCCATCAAGTTCTTCGTGGTGGCGTTCGTCATCCTGCCGCTGCTTCCCGATCGTCCGCTCGGACCCTACGGCGTGCTCAATCCGTCGAAGGTGTGGCTGCTGGTCGTGCTGCTCACCGGTATCGGGTGGGTCGGCTACATCGGCGTGCGCGCGCTCGGGCCGCAACGGGGCCTGCTCGTCACGGGGCTGGCAGGCGGGTTCGTTTCGGCCACGGCCACCACGGCGTCGATGGGCCGGATCGGCCGCGCCGCGGCCGACCCTCGGGTGCCGCTGGCCGGCGCGCTGGCCGCCAGCCTGGCCACCTTCCTGCAACTACTGGTCGTTATCGCCTACGTCGACCCTGCGCTGTTGCGCCGGCTGTGGCCCCCGGTGGTGGTGGGGGCCGCCACGCTCATGATCGTCGCGGCCGTCATCTACCGGCGGGCTCGATCCCATCCGGACGAGACGGAGGCGCCGACCCCGGCGGGGCGGCCGTTCGCGCTTCGCCCTGCGCTGATCCTGGCGGCCGTCCTGGTGTTCGCCCTGCTGATCGGCCGTTGGGGCGCCGAGGTGCTGGGTCCGCAGGGCGCGGTGCTGGGGGCGTTCGCCGCCGGCCTGGCCGACGCCCACGCGGGCTCGGTGGCCGCCGCCACCCTGGCCGCGGCCGGGGACATCACCGCCGACACCGCGTTGGTGGCCATCGCCGCCGCTCTCGGCTCCAATCTGCTCGTCAAGATCGGGCTGGCCTTCGCCGCCGGCGGTCGCCGCTTCGGACTGGGATTCCTCGCGGCGATGGCGGTGCCCACCCTCGCGTTCGGTGCCGCGTTGGCTGCCGCACTCGCGGTGGGCTGATCGCGCGATCCGGACGCCGTCGGGTGCGACAATCCCCTTCATGGCACAGGACGAGGGGGCCGTCGACCCCCCGATGCACGAACTGAGATCCAAGGGTCTCAAGAAGGGGTCGATCTCGCTGATCGGCGCCGTGGCCATCGGTCTGGCCGCCACCGCACCGGCTTACTCGCTGACGGGGGCGCTGGGTCACGGTGCCGACGAAGCCGGTTACCAGATGCCGATCGTCTTCATCCTGGCGGTCATACCGATGTATTTCATCGCGCTGGCCTACAAGCACCTCACCGATGCGGCTCCCGACGCGGGAACCGTGTTCACCTGGGGATCCAAAGCGATCATGCCGCATATCGGCTGGATCGGCGGCTTCGCGCTGATGCTCTCCAGCATCCTGGCCGGCGTCGGCGCCGCGGGCATCACCGTGAATGCGGCGACCGTTGCCTTCAAGATCGAGAACCCGCCGGATTGGCTGAAGGTCGCCATCGCCGCCGTGTTCATCCTCATCACCACCTGGCTGGTCGCCCGCGGCGCCGAAGAATCCTCTCGGACCACCGTCGTTCTGACCGTCGTCCAGTACGGAGGGTTGGCCTTGTTCGCCGCGATCCTGGGCATCAACATCATCCGCCAGAACCACAACCCGACCGCCGAACCCTTCTCCTGGCAATGGTTCAACCCGTTCGCCATCAGCAGCTTCAGCGCCCTGCTCGGCGGGTTCCTGGTGGCGGTCTTCATCTTCTGGGGGTTCGACGCCGCCCTGTCGATGTCGGAGGAGACCCAGGGAACCGCCGAGGAGTCCGGCCGCAGCGGAGTGACGGCGATCCTGATCACCGTGATCACCTACGTGGTGTTCAGCGTGGCCGCCCTGGCCTACGCCGGTATCGACGACGACAGCCCCGGAAGCCTGACCAACCGGGCCAATATCGACGACATCTTCTCCAGCCTGGCCCGCGACGCGGTCGGGTCGGGCGGCGCCCTCATCGCGGCGGTGATCGTCGGGCTGTCGGCCTTCTCGGCCACCCTGTCCACGGTGATGGCCACGGTGCGCGGGGTGCTGTCGATGGCCGCCTACAAGGCGTTGCCCAGCCGGTTCGCCTCGGTCGACGAGGTTCGGCAGACCCCGACGTTCGCGACCTGGTTCATCGGCCTGACCACGCTGGCCATCTACGGCGGGCTGGTGGTGGTCAGCGACTCGATCGTCGAGGACACCGTCTACAGCGTCGGGATCGCCATCATGACCTACTACACCGTGGTCGCGGTGTCCTCGGTGATCTACTTCTGGGACACCGCCTTTGACAACTGGCGCACCGCGCTCGAACAGGTCGTCCTGCCCGCCATCGGCGCGCTGGTGCTCATCCCTGTGGGCCTGATCCAGGCCTACGAGATGGCCAACCCGGAATACGGGTCGAGCGGATCGCTGGCCGGGATCGGCACGGTGTTCGTCATCGGCGTGTTCAGCCTGTTCGTCGGCGTGCTGCTGATGATCTTCTGGAATCTCAAGGCGCCGGAGTTCTTCCGTGGGGAGACCCTGGCCCGGGAACGGACGCACCGACGCGCTGCCGACGGGGCACCCGGGCCATCCTGAGGGCGTCCACCGCCCGGCCTTGGCGAGATAGGTTCGCCTAAGATAGATTAGGCAAGCCTAAATTGATGGGGGTGGGATGACCGACTTGCTGACGGCGTCGGGACCGGATGTGTCCGCCCAGCTGCTGGGCAGCGGCCTGATCGGGCTCCGGGAGGGCCTGGAGGCGGGCATCGTCGTGATGATCCTGATCGCGTTTCTGGTAAAAGCGGACCGCCGTGATGCGCTGAAGTGGGTCTGGCTGGGCGTCGGCGGGGCGATCGCAGTCACCGTCGGGGTGTTCCTGGCGATTCTCTACAGCGCCTATTCGGTCAGCGGTCTGGCCGCCGAGGCAGTCGCCGGCGTCGCTTCCCTGGTCGCCGTCGTGATCGTGACGTCGATGGTGCTGTGGATGCACCGGGCCGCCGCGGGGTTGTCCGGTGACCTGAAGGCCGGGATGTCCAAGGCGCTGGAGACCGGCGCGCTGGCCATCGTGATGCTGTCCTTCCTGGCCGTGGGGCGCGAGGGCGTGGAAACCGGGCTGTTCATGGCCGGCTACGCCGAGGCGACCACGGCGTGGCCGCTGCTGGGACTGCTGATCGGCGTGAGTGTCGCCGGGGCGATCACCTGGGGCATGTACGCCGGCGCCGTCCGGATCAACCTGTCGAAATTCTTCTCCTACACCGGGGTGTTCCTCATCGTGGTGGCGGCCGGCATCCTGTCCTACGGCATCGGGGCGCTGCAGACCGTCGGCTGGCTGCCCGGGCTCGGGCAGCACGCCTTCGATATCAGCACCTGGATCAACTGGAACTCCTGGTACGGCGAAACCTTCCAGGGAATCTTCAACATCACCCCGACGCCCACAGTGCTGCAGCTGGTGTGCTGGCTGGCCTATCTGTCGATCGTGCTCACTCTGTTCCTACGGCCCGCTCCTACCCCCGGGCACCCCGCCACCTCCGCTAACCCAACGATGGAAAGGTCCACCACGTGACTCCCAGGTCCGCCGCGGCGGTTCTCGCCGCCGTCCTCATCGGTGCCGGCGCCAGCGGCTGCGCCGCCAAGGAATCCGCGACCGACAGTGCTGCCGATGCCGGCACCGAGGTCAGCGTCGACGCCACCGACACCGGGTGCGCACTGTCGGTCGCCGAAGCCGCCGTCGGCCCGGTCACCTTCGCCGTCACCAACAACGGCGCCAAGGTGACCGAGCTCTACGTCTACAACCCTAGCGGGGGTGTGGTCGGCGAGGTCGAGAACATCTCGCCCGGGCTGAAGCGTGACCTGAAAGTTGAATTAGCCGCACCCGGGACCTACGTGGTGGCCTGCAAGCCGGGAATGGTGGGCGACGGCATCCGGACCGACTTCACCGTGAAGGGCTGAGCGGGCGACCTGCTCGGTTCCGCAAATGCCCGATACCTCCGGTATCGTCGCTGCGCCCGCGCTCACACCAGCGCGGACAGTGTTTTTACCGGAAGGATTTTTCACGTGCTCATCTCTCTGCGCTCGCAGTTCATCGCAGGAACTGCGGCATTCCTCGGCGCCAGTTCCGTGGCGGTCGCCGGCGTCCAGCAGCAGCTTCCCGTGCTGCCGATGCCCTCGGCTTCGGTCGCGCTGTCGGCGTTGAGCAACCCGATCGAGCAGCTGCTCGGGGTCCTCGAGCAGGGTCAGAACTACATCTTCGGGACCTACTACTTCGATGCTCCGACTCCAGGTGCGGGTGAACTTAACTGGCCGTTCGCCGGATTTGATCAGACCGGCGGCGACGTGCTGAACGCCCTGCTCGCCAACGAGGCCTCGCTGGGCTTCTACAACAACGTAGGCCTGCTGGCGCAGAACGTCACCGACGCGGGACCGGTCATCCGGCAGCTGGAAGTCAACCTGTTCAACTACATCAACGTCGGTATCAGCGGTCTCACCGGCTCCATCGCTGCGCTCAGCGCCGGGGTGTGG
Organism: Mycobacterium sp.; assembly: GCA_020439025.1. Classification (GTDB taxonomy): domain Bacteria; phylum Actinomycetota; class Actinomycetes; order Mycobacteriales; family Mycobacteriaceae; genus Mycobacterium. The sequence continues at coordinate 47,021 of JAGQTO010000083.1, read as the reverse complement.
GACTTCCCCGCGGCCGCCCTCGAGGCCTTTCAGCTGGCCGTCGGCGGGCAGATCGGAGAGGCGATCACCGTCCTGACCGACGCCGTCATCGCCCCGATCACCACCGCTGGCGAGGCACTCATCGCCACCGGCGGCTACATCCTGACCGACTTCGTCGCTAAGACCGTCGCGGTGATCAGTGCTATCCCCCTGATTGCCGCGACAGCGGTGACGGCCGGGATCGGCGGTGCCACCGTCCTGGCCGAGAAGACGGTCGAGATCGCCACCACCTGGATCACCAAGCTTTCCTCCGGTGACTGGGAGGGTGCCTGGAACACCGCCGTCGACGGCATCTTCGGTCCGTCCGGGCTGCCCGGCCTGGTCCTCAATCTGACCACCGGCGCTGGCGTGCAGACCGGGCCGATCGTCGACCCCGAGACCGATATCCCGGCCAACTTCGTTCCGAGCGCGCGGACGGTGTTCCAGTCCGGTTACTGGAATGTGGCTGAGGCGTTGACCGCGACGGCGCCCGCGGCAGCGGCATCTCCTGCGGAGGCGGTCTCGGCCCCCAAGGCTGCGGCCGCTCTGGAAGCTGCCGACGCCGCCGTCGAGGCCCCCGCCGTGGAGGCCCCGGCCGTGGAGGCCCCCGCAGTCGAGGCCGCCGTCGAGGCCTCTGCGGTCGAGGTTCCTGCGGCAGCCGACACCGCGGCACCGGTCGCCGACGAGTCGCCCGAGCGTGCGGTCCGAAGTGCAGCCGCCGGCGCCCGGGTAGGCGTCGAGGCCGCTTCCGCGGGCGCGTCGAAGTCGGCCGGCGGAAACCGCACCGCCAAGCGTGCCGCCAGGGCGGGTTCCGGCGACTGACCGACGGCTCGCGCCAAGCTATCCGGGGCGCACTACAGGTTCGGATTTCCGGGCTTGTGGTGCGCCCCGTGGCTGTGCAGCAGGTGTTCGGCGGGCGGAGCCTCGGCCGGTTCGTGCCCGGCCGGCAGGTGGTCGGGCGGCTCGATGCGCAGTTTGTGCGCGACGGGCACGTCGGTCGAGCTGTGCAGGATGATCGACAGCGCGATCGTCACGGCGATGAGATCGAAGAGCTTTGCCCCATCGGGGATGCCGGCCTGCAGGACCAGCAGGCCGTAGACCACGGAAGCGAAACCCTTGGGGCCGAACCAGGCGGCGGTGAGGCGTTCCGCACGCGGCATCGGGGTGCGGATCAGCGAGAGCAGCATCGAGGCCGGACGGACCACGACGATGGCCAGGATCGCCAGCGCCCAACCCTGCCACCCCAGATCGGCCAGACGGTTCGGTGTGATCAGCGCGCCGAATAGCAGCAGGGCGGCGAACTTGGTGAGTTCGGAGAGTAGATCGCCGAGCGGCTCGAAGGTTTCCGCGGCGACGTGGTCGACGGTGGCCAGCGCCGAGCCTGCCGCGAAGGCCGCCAGATAGGGGTTGGCGTGGGTCAGGTGGCAGGTCGCGTAGACCACCAGCGCGATCGCGACCGGTCCGAGCGGTTGAAGTCGGGGTTCAGCGGTGAGGATGTTGCTGCGCCAGGCGAGCGCGACCAGTACCGCCACGCCGATGCCGATGGCCAGGCCGAGGAGCAGTTCGAGCAGCACGACGCTCATATGCGAGCTCTCGTGTTTGGTCATGGCCAGGAAGATCAGCACGAAGGGCAGCGCCAGTCCGTCGTTGAGCCCGGACTCGACGTTGAGCAGTCTGCGCAAGCGCAGCGGGATGTCGTGGCGGCCCACCAACGCCGAGGCGAACACAGGGTCGGTCGGGGAGAGGATCGCGCCCAGCAGGAACGCGGTCGGCCAGTCCAGGCCGGCCAGATAGTGCGCGGGAATGGCGACGCCGACCATCGCCAGCGGCATGCCCAGCCCGAGCGCGCGCCCGGACAGTCGCCAGCCCTCCTTGAGTGCCGGGACGCTGGCCCGCTGGCCGTCGGTGAACAACACCGTGAACAGGGCGATATCGGCCAGTGCGGCGACGGTCCCGTCATTGGCGTTGACCACACCGAATCCGCCTGGGCCGAGAAGGGCCCCGCCGACCAGGAACAGCAGCGCGGTGGACAGCACCGTCCGTGCGGCCAAGCCCGACAGGGAGACGCTGATCAGCAAGACGACGCCGTAGGCAAGGACGAGTTCCATGCGGCACTCCCTGGTCGATTCTGGCCCGGTCGCCGATCATGCTGCCTGCCGGAGCGTCTCGGCGCAAAGACTCCGGGTCTGAAACAATGAAGATCCCATGCGAATCTCAACCCTGCTGGCGGGCCTCGTCGGCGCTGTCGTCCTGAGTCCCGGAGCGCCGGTGCCAGCTTCTCCGGCCCAGGTGCGACTGGTCGACAACACCGTTCAAGCCCTCTCTCCGTTCGACGTGGCGAACCCGGCGGTCGGGCTGCTCGACCCCGCGCTGCTGGGCGCCGTCCAGCGGGCCTCGACGGCGGCGGCGGCCGACGGTGTCGCGATGACGATCACCTCCGGGTGGCGCTCGGCGCAGTTCCAGCAGCAACTGCTCGACGACGCCGTGGCGACCTACGGAAGCCTGGCCGCCGCACGGCAGTACGTGCAGACCCCGGAAGGTTCCCGACATGTCCTTGGCCAGGCCGTCGACATCGGCGGGCCGGCGGCCGACCAGTGGCTCATGGCCAACGGCGCCCGCTACGGACTGTGCCGGACCTACGCCAACGAGCCCTGGCACTTCGAGCTCACCGCCGACCCGGCGGGCCTCTGCCCGCCGATGCTGGCCAGTGCGGCAGGCTGACGGTATGGCCGCTTCGCCCGACTACATCGATTTCCACTTCGACGTGATGTGCCCCTTCGCCTACCAGACATCCCGGTGGATCCGCGAGGTGCGGGATCTCACCGGGCTTCAGGTGAACTGGCGATTCTTCAGCCTCGAGGAGATCAACCGCGTCGAGGGCAAGAAACACCCCTGGGAGCGGAAATGGTCCTACGGCTGGTCGATGATGCGCATCGGTGCGCTGCTGCGGCGCCGCTCGATGGCCGATGTCGACGCCTGGTACGAACGAGCCGCGCGGGCCTTGCACGTCGAGGGGCACAAACCGCACGATCCGGCCGTCGCCAGGCATCTGCTGCAGGAGCTGGGCCTCGACCCCGCTCTGGTCGACGAGGCGATCGCGGATCCGAGCACCGGCGACGAGGTGCTGGCCGATCATCGGCGGGTGGTCGATGCCGGCGGCTATGGCGTTCCGACGCTGTTCTTCCCCGACGGCCAGTGCCTGTTCGGGCCGGTGCTCATCGACCCGCCGAGTGGGGACGCCGCCCTTCGGCTCTGGGACGCCGTGCTGGCCTGGACGGAGTTCCCGCACCTCTACGAACTTCAGCGGCCGAAGGCCCCCGCCGACGAGCAGGCGATCCTCGAGACTTTGCAGCCGTATCTCCAGGCCCGCGACTGGGTGTCGATCAACCGCGGCGAGGTGATCTCCTTCCCGCCCGGCGTCGACTGAGGAACCTTCCCGCCGGATTAGGGGCTGGGACTTGTTGCGGGGCTGGGCGTCGTTCAGCGAGGCCTCGGACCGAACGCCAGGTCCAGAAAGCCTTCGAACGTTGTCGCCGCGCTCATTGGCTCATCAGGGTAGAGCCGGTTCCACATGGTGGCCAGGATCGCCGGCGAGAGCAGCAGTAACGGACTTCGTTGCAGGGGGTCACCGCTGAGTTCACCGCGCTCGGCCGCCAGGCGCGCCCAGTGGCGGATCTGGCCGGCCACCGGCTCCAGCACACGCTGCCGGTAGATGTCGGCGAGCTCGGGTGCCTGCCGGCCCTCGGTCATGACCAGCCTGATGAGCCCCGACCAGGGGGAGTCCTCGACGGCGGCAAGCAATGGGGTGAACACCCGGCTGAGGAAGTCCCGCAGCGACTCGTCCGCATTGGGCCGCGCTGCGGTCAAAGCATCGACTCGTTGCTCAAGCACACTGCTGATGACGCCGGTGAAGAGTGCCTGTTTGTCGGCAAAGTGAAGGTAGACGGTGCCTTTGGCCACCCCGGCGCGCTGCGCGACATCATCGATGCGGGTGGCGCGGTAGCCGCGCTCGAGGAACAGCTCCAACGCCGCGCGGGCTACCGCCGCACGCGTTTGGGCGGTCTTGTGGGTGCTCGGACCGCGCCGACGCCGCGCCCCGGGTGTGTCCGCTTCCACCAGGCGGCCCTCCTCGTTCGACTCAAAAATGACCATCGAGTCATGTTGTTGATACAATACTGACTCAGAAGTCATTTTTGAGTCTAGTGGAGGTCCGCGCGCATGAAGCCCGTATTGGTCGTCGGCGCAGGACCCACCGGTCTCGTGATGGCTCTGGTCCTGGCGCGGCGCGGGGTGCCGGTGCACATCATCGATGCGAAGGAAGGCCCCGCTGAAGAATCCCGCGCTATGGGCGTACATGCCCGCACCCTGGAGTTCTACCGGCAATTCGGATTCGCCGAGGCCGTTGTGGATCGCGGAATGGCCGCGAAGGAGATCCGCTTTCGAGCCCGTGATCGTGACGGCGCACGATTCTCACTGCGGGTCATGGGGGCCGGGCTCAGCCCGTATCCCTACATGCTGACGTTCCCGCAAGATCAACATGAGCGGTTTCTGCTGGACCGGCTGGCCGATCTGGGGGTCGCCGTGGACTGGGGCGCCACGCTGGAGGACTTCGTCGATCGCGGTGAGGAGGTCGAGGCCGTCATCCGTTCCGGTGCTTCGATCCAACGATCCGTTTACGCCTACATCATCGGCTGCGACGGTGCCCACAGTCGGGTACTGGAGGTGCTTGGGATCGGTTTCCCCGGCGGATCCTCCGAGCAGATGTTCTACGTCGCCGACGCTATGGTGGCCGGTGCGGCCCACGACGTTCTGTATCTGGGCTTGAGTGGCGACGGTCTGGCGTTGATGATGCCGGTGCGCACCACGGGTTCCTACCGGATATTCGGCCTGGTCCCGCCGGGAGTCGGAGCGCAACAATCCATCGGCTGGGCTGATGTCGGCGATCATTCGGAATCACTGCTGGGATTCTCTGTGGGACAGGTGAACTGGTTCTCCACTTATCACGTCCACCACCGTGTCGCGGAGCGCTTCCGCAGCGGGCGGGTGTTCATCGCCGGTGACGCCGGCCACATTCACAGCCCGGCCGGCGGTCAGGGCATGAAAACCGGCATCGGCGACGCGGTAAACCTGTCGTGGAAGATCGCCGATGTCATGCACGAGCGTGCGGATTCCGGGTTGCTGGACACCTATGAACGGGAGCGGCTTCCCTTCGCCCGGTTCCTCGTTGCCACCACCGACCGGGCGTTCAGGGTCCTGGTCGATGACGGCCGCATCGCCCGAGCGGCCCGCGTCCATCTGGTGCCGAGGATCGTGTCGACGGTGATGAGGTTCTCCCTATCCCGTCGGCTGTTCTTCAAGACCTTCTCCCAGACGCGGATCTCCTACCGGCGATGCTCCTTCAATCAGGGCAAGGCGGGGGCTCTCCGGGGTGGTGACCGGCTGCCGTGGATCTCCACCGACCAGGGTGACAACTTCGCAGCACTGCAGACAATGTCCTGGCAATTGCATAACTACGGCCGACCGGCGAACGGTGTGGCCGAGGCCGCGGATCAACTCGGGCTGCCGGTGCATCGGTTCCCGTGGAGCGACGCCGCGCACCGCGCCGGTGTCCAGCGCGACGCGAGCTACCTGGTGCGCCCCGATGGCTATGTCGCGCTGGCGTTGGGGCCCACCGACTCCAGCGACGAGCTGACGCGATTCGTCGAACTTCGGCACCTGGACGTTAGCGAACCGCATGCGCCGTCCTCGTGACACCCGCCCGCTCAGAACACCCAATTCAAGGAGGATCACAATGTGGCGACGGCTTCTGGTCGACACCCTGTACCGCCTGGGCAAACCGCCGTGGGACGCCCCGCCACCCGCCGAGCTACGGGAGGCCATCGAGGGACCTGACGCACTGCCCCCAGGCCACGCCCTCGACGTCGGTTGCGGAACCGGCGCCAACGTCATCTACCTGGCTGAGCACGGATGGCGGGCCACCGGTGTCGACTTCTCAGCGGTGGCGATCGGCAAGGCCCGAGCCGATGCGCACGCAGTCCCGAACGCGCACTTCATCGAAGGCGATGCGACCAAGCTCGACGAACTCGACATCGCCCGGCCGATCGACCTGGTAATCGACATGGGCGGTTACCACACACTTCCGCGCGACGCCAGACCGGAGTATGTGGCCCAACTGAGCGCGCTGCTCGATCCAGGTACCCCGCTATTGATGTGGCAGGGCATCGGCCTGAAGCCCGGAGAGATTCCCGATGCGTTCGGGCGGGACTTCATCGTTGAGGACAGCAAGCCAAAAGACTTCATCATCCGCCGAAAGTTGCTGCACCGCAGCGTCGCTGGGACCTGGTACCGGCTGCGTCGACGCTGAGGTCGCCGCCAAAGCCGCCCACCGGCCCGCCGGCATCACCGATGCCGTCGATTGCGGGCCGTCAGGCGGCTGGCGGCGATGGCGGAGTCGGAGCGCCCGCAGGTGGTGGGATCTTCGGATAGCTGCGGCCGTTGCTCGGCTCGGCACCAGTCGCCTCAACGGATGCCGGCAATGCCCGCCCCGGCGACGGGTCCCAGTCGGTGTCGACGAGGCGGCGCTGCACCGCGACGGCCAGGGCCAGCAACCCCGCGCCGACAGCCAGCATCGCGACGACACCCCACACCGAACCCAGTTTGGCAGCGTTGCCGAGAAGGATTCCGTACCAACCGAAATCGGCGTCACCGAAGGTGGTGTTCTCCTCGCCGAACGAACCGAGCACCTTGACCAGCAGGGCGGGCAGGAAGGTGATGAGCAGGCCGTTGACGAAGGCGCCGGCGACCGCACCGCGGCGGCCGCCGGTGGCGTTGCCGAACACCCCCGCGGCACCGCCGGTGAAGAAGTGCGGAACCAGGCCGGGCAACACCAGCACCCACCCGAAGGCCGGGCCCAGCCAGAGCGACAGCACCCCTAGGCCAACCAGACCGCCGATGAAACTCGAGACGAACCCGATCAGCACCGCGTTCTGGGCGTAGGGGAACACGATCGGGGCGTCGAGGGCGGGCACCGCGCCGGGCACCATTCGCTCGGCGATGCCCTGGAACGCCGGCACCAACTCGCCGAGGATGGTGCGGACGCCGAACAGGATCACCGCGACGGCGACCCCGAAACTCAGGCCCTGCGTCACACCCATCATCAGATAGTTGCCGACGTCGGTGGCCGCACCGGTACCCGATTCGTCGGCGAAGGCGGCGAAGGCCGTTCCGCTGCCGACTTTGGCCAGATAGATCAGCGACACCGCCAGGTACATCAGCACCATCGACAGTGCGGTCGCCACCATGGAATCGCGCAGGAAGCGAAGTCCCTCAGGCAGTTTCAGATCCTCGGTGGAGCGGCTCTTGGATCCGCCGGCGAATCGTCCGGTGATCCCTGCCGCGATGTACCCCAGGGTGCCGAAATGGCCTACGGCGATGCTGTCATCGCCGGTGATCCGTTTGGTCCACGGTTGGGAGATGGCCGGCAGTGCCACCATCACCACACCCAGCAGCAGGCCACCCACCAGGACGACGGTTGCACCCGGCAGACCGGCAGTGGCCAGCACGATGGTCAACAGGGTGGCCATGAACAGGGTGTGGTGGCCGGTGAGGAAGACGTAGTGCAGCGGGGTGAATCGGGCCAGCAGCAGGCTGATCGCGAATCCGAGGATCATCAGCCAGGCGACCTGGGCGCCGAACTCCTTCTGCGCGATGCCGACGATGGCCTCGTTGGTGGGCACCACGCCCTGGGTGCCGGCCGCGCCCTGGATCATCACCCCGAGCGGTCGCAGCGAGGCCACCACCAGGGTGGCGCCCGCCCCGATCAGCAGGAAACCCAGGGTGGCTTTGAGTGCGCCGCCGATGACCTGGCCGGTGCTCTTGCGCAGCGCGATCAGGCCGACGGCGGTGATGATGCCGATGAGATAGGCCGGAACGGCGAGGATCTCGTTGACCACGAACTCGGCGATGCCGACGAGCCAATTCATGGATGTCCCCTAGACGTCGTAGGAATCGCGCAGCGCGGCGTCGATCTCGCGGGTCGAGGTGAAGTTCTCGATGACCTTCACCGGCACCCCGACATCGCCGAGGGTCTTGGCAATCTCGCCGGAGGTCATGATCAGGTCGGCCTCCTTGGCGCGGCCCTTGGCCGAGATGGTGTCGGTGGCCTCGACGGTGATGAATGGTGCCCAGCCCCAGGTGCCGAGAACCTGCTCGAGGGTGTTCTTGAGAAACAGGCTGGTGCCGAGGCCGTTGCCGCACACGGTGAGGATCAGATTGGTGGTCTTCGCCGGGGCGGCGGACTGGGCCGTCGCCGGAGTGCCGCCGAGGATCCCCAGCACGTCGGCGGGCCGGGCGGCGGCATCCAGGGCTGCCCGTTTGTCGGGGTTGCCGACCACCTTCGCCAGCTCGGCCATCGCCGTGGCGTGCGCGCCGTCGTCGGTGGCGGCCAGCGCGACCACCAGCGAGACCGGGTCGTTGGTTTTGTGGCCGAAGGCAACCGGCCGGGCCAGCCGTACCCAGGACATTCCGGTGCGGTGCACGGCCTCGCTCGGCCGGGCGTGCGCGAAGGCGAATCCCGGTGCCACCACGATGTAGGGGCCGTTGGTCTCGACGTTGTCGATCATCGACCCGGTGTAGGCCGGACCGGCGATGCCGGCCCGCTCGAGCAGTCCGCCCGCTGCGAGAACGGCCTCCTCCCAGGTTGCCGCCGGCACGTCCAGGGCGATGCAGTCCTGCGCGAGAAGTCCGGTCAGACCCGCCATGGGCCGGACCCTAACACCGAACCCCCGTCGAGTGAGGAGCCTTGCAGACGTTGTGCGAGTGGACGTCTGCGTGGTTCCTCAGTCGGCGCGAAGAGAGCCGCGAAGAGAGCGCAGCTGCCGGGCGACCTCGCCGTAGCGCTGCAAACGCTCCGGCCCGGTGAGCGCGTTGTAGACCACGATGCGGGAGGCGATCCCGCCGTATCTGGCGGTAAGGGCGTCGGCCAGGCCGTCCCAGGTGGACTCGGTGGCGAACGCGGCGAGGTGCTCGTCGGTGATCTCGGCGGCCATGCCGGCGAAGTCCCCGGCCTTCTGCTTCTCCCGGATCCGGGCGGTGGTGCCCTCGAAACCGGCCTCGTCGAAGATGAACGCGTAGTTCGGCGTGGAACCGTAGAAGCTCATGGACGCCCGCACCAACTCACGTTCGGCGTCCCGCTCCGCGTCGGTGTCACCGGTGATGGTCAGCACCGGGACGATGACGTCGACCTCGGCCGGGGAACGCCCGGCGCGGGCCGCGCCCTCGGCCACCTTCGGTACGACGTGGCGTCGCAGGTAGCCCGGCTCGCCGAGCGGATGGATGTGCACACCGTCGGCCACCTCACCGGCCATCCTCAGCATCCAGGGATTGACCGCCGCGATGTCGACCTTCGGGTCGGGGGCCTCGATCGGGCCGGCGCTCCACTGCGGCGTGATGAAATCAAGGTCGTAGAACTCGCCGTGGTGGTCGAGGCGGCCGGACCGAAACGCCGAGAAGCAGGCCTTCACCGCCAGCACGTAGTCGCGCAGCCGGGGGCCGGGCCGATCGAAGGGCACGCCGTAGCGGCGTACGACATGGGTGCGGACCTGAGTTCCCAGCCCCAGCCGGAACCTCCCCCCGGTTGCCTCCTGCAGCTCCCACGCGGTGGCGGCGGTGACGAACGGGCTGCGCGGAAAGGCGACCGCCACCCCGGTGGACAGCTCCAGGCCCGGCGCAGCCTGCGATGCCACCGCGGCGTTGAGATAGGCGGTGCGGCCGGTCTCGGTGAACAGCAGGCCGGAGAACCCGGCCTCGCGGACCTCGGCGGCGACGGCGCCGATGCGACCCAGCGGCTGTGGAATGGTCATCGCGTCGACGTGCACGGGGCCAACTTACGCCCGCCCCGGGAGTACCGTCAGGTGGTGCGCAAGGGGACCCTGGGACGGCGGACCCCGGGGCGGCGGTTCTTGGGGTGGCCGGTGATGCTCGCCCTGATCCTCTGCCTGCTGTCGGCTCCGGCCGCCCCGGCCGAAACCCCCGCCGACACGCTGGCGACCCTGGACGCTCTGCCGGTCAAGGGGCGGGCACCCAGGACCGGCTACGACCGCGACCTGTTCGGCCAGCGGTGGACCGATGACGTCGGGGTGGACTACGGGTACAACGGGTGCGACACCAGAAACGACATCCTGCGCCGCGATCTGGTCGACGTGGTGATCAAGCCCGACTCCAACGGGTGCGCGGTGCTCAGCGGCGTGCTTCAGGACCCCTACACCGCGACGGTCGTCGACTTCCTGCGCGGCCCGGGGACATCGGCGGAGGTGCAGATCGACCATGTGGTCGCGCTGTCGGACGCCTGGCAGAAGGGCGCCCAGCAGTGGGACGAGATCACCCGTCGCAACTTCGCCAACGATCCGGCCAACCTGCAGGCCACCATCGGATGGGTGAACCAGCAGAAGGGCGATGGCGACGCGGCCACCTGGCTGCCGCCGAACAAGTCCTACCGGTGCACGTTCGTCACCCGCATCGTCGATGTCAAGGCGGCCTACGGGCTGTGGGTCACCCCGGCCGAACACGATGCGATCGCGCGGGTTCTCGCGGACTGCTGACCGCTAGACCGGGGCGGTGACTCCCCGCAGCACCAGGCTGTAGAGGCCCCGGCGCTGAACCCGCCGCCGGCGGTACTCGACAGTGCCGAGGCGGCGAACCGCGGGGCCGATACCGCCCACTCAGACCAGCGTGGTCTGCATCGAGGACAGGTCGGTCTGCATCAGCACGACGTTGTAGTTGGACCAGATCGACATGTTCCAGTACAGGTTGGTCACATCCGGGTCGCCGTTGGCATCGGTGAGATCACCGGTGCCCGACAACGGGTGGATCATCGGCGCATAGAGGCCTGGGTACTGCAGCGACGTGGCGATGGTGACCGGATCCGACCAGGGGCCCTCGGGGGTGTCGGCGGTGCGCAGGATGACGTTGTTGAGCCCGTTGCCGTAGAGGACCACGTACTTGTCCAGGTACTCGTTGTACTGGATGGACATCTCGCTGACGTTGCCGCCGGTCTTGGCCCCTGTCAGCCCGGCGAACCAGCCGCCGAAGAAGTTAGGGTTGTTGGCCAGGTCGACGATGCAGCCGAACAAACCGGCCGAGTTGGGGGAGTCGCCGATCACCGGGGCGGCGACGGCGGGGTTGTCGCGTACCCAGGTGGTGCCGTCCCAGTAGTCGTACTGGCTCAGATCGGTGATCGCACCCTCGGGCACCCGGGAAAGGAAGGCCGAGCCGGCCCGCCCTGCCGGGGTGCCGAAGGCGTAGATATAGCGGGTCTCCCCGGGGGCGACCTTGCTCTCCGGCTCCAGCACGTAGGCCATCTGCTGGAAGTTCTGATCGCCGGCCCGGTAGCGGGTCGAGGAACGGAACCAGCCCGCCGAGCGGACTGTAGAGGTCTGCAGCACCCACTTGTCGGTCACCGGGTCGTACTCCGAGACCGCCGAGTAGTTAGTGGTCCAGCGTCCCGGGGTGTCCCAGGACTTCACCGACATGTAGGAGACGTAATTGGTGGCGTCGGCATACACCGCCGAGGTCGGGATGTTGGTGACCTCCGAGCCGATGAAGAACACCTGATTGCGCGCGGCTGGAATGAACTGGTAGGCGGGGCCGGTGTTGATCAGGCTCAGGCCGTCGTAGAGCTGGGTGTCATCGCTGAGCAGCAGGACGTTGGAGCGCCAGTCGCCGGTCATGTTGCGACCGCTGAAAGTGTCGCCGAAGGCCAGCTGGGTCAGCCCGTTGTCGCCGTTGAACCACATGATGCCCAGGTCGGTGCCGTAGACGTTGGCCCATTTGGTGTTGTTGGTCTGCGTCCAGTTGAACCCCGGATAAGCGCTGTTGTTCTGGCCGGTCACCCAGCCAAGGGGGGCCGAGCCGAGGTTGGTCGGCGTGGTGGTGAGCGTGCCGTCGACGGCGGCGGAGGGGGCCGCCGACGCCCGGGAGCCGACCCGGCCGAGTTGGCCTCGGCTGTAGGCCAGCAGCGCCCACAGCGCCGCGGCGTCCGCGGGGTAGTCCCTCGTCGTCGAGGCCGCCGCTGGGTCCAGGCTGACCGCGGCCAGCAACCGCGAGGTGGACCGCATCGCCCGGGCCGCAACGGGCTTGGGGGCGGCGACGGCCACCGGCGCCGCGGCGGCAACGGGCTCCGACAGCGTGTCGGCCACCGCGGCCGTGACGGCGGCGGGTTGGGCCGTCGGCACCGGCACCACCGGGTCGGAGACCGGCACCGCCGCCGAGGCGGTCGGCACGGCAGCCGACTTGGGCTCTGAAGCGGTTACCGCCGCGGCGGGCAGCGGCGCGGTGTTTTTGGCGGCCGAGGCATCGTCGATAGCGGCCGACAACCCGGCGGGTAGTTTCACCGCGGCCTCGGGTGCGGTCGCTGGACGGTAGGACGACGAGGCCCGAGGGGCCGTCGGGGCGTAAGTGTCGGTTCGCGCGGCTCCCGCGGCGCTGCCACGGGTGGCCGCACCGCGAGTTGCGCGGCCGGCTGCCGGCCGGGCCTTCGAGGGGCCGGCGGTGGATTGCTGCGATGATTCCGGCCCGCTGGCGTCGGAAGTGTCGGCCCAGGCGACGCTGGTGCCGAAGGCCACTACGGCCCCCACACCGAGGACGGCCGCCAAACCCCCGATGCGGCCGACGCTCGCCGCGGCTTTCCGGTTCGCGGGCGTCCGGGTGAAATGAGGTGGGGCCGAACTCATGGAAAACTCCTGCCTGTGGCGGGCTTCGGGGTCACCGTATCCGGCAAACGCGCAGCGTCAGCGACCCGGCAACGGGCTTATCCGCACTGTACTCAGTTCCGCCACAGATCCTCCACAGCCGTGGCCGAATCGTTTCACAGCGCAGCTTGGTTCGGGCAAACGCCGTCCGGGCAAACGTCGCATCGGCAAACAGAGTCCGCCGCGTGAACCGGAGGTCGCTAGCCGGCGGAGAGCAGTTCGGCCATCTTGGCGATGACGCCCTGTAGGGCCTTGAACGGCCGGATCATCACCTTCACCGAGGTGATCTCGCCACCCTCGTTCCAGTGGATCATGTCGATGCCCTCCACGGTGAGCCCGTCGACCTCGGCGGCGAAGTGCAGCACCGCGGAGTTGTCGCCGAACCACTTCTCGACGTAGTGAAAACCCGTCCCGGAGAACATCCGCTCGGCGGCACGCAGATAGGCCGCGGTCAGGGCACGGCCGCGCTGGGGAGCGAACACCGCTGGGGAGTAGAACACCGCATCCTCGGCGAGCATCTCGTCGAGTTCGGTTGTCTGACCGCTCTCGATGACCCGCAACCAGCGCTTGATGACCTGCGGCGTCTCGGTCACGCCCCCGCTCACCAGTTCCACACCGACATGTCGCCGACCGGGTACTGCTCGCAGATATCGGTGGTGTTGGCCGCCACGCCCTTGTTGTTGAAGAACAGCTTGGCGTGGTTGGGCCACTGGAACACCAGCGGATCGGAGTAGATGTTGGTGGCCATCTCCTCCGACCAGGCCCGGCGCTCCGCCGGGGTCTTGGCGTAGAAGTTGTGGATGTAGTCCTGCGAGGCCTGCTGGATCTGAGGTGACTTGTTGTTGTAGTCGATCATGTAGCGCTCGTAGTAGATCGGCTCCACATCGCGCGCGGCAGCCATGATCTGCTCCGCGGTGCAGGTCGTGATGATCATGCGGTGCGGGATCGGGTAGTCGTCGGTGGCGTCGGCCGCGGCCGTCCCCGCCGAGATTGCAGACCAGAGGACCGCCGTCAACGCCGCCGTCGTCCCGGCCCGCCGCGCATGTTTCCGCATGACAGCCATTATGTGCCTACCGGCGTGGTTGGGCTCACGGCGGGGCGGCCGGCGATCATGGTGTCCGGCGGTTACAGCCAGGCTCGCTTGGCGGGACGTTGCCGGATCACCTGCGGCCACCAGAGCCGATGGCGCAGCAATGCCACGATGGACGGGTCATGCGCGTTCGCGCGACCAGGGGTGTTGAGCGTTGAGCGCGACCACGAGGGCCGGCCAGAACAGCAGGACCGAACACGGACCGAAGATCAGTTCGCTTAACAGATCGGCCTACACTCGCAACCATGAGGTTTTTCGGGCGTTTGTTCACGGTCGCCGCCGTCCCTGCCGCCGCCGCGGCCGTCGTCACCGCCGTGCCGGCCCACGCCGATCCCGACATCGACTTCGCCAACGAGTTGCACTCCTACGGCATCTACGGGCAGCGCGACTACAACGCGTGGCTGGGCAAGATCGCCTGCAAACGACTGGACCGCGGAGTGGACCCCGACGCCTACGCCTCTGAGGCATTCGTCGCCCGCAACCTTGCCAGGGACACCACCCAGACCCAGGCATGGCAGTTCCTCGGCGCGGCCATCAGCATCTACTGCCCAGGCAATATCGCCGTCCTGCAGAACGCAGCCCGCTGACTTTGCCATTCGTTCCGAGGGTTTGCCAACGGCGCCGGTGACGTCGGTTGGCAATCCTTACGCGGGAGTGACCATCGGGGATCCCGGCAGGCGTGCCGCGGCCGCATCGTCTTGAATGGAGAAGGGCGAGGGAATCCCGGGGAACAGGAGCGGTCATTGCGCGCGGTTAACACTTCGCCGGTCTGTGGTGGAACCAGTCCGGTCGGCCTGGCGGCCGCGGCGCCCGGGCCCGAGTTCGAGTTCTGGCGGACTGGGGTGCGCCAACAGGCACTGGGCCATGTCGCCGAATTCGTCGAGAATCGTTGCCTGCCGCAACTGTCCCGCACCGGGGTCGAGGTAACCGGCGACGTGCTGACCGGGCTTCTCGACGGCGGCAAGTGCCTGCGGTCAACCTTCATGTACCTGGGCTGGCTGTGCGGTCGGAAGACCGACGGGACGCACCTGGACGGTAATGCCGACGATGCCGCCGCCCTCCGGGCCTCAGCGGGGCTGGAGTTGCTGCACGCGTTCGCACTGCTGCAGGACGACGTCATGGACGACTCCCCGCTGCGGCGCGGGCGGCCCGCGGCGCACGTGCGCTTCGATCAGTGGCATCGCGATAACGGATTGTCCGGTTCGCCGGAGCGCTTCGGCGTCTCGCTGGCGATCCTGCTCTCCGACCTGTGTCTGGTCTGGGCCGAGCAAATGATGCGCGATAGCGGGGTGCCCGCCGAAGCGCTGGCCCGGGCCTGGCCGCACTACGACGCCATGCGGATCGAACTGGCCGTCGGACAGTGCGCCGATGTCGCCAACGACGCCGGGGCGCTGCCCACCCTGGATGCGGTGCTCGACGTGGCCCGGCGCAAGTCGGGTAACTACACGGTCCGGCGCCCCCTGGAGATCGGTGCCGCGATGGCCGGTCGCGATGATCTGATCGGCGCTCTCGGGGCTTACGGCAGCGCCGTCGGCGAGGCCTTCCAGATGCGTGATGACGTCCTCGGGGTGTTCGGATCACCGGCGGTGACCGGCAAGCCGGCCGGCGGTGATCTCGCTGAGCGCAAGGCCACCAGCGTGGTGGTGGCCGCCCAGCGGATGGCGACCCCGGCGATCCGTCGTCAATTCACCGACCTGATGGCCGCCGACGACCTCGACGACGCGGATATCGCCCGGTGGCGTTCGTTGATCGTCGCCACCGGGGCGCCGGAGTGGATCGAGGAACTGATCGCGGGCCGGGTGGCGGATGCCCAACGGCATGTCTGCGACGACCGGATCGACGAGTGGGTGCAGCGGACCCTGGCCGATATGGCCACGGCCTGCACCCTGCGGATGACCTGACGGCGAGAGAAGAGATTTGGGCACGAGAGATAGGTTGAGTGATGCGAACCGTTCCAGGTAGTACCGACCACGTCGTCGTGGTGGGTGCCGGTCTTTCCGGGCTGTCGGCGGCCCTGCAACTGGCCGGGCGCGGGCGGTCGGTCACCGTCGTCGAACGGCACCAGTTCCCGGGTGGGCGGGTGGGCCAGGCCGATATCCGCGGCTACCGGATCGACACCGGCGCCACCGTTCTGACCATGCCCGACATCATCGAGGAGGCCTTCGACGCCGTCGGCGCCTCGATGTCCGACCACCTCGACCTGATGCTCCTGGACCCGGCCTACCGCGCCTCGTTCGCCGACGGCAGCTCTCTGGACGTCCACACCGACGGTGCGGCTATGACCGCGGCCATCGAGGAGTTTGCCGGGGCCGAGCAGGCCGCCGGCTATCAGCGGCTGCGGCAGTGGCTGACGCAGCTGTACACCCTCGAGATCGACGGTTTCATCGGGTCGAACTTCTCCTCGCCGCTCTCGCTGCTGACCCCCCAGCTGGCCCGGCTGGCCGCCCTGGGCGGGTTCCGCGGCTGGGAGAAGATGGTGGGCCGCTTTATCACCGACGAGCGGGTGCAGCGGATCTTCACCTTCCAGGCGCTCTACGCGGGCGTGCCGCCGCAGCAGGCGCTGGCCGCCTACGCGGTGATCGCCTACATGGACACCGTCGCCGGGGTGTATTTCCCGCGCGGGGGCATGCGGGCGGTCCCCGAAGGACTGGCCGCCGCGGCGGCCGCCGCCGGTGTTCAGTTCCGGTACGGCTCCAGCGTCACCCGCCTGGAGCGGTCCGGTTCGCGGGTGACCGCGGTGTGCACCGACTCCGGCGACCGGATCGCCTGCGACGCGGTCGTTCTCACCACCGAGCTGCCGCTGACCTACCAGCTCCTGGGCCGCACGCCGCGTCGCCCCGTCGCCCTACGCCCGGCACCCTCGGCGCTGGTCATGCACGTCGGCATCCCCGCGGTCGGGGACGCCCTGGCGCATCACAACATCAGCTTCGGGGGAAAGTGGTCGCAGACCTTCGATGAGATCATCGACCGGGGCGTGCTGATGAGCGATCCGTCGCTGCTGGTCACCAGGCCGACCGCGGGTGACCCCAGTCTCGCCCCGGCGGGCCGCGACCTGCTCTACGTGCTGGCGCCCTGCCCGAACCTCGAGGTGGGCAAGATCAACTGGGCCGCCCAGGGTGACCGCTACGCCCGGCAGGTGCTCGACTGCGCGGTCGACCGGCTGATCCCCGAACTGGCCACCTCCGTGCTCGACGACGCCGACGTCCTCGACGTCGTCACTCCGGCGGACTGGGCCCGGCAGGGCATGACGGCGGGCACCCCCTTCGCCCTGGCGCACACCTTCCCGCAGACCGGGCCGTTCCGCCCCGCCAACCTGGTTCGCGGCGTCGACAACGCGGTGCTGGCCGGCGGATCGACGGTGCCCGGTGTCGGGGTGCCCACCGCGCTGTTGTCCGGTCGGTTGGCCGCCGAGCGGATCACCGGGCCCCCCGGGCGCCCCGCCGGGCGCACCATCACCGGTTCGGCCAAGCGGGTGGGGGCATGATCAACACCGAACTGCAGGCCGCCGGGATCTCCGACGAACGCCTGCGCGAGTCCTACCGTTACTGCCGTCGGCTCAACGCCGAGCACGGCCGCACGTACTTCCTGGCCACCCGGCTGCTGACCCCTTCGCAACGGCCGGCGGTGCATGCGTTGTACGGATTCGCCCGCTACGCCGACGACATCCTCGACGACCTGCAGTCCGACGCGACCGTCGACGAACGGGCGGAGCGGCTCGAACGGCTGGCATCGAAATTCACCGACGGCGATGAAGCCAGCGAGCCGGTGCTGCCCGCGGTCCTGCACACCGCCCGCACCTACCAGATCCCGCTGGGCCTGTTCGACGAGTTCCTGGCCTCGATGCGGATGGACCTGACCGTGACGGACTACCCGGACCGGGCCGCGCTCAACGCCTACATGCGCGGATCGGCGGAGGTGATCGGCCTGCAGATGCTGCCGATCCTGGGCACCGTGGGGCCGCTGCGCGACGCCGAGCCCGCGGCAGAGGCGCTGGGCCGGGCCTTCCAGCTGACCAACTTCCTGCGGGATATCAACGAGGACCTGCAGCGCAACCGCGTCTACCTGCCGGCCGACGAGTTGGCCGCGTTCGGGGTGGACCGCGACCTTCTGCTGTGGTGTCAGCGCAACGCGCGCACCGATCCCCGGGTCCGTCAGGCGCTGGTCTCGCAGCACGCGATCACCCGGGCCATCTACCGGGAGGCGCACAAGGGCATCGCATTGCTGGCGCCCCAATCCCGGCCGTGCGTCACCGCGGCATTCACCCTGTACTCGGAGATCCTCGACCGCATCGAGGAGATGGACTTCGCGGTGTTCAGCGAACGTGCGTCGGTGGGGATGGGCCGTCGACTGCAGGTGTTCACCGGCGGACTGGTCCGGGCACGGCGGGCCCGCCGTGCCGCCGCCGCCTGAACACCGTTCAGATGCTGAGTCGCGGTCCGATGCTGAGCCGTGGTCTGATGGTTTGTTGATGGACAAGTGGCAATACCTGCTGCTCCTCGGGGGCTGCCTGCTGATCACCCTGCCGTTGGAGTTCCTCGGCGGCGGTGTCTACCGGCAGCCGCGCCGATTGTTCCGGTCCCTGGCGCCGGTCCTGGCGGTGTTCCTGGTGTGGGACGCGATCGCCATCGTCGCCGACGTCTGGCACTACAATCCGCGCTACGTCAGCGGTATCAACGTGCCGTTCATGCCACTGGAGGAGTTCCTGTTCTTCATCGTGATCCCGATCTGCGGGCTGCTGACCTACACGACGGTCAGTGCGAGCCTTCGCCGGCTGCGGCAGCTGCGGGACAAGGCGGCCCAACGGAGCCGCCGGTGACCGGATTGGGGTACACGCTGCCGGCGGTGCTGTCGGTGATCGTGGTGTGCGTGCTGGAGTCGAAGGTGCTGCGAACCGGGCTGTTCCGCAAGCCGGCCTATTGGATTTCGATGGCGATCGTGCTGGGCTTCCAGGTTCTCGTGGACGGCTGGCTGACCAAGCTGTCCGCCCCGATCGTGCTCTACAACGAGAGGCACCACTCCGGTCTGCGCTTCCCGTGGGACATCCCGGTGGAGGACTTCCTTTTCGGCTGGTCGCTGGTGACCGCCGTGCTGCTGCTCTGGGTCAAGCAGGGCCAGCCCCGGCAGAATGGGAGCAAGCGATGAGTGGCATGCCCAAATCAGGCCTGCGCCGGGCCGATGTCCCGGAAGCCTTCGACTTCGGCGCGGCGGCCTACGACCGGCTGGTCGGGGCTAATCCCGGCTACCACGACCACCTCCGGATTTCGGCGCGCCGGATGCGGATTCCCGGCGGCGGGCGGGGATTGCGCCTGCTCGACGCCGGTTGCGGGACGGGCGCGTCGACCGCGGCACTGCTCGAGGCCGCCCCGCACGCCGAGATCATCGCGGTGGACGCCTCGGCCGGAATGCTGGAGCAGGCGGCGGCCAAATCCTGGCCGGACACGGTGCGGTTCGTGCACACCCCGATCGAGGCACTCGCCGAGGCCGGGGTCGAAGGCCCCTTTGACGGCATCCTGGCCGCCTATCTGCTGCGCAACCTGGCCGACCCGGACGCGCAACTGCGCCGATTCCGCGAACTTCTCCGTCCCGGAGCGACGCTGGCGGTTCATGAGTACTCGGTGCGCGATTCCAAAGCAGCCCAAGCGATCTGGAACGCCGTCTGCTGGGGGATCATCATTCCCGCGGGCCGCCGCAAGACTGGTGACGGCACTCTCTACCGCCACCTGTGGCGCAGCGTGAACAGTTTCGACGGCGCCGCGGACTTCCAGCGCCGCATGGTCGGCGCGGGTTTCGCCGGCGTGCACAGCGAGACCATGCCGGGCTGGCAGCGCGATATCGTGCACACCTTCCTGGCAGACGCCCCACGATTGAAAGGTCAGGGATGAAAGATCCCCGTCGGGTCATCCACCCCGGTCCGTCCGGGCTGCCCCACGCCGGGGCGTTGCCGGCCGTACCGCATGTCGTTGTCGTCGGGGCCGGGATCGCCGGACTGGCGGCCGCGGCCGGACTCGCCGAACGCGGTGTCACCGTGGAGGTCCTCGAGCGCCAGCCGAGCCTCGGCGGGCGGGTGGCCGGCTGGACCGAGACGTTGCAGGACGGCCCGCTGGCCGGTACCGAGGTGGCCAACAACCGCGGTTTCCACGCCTTCTTCCGGCAGTACTACAACCTGCGGGAGTTGTTGCGGCGCACCGATCCGCAACTGCGGCGGCTGCGCGCGGTCGAGGACTATCCGCTCGTCGACGGCGAGGGCCGCCGGGACACCTTCCGCGGACTGCCGCAAAGTCCGCCGTGGAACGCCTTGGTGTTCGCGCTTCGCAGTCCGACGTTCCGGTTCCGTGACCTGATTCGTATCAACGGGGTCGCCGCGGCGCCGCTGGCGTCGGTCTCGGTTCCGGGTATCTACGAGCGTCTCGACGACCGTGACGCCGGCACGTTCCTCGACCAGATCAATTTTCCGCGGGCGGCCCGCCACCTTGCCTTCGAGGTTTTCGCGCGCAGCTTCTTTGCCCGGCCGGAGCGGTTGTCGGCGGCCGAGTTGGCGGCGATGTTCCATATCTATTTCCTGGGCTCCAGCGAGGGCCTGGTGTTCGACGTGGCGGAGTCGAACTTCGACACCGCGCTGTGGAACCCGCTGGGGGACTACCTGACCGGATGCGGGGTCGTGTTCCACACCGGGGTGTCGGTCGGGTCGATCGAAGTGGGCGGTTCCAAGCGACTGCGGGTGCATGCCGAAGACGGCCGTTCGATCGACGCCGACGGCGTGGTGCTGGCGGCCGATGTCGCGGGGCTGCAGGGTATCGTCGCCGCCTCGCCGGGCCTGGGCGACGAGTCCTGGCGGCAGCGGGTGGCGGCCATGCAGGTGGCGCCGCCGTTCCTTGTGCAGCGGCTCTGGCTGGACGCCCCGGTGCACAGTGACCGCCCGGCCTTCCTCGGCACCGGCGGGCTCGAACCGGTCGACAACATCAGCGTCGTGAGCAGCTACGAGCGCGAGGCCGCCGACTGGGCGCGCGCCCACGGCGGTTCGGTGGTCGAGGTGCACTCCTACTCGGTGCCGGCCGACGCCCCGCTGGAGAGTCTGCGAGAGCGCATGCTGGCCCGACTGCACCAGCTCTACCCGGAGACCGCCCGAGCCGGCATCGTGGCCGAGCGGATGCTCTACAAGCAGGACTGCCCGCTGTTCTCCCCGGGGTCCTTCGCCGGCCGGCCCACCGTGGATACCCCCGTTCCGGGTCTCATGCTGGCCGGTGATGGAATCCGCATCGACCTGCCGGTGGCCTTGATGGAGCGGGCGGCGACCACCGGCTGGTCGGCCGCCAACCGGCTGCTCGCCGACTGGGGTGTCTCCGGGCACACGCTCTATACAGTTCCCGTGCGGGGGCGGTCCCCGGTACTGCGGAAGCTGGCGGAGAAAGGCGCGCGCGAGAGATGAACCTGTGGTCACGGCTGGCCGAACGGATCCCGAAAGACTCGCCGCTGCAGGTAATTCCGGAGATTGATTGGGCCGATCAGGAACCGACCTACAAGCAGGCCGAGCCGGCGATCATCGACGCGGCACTGCAGCGTGCGCTACGTCGCCCCAGCGGCAACTGGTACCCGTTCGCGGCCAGCACCGACGTTCGCGCCGACCGGCCGTTCGGAGCGAAGGTTGCGGGCCTGGAGATCGTGGCATGGCGCGACCAGGGGGGTGGATTGCATGTGGGGCCGGCCTCCTGCCCACACCTGGGGGCCGACCTGGCCACCGGGAAGGTCGATTGCGGCGGACTGATCTGCCCATGGCACGGGCTGCGGCTGGAGGGCGGTCGGGATTTCGGCTGGAAGCCGCTACCCGCCCACGACGACGGCGTTCTGGTGTGGGTGCGGCTGGACAAGGTCGGCGGCGAGGAGCCGCTGGAGGCCCCGGTCCTGCCGAAGCGGCCGGTCGGTCAACGCCTGGCCGCGGTCACCCGCCTGGAAGGGGTCTGCGAGCCGCGCGACATCATCGCCAACCGGCTTGACCCCTGGCACGGGGCCTGGTTTCACCCGTACTCCTTCGCGCAACTGGAGGTCCTCGGGGCGCCCGAGCTCGACGCGGACGACGACTCCGATGTGTTCCTGGTCGCCGTGACCTTCCACCTGGGCCGGGTCGGCATGCCGGTCATCGCGGAGTTCACCGTCCCGGAACCGCGGACCATCGTCATGCGCGTCGTCGAAGGAGAGGGGGTGGGCAGTGTCGTGGAGACCCACGCCACCCCGATCGGGCCCGGCCCCGACGGCCGGCCCCGCACCGCGGTGATCGAGGCGGTGATCGCGCAATCCGATCGCACCGGATTCCAGCATTCGCTGCGGGCCGCGCCGTTGATCCGGCCGTTGATGCGCTTCGCGGCCGCCCGGCTGTGGCGCGACGACCTGATCTACGCCGAGCGGCGGTACAAGCTGCGCGCCGGCGGGCAGGGCTGAATTCGCCGCTGAATTCGCTCCGGCCGTTTCAGCGGGACCTGTCGCGCTTGAGAAGGACCAGCGCCGCCAGCGGAATCGCCATCTGCTGCGGTGACGAGGCCAGATGGGCGGCGACCGCCGACTCCAGGGTGTCGACGAAGTCGACGGCTCGCGGGCTGTGCGGGCCGCCTTCCAGCGCGGTGGCCAGGGTGGGGAAGACCGCGGCTCGCGCGAAGCCGGCCCAGGAGGCGCCCAGAACGGCGGCGTCGCCGTCGTGGCGGTAGCGCGCCCAGAACCGGTCCTCGGCGGTGAAGGTCTCCAGGCGTTCCACCGACAATCCCTCGAAACGGCCGGACGGGGCGAACGGGGCGCGGAACTCCTCCTCGGTGCGGCCCACGGTCGGAATGGCCATCCGAGCGACCTCCTCCGGATGCACGGTGCCGGCTTCGACCAGACCCTGAAGAGCGGTGAGCAGGGCCTGCATCACCCCGGCGAACCCGGGTAGCCCGGTGTCGTCGACCCCGAGGGTCAAGACCACCAGCCGCCCGCCCGGGGCCAGTTCGCGGCCGCGGAAGGCCAGGAAGTCCTGCCAGTCCAGGGCGGCCTGCTGGGTGAAGGCGCGGCGGGCGTTCGGTTCGGCGCTGTGCGAGATGTGGATGTGGTCCGGGATAGGGGCGGGCACCCGGCTCAGCCAGTGAGTGGCCCAGGAACTCCAGCCCAGCGCGATGCTCTCCGAGGGGAGGATCTGCCGGTAGAAGGATCGTCCGACCGCCGACGGGAAGGTTGCGGAGTCCTTGGTCAGATAGCTGTCCGGATCCTCGGTGAGGGTGGTGAACAACGCCGTGAAATCGTTGTCCGGCAGGTCGGTGTGGGCCACCAGGATCGCGTGATCAGGCCGGGTGCGCGCCCGCAGCACGGCCACCGCCGCGCCCATCGGCAGCAGGGAGTTGTATCCGTTCGCCGCCCCGTAGTCGGCGATGGCGATGGGCTGCGGCGGCGACGGTATCGGCACCTGCGCGGCCGCCTGCTCGAAAAGTCTGGTGGCCGAGTTCAATCCGGCGGCCTGCAGGCGCGAGGAAGCGGAGTACGTCGAGCTCTCCATCGGCTGGGGGCGCACCACGTTGCTGGACTCGAGCACGGTGCTAGCTCCTCTGCCGGCCCAACAGCAGGCCGACCGCCACCCCGACCAGCAACATCGCCGCAAGCAGCAGCCACATCGGCGACTCCACGGTGATCCACAGCAGATGAACGCTCTGGTGGTCTCTGTTCTGCCCGATGAAGACCCCCGCAAGGGTGACCAGGGCGATGGCCGCCCAATAGCGGAGGGCGAAGCGGGTGACCGCGCCGCCGGGCCGGTGGTCTGAGTCGCTTGCGGACATCCGGGCCTCCTCGGGTTCTTGATCTCGACGGTAGTCTCCGCCGGGCCGTCGTGCCGATCAGGGCATACTCGGCAGGGTGAAGGCCGTCAGCTGCGCGCAGGGAACCTTGTCGGTGGTCGAGTTGCCCGATCCGAGTCCGGGCCGGGGCCAGCTGGTTCTGGACGTGCGGGCGTGCGGCATCTGCGGTTCGGATCTGCACGCCAAGGACCACGGCGACGAACTGGCCGATGTGCTCGACGAGGTCGGCTACCACGACTGCATCCGCCGTGATACCCCGACGGTGATGGGGCACGAGTTCGCCGGCGTGGTGGCCGAACGCGGTAGCGGCACGCCAAAGGGGCTGCCGGTGGGAACGCCGGTGGTGTCCTTCCCGATGGTGCGGGCCCACGGCGGGGTGCAAATGACCGGGCTCTCGCCGCTGGCGCCGGGCGGCTATGCCGAGCGCGTGCTGGTCGAGGCGTCCATGACTTTCCCGGTGCCCAACGGACTGTCCCTGGACACCGCGGCGCTCACCGAGCCGATGGCGGTGGCGCTGCACGCGGTGCGGCGAAGCGAGATCACCAAGCGTGACACCGCGATCGTCATCGGGTGCGGGCCGGTGGGGTTGGCTGTCATCTGCCAGCTCAAGGCCGCCGGCGTCCGGACCATCATCGCCAGCGACCTGTCCCCGGCACGGCGGGTTCTGGCCGCGCGGTGCGGTGCCGATATCGTCGTCGACCCGACCGAGAACTCCCCGTACGGTGCGGCCGTCGCCGCGGGCGGCAAGAAGATGGTGACCGAGTTCGCCGGGCTCGGCGAGCTGGCCATCGGTTCGATGGAGAAGCTCCGCAAGTTGCCGGGCTGGGAATACGTCTACCGTGCCGCCGACGCGCTCGGGGCGGCCGGGCCGAAGCGGCCGGTG
Source organism: Mycobacterium sp. (assembly GCA_020439025.1). Taxonomy (GTDB): domain Bacteria; phylum Actinomycetota; class Actinomycetes; order Mycobacteriales; family Mycobacteriaceae; genus Mycobacterium. The sequence goes on along the minus strand of JAGQTO010000083.1, from coordinate 22,475 downwards.
ATCTTCGAGTGCGTCGGGGTGCCCGGGATGATCGACGGCGTCGTCGCCGGCGCGCCGCTGAACTCGCGGGTGATCGTCGTCGGCGTGTGCATGAACCCCGACCGGTTCCGCCCGGCGATGGCCATCGGCAAGGAGATCGACATGCGGTTCGTGTTCGGTTACACCCCGCTGGAGTTCCGGGACAGTCTGCACATGCTGGCCGACGGGAAACTCGACACCTCGGCCCTGGTCACCGGGAAGGTGGGACTGGGCGGGGTGGCGGCGGCATTCGAGGCGCTCGGCGATCCCGAGACCCACGCGAAGATCCTCATCGACCCACGGAGCACGGCGACGTCCCCCTGACCCTGATCAGTGACCCCGGGCCACCCACTCGTCGTAGTGGACGATCTCGTCGCCGATCCGGGTGGTGTCGCCGTGTCCGGTGTAGACGACGGTGTCGCTCGGCAGAACACCGAGTTTGTCCTTGATCGAGGCCAGGATGGTGCCGAAGTCGGAGAACGACCGCCCGGTGGCGCCGGGCCCGCCCTGAAAAAGGGTGTCCCCGGAGAACACCGCGCCCAACGCCGGAGCGTGCAGACAGGTGGAGCCGGGGGAGTGGCCCGGGGTGGCGATGGCACGCAGTTCGATGCCGCCGGCGCTGAGCACCTGGCCATCCTGAAGCGGGCGGAATTCCTTGTCGCCGTGGGTCATCTCCCACAGCATCGTGTCGGCCGGGTTCAGCAGGACCGGCGCGTCGAGGTCTGCGCCCAGTTGCGGGGCGACGGCGATGTGGTCGTTGTGGCCGTGGGTGCAGACCACCGCGACGACGTGTCGACCGGCCACCGCGTCCTCAATGGCCCGCGCGTCGTGGGCGGCGTCGATGACGATCACCTCCGCGTCGTCGCCGACGATCCAGACGTTGTTGTCGACCTCCCAGCTACCGCCGTCGAGGTCGAAACTGCCGTGGGTGACCACCCGCTGGATGCCGCCGGTGCTCACCACACGACCACCGAGCGCAGCACCTGACCGGCGTGCATCTTGGCGAAGGCGTCCTCGACCCCGTCCAGACCGATGCGTTCGGAGACGAACTTCTCCAGCGGGAGCCGGCCCTGCCGGTACAGCGCGATCAGGGTGGGGAAGTCCCGCTCGGGCAGGCAGTCGCCGTACCAGGACGACTTCAGCGATCCACCACGGGAGAAGAAGTCCACCAGCGGCATGTCCAACGTCATCTCCGGAGTCGGAACACCCACTAGGACCACGGTTCCGGCCAGGTCGCGGGAGTAGAACGCCTGCTTCCAGGTCTCCGGGCGGCCGACGGCGTCGATCACCACGTCGGCACCGTCACCGCCGGTCAGATCCCGGATCGTCTCGACCACGTCGAGTTCGCGGGCATTGATGGTGTGGGTGGCGCCGAATTCGCGGGCCCAGTGCAGTTTGGTGTCATCGGTGTCGACGGCGATGATCTGGCGCGCGCCGACCAGGTTCGCCCCGGCGATGGCGGCGTCACCCACACCTCCGCATCCGATGACCGCGACGGTGTCGTCGCGGGTGATCGCGCCGGTGTTGATCGCAGCGCCGATACCGGCCATCACCCCGCAGCCCAGCAGTCCGGCCACCGCGGGATCGGCTTCCGGATCGACCTTGGTGCACTGCCCCTCATGCACCAGGGTCTTGTCGGCGAACGCCCCGATGCCCAGCGCGGGGGTCAGTTCGGTTCCGTCGGTGAGCGTCATCTTCTGCCCGGCGTTGAACGTGGCGAAGCAGTACCACGGCCGGCCGCGCTTGCAGGCCCGGCACTGCCCGCAGACCGCACGCCAGTTGAGGATGACGAAATCTCCGGGCGCGACCGCGGTCACGCCCTCTCCCACCGCTTCGACGACACCGGCGGCCTCATGGCCGAGCAGGAACGGGTAGTCGTCGTTGATCCCGCCCTCGCGGTAGGTGAGGTCGGTGTGGCAGACGCCGCACGCCTGCACGTCGACGACCACCTCGCCCGGACCGGGGTCGGGGATGACGATGTCGACCAGTTCGACGGGTTGGCCCTTGGCCCTTGAGATGACGCCGCGCACCGTCTGAGTCATGTGTTGAGACCTTAGTCGGGATACGGTTGCCCCGATGTCGCGTGCCCTTGACCTGATCGCCGACTGGCCGGTCCCCGCCGCCGCCGCGGCGGTGGTCGGGCCGTCCGGGGTGCTCGCGCAGCACGGCGACGTCCACCGGGCCTTCCGGTTGGCCTCGGTGACCAAGCCGCTGGTGGCGCGGGCCGCGCAGGTGGCCGTCGAGGAGGGGGTCGTCGACCTCGACACCCCGGCCGGGCCGCCGGGTGCGACGGTGCGTCACCTGCTAGCCCACGCCTCCGGACTGGCGATGCAGTCCGGCGAGGTGCTGGCGCGGCCGGGTGCCCGCCGGATCTACTCCAATTTCGGTTTCGCCGTGCTCGCCGAGGCTATCGAAGCCGAGTCCGGGATCGACTTCGCCGGTTACCTGGCCGAGGCGGTGTTCGAACCGCTGGGGATGGCGGCGTCCCGGTTGGATGGGGGCGCGGGGGCGGCGGGGTTCGGCGCCGTGTCCAGCGTGGCGGATCTGGCCGCGTTCGCCGGGGATCTGCTGCGTCCCCGGGTCGTCTCACCGCAGATGCACGCCGAGGCGATCAGCGTCCAGTTTCCCGGGCTCAGTGGGGTGGTGCCCGGTTACGGCATGCAGCGGCCCAACGACTGGGGCCTGGGTTTCGAGATTCGTGATGCCAAGTCGCCGCACTGGACGGCGGCCGGAAACTCGCCGGCGACCTACGGTCACTTCGGTCAGACCGGGACGTTCCTCTGGGTCGACCCGGTGGCCGACCTGGCCTTGGTGGTGCTCACCGACCGTGACTTCGGGGACTGGGCCAAACCCCTCTGGCCGGCGCTGTCTGGCGAAGTTCTAAGAGAGTTCGGAGCGGACTAGCGCAACAGTTGTATCAGGGGGCACAATAGGCACGTACGACACAACTGCATCTTCGGAATCACCAGGTCGTTGGGGAAGACGTCCCTCGTGGAGCCGAAGGAGTAGAGATGCGTGCGTCGAATCAGTTCGCCGACGCGACGACAGGTGTGGTCTATGTCCACGCCTCACCCGCGGCGGTGTGCCCACATGTCGAGTGGGCGTTGTCCTCAACCCTGGGGGCAGGGGCCAACCTGAGGTGGACCCCGCAGCCGGCCATGCCCGGTCAGCTGCGCGCGGTCACCAACTGGGTTGGTCCCGTCGGCACCGGGGCGCGGCTGGCCAATGCGCTGCGCTCCTGGTCCGTGCTGCGCTTCGAAGTGACCGAGGACCCCAGCCCGGGTGTTGACGGGCAGCGGTTCTGCCACACCCCGCAGCTGGGTCTGTGGAGCGGGGCGATGAGCGCCAACGGCGACATCATGGTGGGCGAGATGAGGCTGCGGTCACTGATGTCGGCCGGCGCCGACACCCTCGCAGCCGAACTGGACACCGTGCTCGGAACGGCCTGGGACGACGCCCTGGAGCCCTACCGTGACGGCGGCGACAGCGGCGAGGTGAGCTGGCTCAGCCGCGGCGTGGGCTGACCGCCCCGCGCCCGGGCTCGGGCGGGGATGGCGTTCGGCCGTTCACCTAGTTCTGGTGCTGAGTTCACCCCGCAGTGTCCGGCGCGCCACGGTTCCGTCACCGACGTTCAGGAAAGTTTTCCCGTCCTCAATGCTGAACGGGAAAACGGGGAATGTTCAAGACACTGGATACCCCGCACGGCAGTCGCCTGCGGCGAGAGATTTCCTTCCTGCTCGCTGGCCTGTCCGTCGTGACGGAGCGCTGCCGTGGCCGACGTTAGTTTCATCGATGCCAGCCGCGTCTACCGGGGCGCCGAGCGCCCGGCGGTCGACACGCTGAACCTGCACATCCCCGATGGCGAATTCCTGGTCCTCGTCGGACCTTCGGGCTGTGGCAAGTCGACCTCGCTGCGGATGCTGGCCGGCCTGGAGGAGGTGAACGGCGGTCAGATCCTGATCGGGGAACGTGACGTCACGACCATCGCGGCCAAGGACCGCGATATCGCGATGGTATTCCAGAATTATGCGCTCTATCCCCACATGACGGTGGCGGCGAATATGGGGTTCGCGCTCAAGATCGCCGGAGTCCCCAAGGACGAGCGCAACCGGCGGGTTCGCGAAGCGGCCGAACTGCTCGACCTCACACCCTATCTGGACCGCAAGCCCCGCGCGCTGTCCGGCGGTCAGCGCCAGCGCGTAGCGATGGGCAGAGCGATCGTGCGCCAGCCACAGGTCTTCCTGATGGACGAGCCGCTGTCGAATCTCGACGCCAAGTTGCGGGTGCAGACCCGCACCCAGATCGCATCGCTGCAGCGCCGACTCGGGGTGACCACCGTGTACGTCACCCATGACCAGACCGAGGCGCTGACGATGGGCGACCGCATCGCCGTCCTCAAAGACGGTGTCCTGCAACAGGTCGGTACCCCCCGGGAGCTCTACGAGACCCCGGCGAACGTGTTCGTCGCCGGTTTCATCGGATCGCCGTCGATGAACGTGCTGCCCACCGAGTTCGCTTCCGGGGCGGTGCGGTTCGGAACGGCGGCCGTCGGCGTATCGGGCGCTCCGGCCAGCGGGACGGCGCTGATGGGCATCCGGCCCGAGGACCTCGTCGTGGTGCCCCCCGGGGGCGAGGGTCTGGCGGTCGCGGTGGACCTGGTCGAGGAGCTGGGTGCCGACGCCTACCTCTACGGTCATGCCGACATCGGCCGGAAGAAGGTCGATATCGTCACCCGGGTCGACGGACGCCGCCATCCCGCGGTGGGCGACACCGTCGTTCTGGCGCCCGTGCCCGAACATCTTCACCTGTTCGACGCGCAGTCGGAGACGCGGTTGCCATGGCCGTGACGACCCCCGCGCCGGCCGCAGCCACCGCGCAGCGTGCGCGGCGGATCAACAAGTCGCGCAACTACTTTCTTTTCATCCTCTTCGCCGGGCCCAATATCGCCCTCATCCTGTCGTTCATCTACTACCCGCTTTTCGCAAACGCCTACTTCTCCACCCTGGACTGGCGGTTGGGGGCTCGGACGGCGCACTTCATCGGCCTGGACAACTACACCGAATTCTTCACCTCCCGCAGTGGTCTGGAGGTCTGGCGGGTCACCATCATCTTCACCCTGGCCACAGTGACCGGGTCGATGGTCCTGGGTCTGCTGATGGCGCTGGTTCTCAACCGCGCGCTTCCCGGCCGGACCGCCGCGCGCACCGCCCTCTTCTCGCCCTACGTTCTGTCCGGGGTCGGGGTTGGTCTGGTCTGGAGCTTCATCTTCGACCCCAGGATCGGAATCCTCAGTCACTTCCTGGCGATGTTCGGGGCGACCTCGCCGGAATGGTTCCTGGACCGCAACCTCGCGTTGGTCATGGTTATCGCCGTCTACATCTGGAAGAACCTCGGCTACTGCGCGGTGATCTATCTCGCGGGGTTGCAGTCGATTCCGCAGGATCTCCTTGAGGCGGCGGCCATCGACGGCGCGGGTCCGATCCGGCGGTTTTTCAACGTCACGCTGCCGTTGCTGAGTCCCACCGTGTTCTTCCTGTCCATCGCCATGGTGCTCAGTTCGATGCAGGCCTTCGACATCCTGCGCATCATGACCCCGACCGGAAACGGCACCAACAGCATCGTTTTCGAGATCTACCTGCAGTCCTTCGGCACCTACCAGCGCGCCGGCTACGCGGCGGCCATCTCGGTGGTGCTGTTCGCGACGCTCTTCGCCATCACCGCCATCCAGATCCGTTTTGTGGAGCGCAAGGTGCACTACTCATGACAGATCAGGTCGCCGAACGGCCCGCCTGGCTCAAGGCCCTGAGCCGCAAGAACCTCGCGTCGACCCTGCTGGCCGGCTACGTCCCGATGATCCTGGCCCTGTTGGTGATCGCCCTGCCGTTGCTGTGGATGGTGGTGGCCTCGTTCAAGCCGATTTCGGAGATCGTGACGCTGGATCCGGGCTTTCTGCCCAAGAGCCCGACCCTGGATAACTACGCCGCCGTCGCCGACCGGGTGCCGCTGGCCCGAGTCTTCCTCAACAGCGTGATCGTCACCTTCGTGGGAGCCGCCATCAAGGTGTTCCTGGCGATCACCACGGCTTATGCGCTCGTGTTCATCGAGATCCCGTTCCGCAACGGAATCTTCCTGGGCATCCTGGTGGCGCTGATGGTGCCACCGGAAGCGGCCATGCTGCCCAACTTCCTGTCCATCAGCTCCATCGGCGGCCGGGACACCCTGTGGGGAATCATCCTGCCCGGCCTCGGCACGGCGTTCGGCACCTTCATGCTGCGCCAGCAGTTCAAGACACTTCCCGCCGAGTTGATGGAAGCGGCCGAACTGGACGGCGCGGGTCACTGGCGTCGTCTCTGGCAGATTGTGGCACCGGTGAGCACCCCGACGATCGCCACCGTCGCGCTGGTGGTCATCGTCAACGAGTGGAACAACTTCCTCTGGCCACTGGTGATCATCGACAGCCCGGAGAAGATGACCCTGCCGGTGGGCCTGAACCTGTTGCGGTCCATCGAGACCCAAACCGGAAGCTACGGCATTCTGATGGCCGGCGCGGTGGTGGTCATCGCACCGGTGCTGATCGTGTTCGCCGCCCTGCAGCGCTACATCGTCGCCGGGCTGACCCAGGGCGCGGTGAAATGATCGTTCGCCACAGTCTGATTCGGCTTGCGCTGGCCGTCCTGCTCGCCCTGGTTCCGGCGCTGGCGGGGTGCGGTGGGCCGGTCATCACCGGGGCCGGGGACAGCGACGAGATCTTCGACGTCGATTACACCGGCGTTCAGCCGGCTTCGGAGATCTCGTTCTGGTCCAACCATCCGGGCGGGTCGATCGACACTGAAAGGGCCCTGGTCGCCGACTTCGCCAAGGCGACCGGTATCCGGGTCAACCTCGTCACCGCCGGGGCCAATTACGAGGAGGTGTCGCAGAAGTTCCAGGCGGCGCAGACCAGTCGCAGTGTCGGCGACGTCGTCGTGGTCAGCGATGTGACATGGTTTCCCGCCTACCTGAACCGCTCGATCATCCCGCTCGAGCCGGTGCTGGCCGCGCGGGGCATCGACACCAAGGGGTACCGCCCGGCGCTCTACGACGACTACCTCTACGGCGGCAGGCACTATGCGCTGCCGTACTCGCGGTCGACGCCGATCTTCTACTACAACGCCGAGCACTACCGCAGGGCCGGGCTGCCGGACCGCCCACCGTCGACCTGGAGCGAAGCCGCCGACTACGGCCGCCGGCTCAAACAGGGCGGCGTGACGGTGCCGTCGTTCGGGTTCCCACCCCAGGATCAGTACGTGGGGTGGACGATGTCGAACCTGGTCTGGGGCTATGGCGGCGGGTGGAGTGACAAGTGGGACATGAACGTGGTCGCCGACTCCGAGACCCGGGATGCGATGGAGTTCGCCCGTTCCGGGGTTACATCTGGCTGGGCCACCGTGACCAGTGGTGATCCGACGACACCGTTCGCCGCTGGTGCCGTCAGTGCGGTCATCGCCTCGACGGGTTCGCTCAAGGACATCCTGGAAGCGGCGACGTTCGATGTGGGTGTCGGATTCCTGCCCGGCGGGCCGGTCGACCAGGACAAGGTCGTGCCCACCGGTGGGGCGGGTCTGGCGATCGCCGCCAAATCCGCGCCGGACAAACAACTCGCCGCGGCGATGTTCATCGCCTTCATGACCAACGCCAAGAACACCGCGACTTTCTCCGCCGCCACCGGCTACCTTCCTGTTCAGACCGGGGCGGACATGGACGCGGTCTACGCCGAGACGCCTCAGTTCAAGATCGCCGTCGAGCAACTCGCCAAAGCGCGGAGCCAGGACTACGCGCGGGTGTTCCTACCGGGCGGGGACCGGGCCATCTCCGGAACCGTCCAGAGGATTCTGACGACAGGAGCCTCGATCGACGGCGCGCTCGACACGCTCCGTGACGACTTGGAGAACCTCTACCGCCGTGATGTCGAGCCGCGTCTGAACTAGCGCGCCTGAATTAGGGGCTCTTCGGCTTATCGCGCCGCGAGCACCCGGTCAGCGATCTCGGCGAACCCGAATCCTCCGGGTCGGGAGGCGATGTAGGCAGGCGGGGGTGCGAGCAGGTCGGCGTGATCGGCGACGTTCGCCACGCCGACCGAGCGGGCGAACGCGGTGAACCCGGCCTGGTCGTTGGGCGAGTCACCGACGAACACGCAGCGGTTTCGCGCCTCGTCCTCGGTGAGGCCCAGCAGTTCGTCGGCCAGGCGCAGGATCATGGCCGCCTTGTCATGATCGCCGTGGAAAGCGTGCAGGTGGATGCTTGACGTCAACACCTGAGCTCCGTTGCGCCGGCACAGGTCCGCCAGTTTCGCGGTGTCCTCGGGGCTCACATCGCACTGCTCGTGCAGATCCCACGCGACATCGACCCGCCGCAGGTTGGCGTCCATCGCGAGCTTCACGTGGGGCAGTTCGCCGGCGGCCTCCGCGACCAGGCCTTCGAGCCTGGCTCGTTGAACAGCGCGGTCCTCGGGCGAGTCCCAGAACCGGGTCTGGCCGTCATGCAGCACCGCGTAGCCGCCGTTCTCGGCGATGGCGAAGGTGACCGGCCACAGCACCGACAGAACCTCGGCGAAGCCGCCGGCGCGCCCAGTGGCCAACCCCACCGGTACGCCGGCCCGAGTAAGGCGGACGATGGCGTCATAGGCCTCGGGGACAAGGGCCCCGCGCCAGGTCAGGGTGTCGTCGACATCGGTGAAAACCGCGGCGACATCGGAGGCGTCCATGGCGCTCAGTGGCAGCACAGGCCTGAAATTAGCAGCCGCGGTTAGTGGTTGATCGCGATCGACTGGATGTTCAACTGGCATTGGCGTGAAGTGTCGGCGTCCTCGGCGAGTCGACGGGTGGTCAATTCCTGAGGGGTCTGATGGGTGGGGGGCGGTACCACCACGCCGTCACGTTGACGACGGCGCCGGCCCACGCCGCGCCGAGCAGCCAGCCGGCCAGCACGTCGGTGACGAAGTGGACGCCCAGATAGAGGCGGGAGAACCCGATGAGGCCGACGACGGCGAGAGTCAGCGCCCAGACCGCGACCTGGCCGGCCCACGGGCGTACTACCCATCGGCATAGCATCCAGGCGCTGAGCAGGCCGACGGCAGCGGCCCCCGCGGCGTGTCCGGAGGGGAACGAGAAGCCGTGGCTGTTGACCAGAGCGAACGGCGGATCGGGGCGTTGCCGGCCCACCAAGGTCTTGGCGGTCACGATGATGACGGCGACACCGACGCCTCCCACGAGGCCCAGGACGACCGGCAGCCACGAGCGTGCCCGCCACGCCGCGACTGCGCAGACGAGGGTCAGCCACAGGGCCTGGGTAGGGGCGTCGCCCAGGTGGGTGATCAGAGTAAGGCTGGCGTTCAACCATCCTTCGCGGTGCGTGGCGAGCCATCGGGCCGCTGGTTCGTCGATCCGGGCGAGGCCGTCACCTTCGAGGGCATCGTCGAGCAGGGCGGTGAACCCGACCGCGAACACCATCACGGCCACCAGTCCGGCCATCAGGGCCACCGCCGCGGACCAGTCGCGCCCCAGCCGGTCGCGGGCCGTGGACATCAATTCGCCGAAATTGGCCGACCCCCATCGTCGTAGCCGGCCAATCACCGCCAGGTCGGGCCAGCCTCGCAACTGTGGCCGACGGGCCACCCAGGTAGCCGCGCCGGCCAGCACTGCCAGGGCAACACTGAGCCCGAGACCAACCACACTGAAGTGGCTTGCCTGCATACTCACCGTCCGCCCTGTTGCCGGCCACCCGACGGGCGATCCTAGCCCCGGTTAGCTCAGGGCTGCCGATTCCGTCCTACGGATCGCGCCGGACTGTATAGCTCACAGGCGAGTCGTTCATGAGAGGGGGCCCTCACCTTCCTCTCCTCCCAGGGTCACATCGGTGCAGGAATCTGATTACCAGCGCGGAAGGATCGCGACGCGTAGTGAAGGGGAAGATGACGCGTAGTGAAGGGAAAGATGTTGTGCAGCAGGCCATGTATCGACCCACAGCCTCGATCCGACTCCTCCACGGCGAGCCGACCCAGATGTGGGCACGCCAAGACTCCCGCAACCAAATGCCTCGATAATCCTTGAGCGGGAGGGGAGTCGATTCTTGTCGGTCTCCGACCGATCTCACGTGGTTCGATCTGAAATGTCGTGAGGCCCGCCTGCAGTTTCGGTCGATGATTCAAGTTGACTGTTGCGCAACTGATATCCGCCTTCGGGGCTAGTCCAGTTCCGCCCACCGAAGTAGCGCCGCACGGATCGGATTGCCAGTGCGCAGGCAACTGATGCATCAGTCAGAACTGTTTTTGGGGCCATAACGCCGGACTTTGCGGTGTGCTGGCCCAATTGATTTCAGTAGGCGGATTCGCCCACTTGGCTTCCCGGTAAAGTCGTGAGGGTGCCCTTGCCCCGCAGCCAGCCCGTCCTGGCACCGCTGAGCCCCGCGGCGATCTTCCTGGTCGCCACCATCGACGGCGGAGGCGAGGCGGCAGTCCACCGAGCCCTGCCCGATCTGGCGGGCTTGGTTCGCGCGGTCGGGTTCCGCGACCCGGCCAAGCGGCTGTCCATGGTCACCTCGATCGGGTCGTCCGCATGGGACCGGTTGTTCTGCGGCCCGCGCCCCGCGCAGCTGCACCCGTTTGTGGAATTGACCGGTCCGCGTCACCGGGCACCGGCCACTCCTGGGGATCTGCTGTTCCACATCCGCGCGGAGGTGCTTGATGTCTGCTTCGAACTTGCTGGGCAGGTGGTCAAGGCGATGGCCGGAGCCATCACCGTCGTCGATGAGGTCCACGGCTTCCGCTTCTTCGACAATCGCGACCTCCTCGGTTTCGTCGACGGCACCGAGAATCCGGACGGCCAGGCAGCGCTGAGTGCCACCGCGATCGGCGACGAGGATCCCGAGTTCGCCGGCGGCTGTTACGTGCACGTGCAGAAATATGTGCACGACATGTCCGCGTGGGAGGCGCTGAGCGTCACCGAACAGGAGCGGGTGGTCGGACGCACCAAACTGGAGGACATCGAACTCGATGACGCCGTGAAACCCGCCAACTCCCATGTGGCGCTGAACGTCATCGAGGACGAGGACGGCAACGAGTTGAAGATCGTGCGCGCCAACATGCCGTTCGGCCAGGTCGGAAAGGGCGAGTACGGCACCTACTACATCGGCTATTCGCGCACCCCGGTGGTGACCGAGCGAATGCTGCGCAACATGTTTATCGGTGACCCACCCGGCAACACCGACCGAATCCTGGATTTCTCCGAGGCGGTCACCGGTACTGCGTTCTTCACCCCCACCGCCGACTTCCTTGACGACCCAGCACCATTTCCCGGTGCGAGGCCGGCCACCGGCGCCGAGGGCTCGTTGGCGATCGGAAGCTTGAAAGGATTACCCCTATGAACAATCTGTACCGTGAACTCGCCCCGATCACCGAGGCTGCGTGGGGGGAGATCGAACTGGAGGCCAGCCGGACGTTCAAGCGGCATATCGCCGGCCGGCGCGTGGTCGACGTGACCGGGCCGCACGGCGCGGCGACGGCCGCGGTGACGACTGGGCGGCTGCTGGATGTTGCCTCACCCGGCCCCGGCGTGGTGGCCCACCTGCGTGATGCCCAGCCGCTGGTGCGGCTCCGGGTTCCGTTCACCTTGTCGCGCACAGCCATCGACGATGTTGAGCGTGGATCGTCTGACTCTGACTGGGATCCGGTCAAAGATGCCGCCAAGAAGCTGGCGTTCGCCGAGGATCGCGCAATCTTCGAGGGCTACTCCGAAGCGGCGATTGACGGCATCCGGGGCGTCAGCTCCAATCCCGCGCTCACGCTGCCGTCGGACCCTAGGGAGTTTCCCGATGTCTTCGCCCAGGCGCTCTCCCAGCTGCGGCTGGCCGGCGTCGATGGCCCGTACTGTGTGCTCCTGTCGGCCGACGCCTACACCAAGGTGAGCGAGACCACTGAGCATGGCTATCCGATTCGCGAGCACCTCAACCGGCTGGTGGACGGGGAGATCATCTGGGCACCGGCTATCGACGGGGCCTTCGTGCTGAGCACCCGGGGCGGAGATTTTGACCTGCAGCTGGGCACCGATGTCTCGATCGGTTACCTCAGCCATGACGCCGAGACTGTGCGCCTGTATCTGGACGAAACCCTGACGTTCCTCTGCTACACGGCGGAGGCATCGGTCGCATTGACCAATTAGGCCCCGCGGCCAGGACGGCTCCCCAGTGCGGCGTAGGCGACGACCGCGTTCCAGCGGTGTCTCGGCTGAGGACGGCCAAGGCGCCGATTTAGTCGGGTACTAGCTAGAACGGCGGCGGTTTATTGCGTTCGGCGACGCGGGCGTTGTTGAGCGAGCGTTCGACCGCGTGTCGGTACGCACGCTCGGCGGCGCGGGTTCGCCGGCGGGCCGGCATGATCAGGTCGTTGCCGGATTCCGGCGGCCCCGCGGTGGTGGACAGCTCGGCCGTGGTGGAGTTCCAGGTCGGGAAGAGCAACCGGCTTCCCGGTCGGGTGGTGTAAGTCGCGCCGGTCGGTGAGGTCCACACGATCGTCCCGTCCGGGTACTGCCGATCGCTCCAGCCCCCGGCGCCGGTCCAAAACGTCTTTATCAAGTGGTGTTTCCGGCATAACGAACGAATGTTCGAGGCATGTGTCGGCCCTAAGGGCCACGGGATCGCATGATCGAGGTCGCACTTTTCTGCGGGCTGCTCGCAGCTCGGGAACCGGCAGGTGAGGTCCCGCATGCGCACGAATTCATCGAGGGCGGTGGAGGGCCGATACCGCAGTTCGGCGGTGGACGGTGGCTTGCGGACGGTGCGCACCCGGGCGCCGGATCGGATCAACTCCGCCAGGAACGGTGTCGGGATGATCGACCCACCGGCAATGACGGCCGTTCCCTGCGAGGCGGCCGAATCCGGTTGCCCGGCAGCGGCGTCGGCATCTGCCAGGACGTGGATCACGACGCTGGTGGCCCGGGGGTCCGGGCCGGACGCCGGGCATTCGGAGCCGCCGCACCGGCAGCTGAGCTGCTGCCCACCGGCGGCCAGGGTCCCGAGCGCATCGGCTCGGCGTTCGCCCATGGATCGCGGAGCGTCGTCGCAGACCTCACGCGCCATCTCCGCGAGTCGGCGCTGCAGGATGGTGGCGTCGGTGGCCAGCAGGCGCCCCCACAACGAGGTGGTGCCGGCCTCCGGGTCCTGTCCGCCGATCGACACGTCGCGGTTCTGGGCGCTGGCGCGGGTACGCCGCAGCGCGCCCGGGTCGTGCCGGTCGACCCAGAAGTCGACGGCCTGGTCGAGCTTGTACTGCGACAGCGCATCCCTGCGGCCGGAGTTCTCGGCGATGTCGGCATCGATGAGTGTCCGGGCGTCGGCGTCCTCGACCAACTCGGTCCGCCACGCGATCGCCGAAACGACGCGGGCGCTGAGCTTTCCGTCGAGGAACAGGGCCGCAACCTCCGGAAGGCGCAGTCGCAGTGCCATGGACAAATACATCTGACCCGAGGCGCGGCGGTGGCCGATGCCCAGCGCCGCCGATATCTCCGCGGCGGCGGAATCCCACTCGTCGCAGGCCCAGTGTGCCCGTTCGTCGTCCCCGCAACGCCGGTGCACCAGCTCGGCCACGGCCGCCAGCCGGCCCGCGGCGGCAGCTGCTTCGGCCGCCGCGTGCTCCGCGATGGCGGCGATCAGCCCGGCGTCGGAGGTGTGGGCAAATCGACCGTCGAACATGTGTTCGATTATGCCGGTGGGTGCCGACAAAACGACTACCGCCGGCCACCGCCGTGGATCGGGACGCCGCCACCGTGGACAGCCGGCGGGTGGATGTTGGAGACGTCGGGACGGATATTCGGGATGTCCGGGTGAATGTTGGGAATCGGGTTGATCGCCGGAATGGGGTTGAAGTTCGGGATCGGCACCGGGATGTCGGCGTTGACGTTCACGCCGACCGGAACCCACGGCTGGCACTGGCCGGTGGTGTAGTCGTAATCCATCCCGACCCCGCAACCGTCGTCGGCGACGGCCGGCGCCGACGAGACCAGGGCCGCCGCCAGCGCGCACACAGCGGCGAGCACGGCGTTCACGTTCACGACTTTATGGCGTGAGAATCTCCAGCGCCCGTGGGACGGCGGAAATCTCTGCGGGTAGGGGGCAGACGTAGTCGCCGTCGGCGTAGGCGTTGATCCCGGGGGACTCCACGGTGATGGTGCGAGCGCGCGCGGTGGTGACCTCGTCGAGGTCCACGTGGGTGCCCTTGAAGACGGTGGGGAACAACCGGACCAGCTTCACCCGCGAGGCGGTGTGCACCATGGTGACGTCGAGCAGTCCGTCGTCGTGGCGGGCATCGGGGCAGATTCGCATACCGCCGCCGTAGCTTCGGGTGTTGCCGAACGCGCCCAGGGTCAGATCGGTGACGATCTCGCGTCGGCCGTCAAGTACCAGCCGAAAAGGGAGCAGCCGCAATTTGGACAACTCGGCGACGATGGCGAGGTTGTAGCGCATCCGTCCGTGCGGCCAGCTCATCCGGTTGACGCGGTCGCTGACCAGCGAGTCGAACCCGGTCGCCGCCACGGTCCCGAAGTAACTGCTGGTGCCGTCGCTGCCCTTGATATGTCCCAGATCGACGGTTTCGGTGTGACCGGCGGCGATGACGTCCACCGCGGCAGCCGGATCGCCGGTAGGGATCGAGTACTCCCGTGCGTGGTCGTTGCCGGTGCCGGCCGGGATGATTCCGAGCGGAATCCCGCTGTGCGGCAACGCCTGCAAAGCCAATGAGATGACGCCGTCGCCGCCGACGACCACCAGCGCGTCGCTGCTGTCGGACAGCGCCGAGTCCACCAGTTGGCGGGCGTGGTGGGCGTCTCGTCCGACGATCACGACGACGTCGATACCCAGTTCCTGAAACCGGAGCGCCGCGCGTTCGGCGGCATGCCTCGCGCCGCCGTGGCCGGCCACCGGATTCGTCAGCATGGTGACCTTGCCGATCGTGCGGTGTGTCACGGGATCAGCTTGCCCGGGTTGAGGATTCCGGCCGGGTCCAGGGTCTGCTTGACCGCGCGCAGCACCTGGGCGCCCAGTTCGCCGATCTCCGCGGTCATCCACGGCCGGTGGTCGGCCCCGACCGCATGGTGGTGGGTGATGGTGCCGCCGTTGGCCACGATCGCCTCGCAGGCGGCTGTCTTGGCGGCGAGCCACTGTGCGGTGACGTCACCCCGTTGGCCGGCGACCACGGTGAAGTAGAGCGAGGCACCGGTCGGGTAGACGTGCGAGATATGGCACATCACCAGCGCGGGGGTGCCGCTGGCGGCCAGCGAGTTGGTGAGTGCCTCGGTCACCGCGGCCTTGAGCCGGGGGAGGTTAGACCACGTCGTCGCGGTCTCCAGGGTTTCACACAGCGCTCCGGCGGTCAGCAGGGAGTCCCGCAGATAGGGGGCGTCGAAGCGGCCCTGCTCCCAGGCTCTGGCGGGCGCTTCACCCAGCGAGGTGCCGCCATGCGCCTCCAGAACTGCACGGGTCTCGGCGTGCCGGCTCTCGGCGTGCGCCGGCGAGCCCTCGAACAGGGTGATCGCCAGGCAGCCGCCGGTGACGCTCTGTTCGCCGATGCTGTGGGCGGTCGCCAGGTTCACGCCGGTCTCGACCTCGTCGGAGAGTCGCAAAACCGTCGCACCGGTTCCGGTCTGGGTGACCGTCCGCAGCGCTCCGGCTCCGGTGGCGAAGTCGGGGAACGACCATGCTTCGTAGCGAACCGTCTCGGGCACCGGGTGCACCCTGACCCGCACCCGGGTGATGATGCCGAATGCCCCCTCGGAGCCGGAGAACAGTTCGCGCAGATCGGGTCCGGCCGCCGAGGCCGGAGCGCGGCCGAGATCCAGCACACCGGCTGGGGTGACGACCTGCATCCCGCGGACCATGTCGGTGAACCGCCCGTAGCCGGCGGAGTCCTGGCCGGAAGATCGCGTCGCCGCGTAGCCGCCGAGGCTTGCGAAGCGGAAGCTCTGCGGGAAGTGGCCCAGGGAGAACCCGCGCTCACCGAGCAGGCGTTCGGCGTCGGGACCGGTGACCCCGGCGCCGAACTCGGCTTCTCCGGACAGCTCGTCGAGCCAATGCATCTCGTCGAGGCGGCGTAGGTCCAGGGTGACGACGGCGTCGAACTCGCCCCGGATCGGGTCCAGCCCTCCCACCACGCTGGTTCCGCCGCCGAACGGCACCACCGCGATGCGGTGACGTGAGCAGTAGTCCAGGACCGCGGCGACATCCTCGGAATCGCGCGGCAGCACGATGGCATCGGGCGCGTCCTGGTGAGTTTGTTTGCGACGCAGCAGATCCAGCGTCGACTTGCCACCGGCGCGCAGCAGCCGCTCGCGGTCGTCGGTGCGCACATACTCAGCGCCGACGAGGGCGGCGAGGCCGTCGCGGTGGGTTGGCGTCAGGGCGGACGGAGTCAGTGACACCTCGTCGATGGCCGGGCCGGTGAGTTCGGTGCCAGAGACTCCGAGCGCCTGCTCGAGCAGGGAGCGGATGCCGGCGGAAAGTGGTTTGGCCAGGGCGGGATCGCCCCAGGCGTCCCAGGCCATCGGAGGAAGCAGATTTGATGCATCGGTGTCGACCACGCGTTACAGTATTACAGATGTTGTCAATCAGTAATGCGGAGTCGGTGGAGGTCGACGACCGGATTCTGGCGGCGGCGGCCAGTTGCGTCCGGGACTTCGGCGTCGAGCGAGTCACGCTGGCCGAGATCGCCCGCCGGGCCGGAGTCAGCCGGCCCACTGTCTATCGGCGCTGGCCCGATACCCGCGCCATCCTGGCCTCGCTGTTGACCGACCGGATCACCGGCGCTTGGCGCGCGGTGCCGTCTCGCGGATCCGGCCGCGGGGCACTCGTGGCGAGGATCGTCGGAGTCGCCCAAATGTTGCAGGCCGACGACCTCATCCTGGCCGTGCTGCGCTCGGCGCCGGAACTGGCGATGGTCTACATCGCCGGCCGGCTCGGCGCCAGCCAGCAGATCCTGATCGATCTGGTCGCCGACGAATTGCGAACCGCCCAGTCCGACGGAACCGTCCGCCCTGGCGATCCCCGGCAACTGGCCGCGATGGTCCTGCTGATCGCGCAGTCGGCCATCCAGTCCGCCCAGATCGTCGAGCCGATCCTCGAAGGTGACGCCCTTGCCGCCGAACTCGCCCACGCACTGAACGGATACCTGTGCCCATGACCGATCTGACCGCTCTCAACTCCACTCGCCGCGCCGCGGACCTGGCCGCCCTCGGGGACGGCGGTACCGTCGACGTCGTCGTGATCGGCGGCGGTATCACCGGAGCCGGCATCGCCCTGGATGCCGCCAGCCGGGGGCTGTCCACGGTTCTGGTGGAGAAGCACGACCTGGCTTTCGGCACCAGCCGCTGGAGTTCCAAACTGGTCCACGGAGGCCTTCGCTATCTGGCCAGCGGTGATATCGGGATCGCGCGCCGCAGTGCGGTTGAGCGCGGAATCCTGATGTCGCGCAACGCTCCCCACCTGGTCAAGGCGATGCCGCAACTGGTGCCACTGCTGCCGACGATGAGCCGGGCCCAGCGGGCACTGGTGCGAACCGGGTTCGCCGCCGGTGACTTCCTTCGGGCATTGGCACGGACGAGGACCTCGGTGTTGCCCAGGCCGCGCCGGATCGGTGCCGATGAGGCGGTGGCGATGTCGCCGACCGTGTGCCGGGAGGGCCTGGACGGTGCGCTGCTGGCCTATGACGGCCAACTGGTGGACGACGCCCGGCTGGTGGTCGCGGTGGCGCGGACGGCCGCCCAGCACGGGGCGCGGATCCTGACCCGGGTGGGCGCGTCGGAGGCGACCGGAACCATGGTGCGCCTCACCGACGGGCTGACGGGGGAGTCGATGGAACTGTCCGCGCGGGTGGTGATCAACGCGACGGGCGTGTGGGCCGCGGAGGTGGACCCGGCGATCAAGCTGCGGCCCAGTCGGGGGACCCATCTGGTGTTCGACGCCGCCGCGTTCGGCTATCCGACTGCCGCACTGACCGTTCCGATCCCGGGGGAGACCAACCGGTTCGTCTTCGCCATGCCGGAGCAGTTGGGCCGCGTCTATCTGGGTTTGACCGACGAGGAGGCGCCGGGGCCGATTCCGGACGTCCCGGAGCCGACTCAGGAGGAGATCACCTTCCTGCTCGAGACCGTCAACACCGCGCTGCAAACACAGTTGACCGCCGCCGATGTCGCCGGTGCCTACGCGGGATTGCGGCCGCTCATCGACGCCGGAGACGGCAGGACCTCGGACCTCTCGCGGGAGCATGCTGTGCTGGAGTCCGACTCCGGTCTGTTCAGCGTCGTCGGCGGGAAGCTGACCGAGTACCGCTACATGGCCGAGGACGTGCTGAATCGTGCCGTCGCCGCCCGGAGTCTGACGGCCCAGCCGTGCCGCACCCGCAACCTTCCGTTGGTCGGCGCGCCGGCCAATCCCGTCGCGACACTGCGGACCGTCGGCGAGATCCCCGGCTCACTGGTCGCGCGGTACGGCGCGGAGTCGCCCAATGTCGTCGCCTCCGCCCGGTGTGCGCGCCCCACCGGGCCGGTCGCCGAGGGGATCGACGTCACCCGCGCGGAGTTCGAGTTCGCCGTCACCCACGAGGGCGCGCTGGATGTGGGGGACATCCTGGACCGGCGCACCCGGATCGGTCTGGTGGCAGCGGACCGTCAGCGTGCGGTCGACGCGGCGCAGGAGTTCCTCGCCCCCTCCCGCTGAGCGGGGCGCCCCCCTCCCGGTGAGCAGACGCAAAGTACCCCGACACGCCCGGCGTGTCGGGGTACTTTGCGTCTGCTCGCGCAGGAAAGCCCGGGAACTACAGCGGGATGTTCTTGTGCCGCCCGCGGCGGTGCGGCGCCTCGGCGAGGGCCTGGGTCAGCTTGCTGCGGGTGTGGGAGGGGTCGATCTTCTCGTCCACGACGCCGATCTCGATGGCGCTGTCCACACCGCCGGCGATGCGCTCGTGTTCGGCCGCCAACTCCTCGTGCAGCGCCTCGCGCTCATGCTCCGGCGCGGCCGCAAGGGTCTTCTTGTGCAGGATCCCGACGGCGGCCTTGGCGCCCATCACCGCCACCTCGGCGTCCGGCCAGGCGAACACCTTCGTCGCGCCCAGCGAGCGGGAGTTCATCGCGATGTAGGCACCGCCGTAGATCTTGCGGGTGACCAGCGTGACGCGGGGGACCGAGGCCTCACCGAAGGCGTGCAGCAGCTTGGCGCCGCGCCGCACCACCCCGCCCCACTCCTGGTCGACTCCGGGCAGGTAGCCCGGGACGTCGACGATCACGATCAGCGGGATGCCGAAGGCATTGCACAGCCGTACGAAACGCGCTGCCTTCTCGGCGCTTTCGGAGTTCAGGCACCCGCCGAGCCGCAGCGGGTTGTTGGCCAGCACCCCGACGGTGCGGCCGGCCAGCCTGCCCAGGCCGACCACCATCGACGGCGCCCACCGGGACTGGAACTCCTCGAAGGGGGAATCGGCGTCCAGCAGTGCCTCGACGATGGGATGCACGTCGTAGGCGCGGCGGGGGGATTCGGGCAGCAGGGCATGCAGATCCACGTCGCCGGCCTCGGCCTTGCTGCGGTCGAAATGTCCCTGCTGGCAGAAATATCCGACCAGCCGGCGACCGCGGGCGTAGGCGTCGAGTTCATCGTCGGCGACGATGTGGCACACGCCGGACTTCTTGTGGTGGGTCTCCGGGCCGCCGAGGGACTCCATGTCGACGTCCTCGCCGGTGACGCTGCGCACGATATCCGGACCGGTGACGAAGATCCGGCCCTCCGGGGCCATGATGACGACGTCGGTCAGCGCCGGTCCGTAGGCGGCACCGCCGGCGGCGAAGCCGACCACAACCGAGATCTGCGGGATGTGGCCGGAGGCCCGGATCATCGCCTCGAAGACCAGGCCCACCGCGTGCAGTGCCCGCACGCCCTCGGCCAACCTTGCGCCGCCGGAGTGCCAGATGCCCACGATCGGGCTCTGCTCGGAGATGGCGAGGTCGTAGGCGTCGACGATGTGCTGGCAGCCCTCGACACCCATGGCGCCGCCCATGACGGTGCCGTCGGTGCAGAACGCTATGGTCCGCACGCCGTTGACGGTGCCGGCCGCGGCCAACAGCCCGGATCGGTCGCGCTCATGCAGCAACTCGATGCTGCCCTCGTCGAAGAACGTGCGCAGCCGAAGCAGCGGGTCGCGAGGGTCGAGCGACTCGCCGACCACCTCAGGGGCCATGATCGTCATCCAATTCTCCTCGTCCTGCGTTGTTGTCGCCCGGTTGGGCGCCTGCTTCCCGCTAGTACTTCCCGAACGCGATGGCCACGTTGTGGCCGCCGAACCCGAAGGAGTTGTTCACCGCGTAGCGGTAGTCGCCCAGGCGCGGCTCTCCGGCCACCACGTCCAGGTCGATCTCCGGGTCGAGATTGCGCAGGTTCAGTGTCGGCGGGACGACGCCGTCGCGCAGGGCCATCACGGTCAGGATGGACTCGACCGCTCCGACTGCACCCACCGAGTGACCCAACGCCGACTTGGGCGCGTAGACCGCCGGCCGGTGGCCACCCATCGCCCGGTTGATGGCGACGCCCTCGGCGACGTCGCCCACTGACGTGCCCGTCGCGTGGGCGTTGACGTGATCGATGTCGCTGGGCTGCAGTCCGGCCAGCTGCACCGCGCGGGTGATGGCTTGGCCCGCCTGGACCCCGTCGGGGTCCGGCGCCACCATGTGATACCCGTCAGAGGTGACCGAGGCGCCCATGATGCGCGCGAGGATGTTCGCCCCGCGGGCCTTGGCATGTTCCTCGGTCTCGATCACCATCAGCGCTCCTGCTTCGCCGAACACGAAACCGTCGCGGTCGCGGTCGAACGGGCGGCAGGCGCCTGCCGGATCGTCGTTGTTCTTCGACAGCACGATCCGCATCTGGGCGAACCCGGCGATCGGCACGGCCTCGATCTTGGTCTCCACGCCGCCGCAGATCGCCATGTCGGCTTCGCCGTAGACGATGTTGCGCCATGCGTTGGCGATGGCCTCCGATCCCGATGCACACGCGGAAATGGCCGTGCACACACCTGCCTTGGCGCCGCGCTCCAAGCCGATGGTGGCAGCCGCACCGTTCGGCATGTACATCTGCACCACGAGTGGCGACACCGCGCGAAGACCTCGCTGGCGCATGCCGTCGTAGGCGAAGACGAGCTCCTCGGCCGAACCCAGACCCGTGCCGACCGACACCGCCAGCCGGCGCGTGTCGACCTCCGGGGAGCCGGCGTCCGCCCACACCCGACGGCCCAGGACCTTCGCCATCTTCTGCAGGTAGGACAACCGCCGGTTCTCGACCTTGTCGAGTTGGCTGTCGAATTCCTCGAGCAGATGGCCGCCGATGCGGACCGGCAGGTCGTACTCCTCCACGAAGGGATCGTCGAGGAGGCGGATCCCGGACTGCCCGTCGAGCAGTTTCTTCCAGGTGTTCTCAGCATCGGTAGCCAACGCCGTCGTCATGGCGATGCCGGTGACGACGACGTTGGGCAAACCGTTTCCGGTTGTCAGCTGTGCCATCGGTGCAGTTGGGCCCTTCTGCCGGGTCAGTACCGTCCGAACGCGAGCGCTACGTTGTGCCCGCCGAAACCGAACGAGTTGTTGATTGCGTACTGGTAGTCGCCGTGGCGCGGTTCCCCGGCCACCACGTCGAGGTCGATCTCCGGATCGGGTGTTTCGTAGTTCAGCGTGGGCGGGATGACCCCGTCCCGCAACGTGAGCACCGTCAGGATCGACTCCAGCGCACCCACGGCACCGATCGAGTGTCCGAGGGCGGACTTCGGCGCGTACACCGGTGCGTGCTCGACGCCGGCGACGCGGATGGCGTTGGCCTCCGCGGTGTCGCCGATGGGCGTGGCCGTGGCGTGCGCGTTGACGTGGTCGATGTCCTTGGCCGAGATTCCCGCCAATTCCAGGGCCCGGGTCATCGCCCGGCCGGCGCGAAGGCCGTCCGGCGCCGGAGCCACCATGTGGAAGGCGTCCGAGGTGATCCCCGCACCCAGCAACCGGGCCAGCGGCTGGGCGCCGCGGGCCTTGGCGTGCTCTTCGGTCTCGATGATCATCATCGCGCCGGCTTCGCCGAACACGAACCCGTCGCGGTCCTTGTCGAACGGACGGGACGCCGCCGCCGGATCGTCGTTGCGGGTCGACATCGCGCGCATCATCGAGAACGCCGCGATCGGCAGCGCTTCGATCATGCCCTCGACACCGCCGCACACGGCGATGTCGGCGTCACCCATGACGATCTGCCGCCAGGCGTGGGCGATGGCCTCGGAGCCCGACGAACACGCCGAGACCGGCGTGATGACCCCGGCGCGGGCGCCGAGATCCAGGCCCACGACCGCGGCGGCACCGTTGGGCATGATCATCTGAACGGCCAGCGGCGACACCTTGCGGGGGCCGCCCTCGTTCATCAGG
>JAGQTO010000373.1:5360-5918 GCA_020439025.1 Mycobacterium sp. | reverse complement strand
GCCTTGGCCAGCCCGCGCAGCGCCGAGTCGATACCCCCGTGCAGGATGTCCAGCACGTTCTCCACCCCGGCCTGACCTGCGGCGGCCAGACCCCACAGGTAGGCGCGGCCGATCATCACCGCCCGGGCGCCGAGCGCCAGCGCCTTGACCACGTCGCTGCCGCGGCGGATACCCCCGTCGAGCAGCACCTCGACCTGATCGCCGACGGCCTCGGCGATCGGCGGCAGGGCCCGGATGCTGGCCGGGGTCCCGTCGAGGTTGTTCCCGCCGTGGTTGGACACCGAGATCGCCGAGACGCCGGCGTCCACCGCGCGGCGGGCGTCATCGACGCGCATGACGCCCTTGAGCATGAACGGCCCGCCCCACATCTCCCGCAACCAGGCGATGTCCGCCCAGGTCGGCGGGGGTGTGCCCATCCACTCGCCGTAGGCCTGGAAGAAGCCCGGGCCCGGCTCGCCGCGCCGGCCCTGGTTGGGCACCGACAGTCCCGGCGGGCGAAAGGTCTTGGCCCACTGCAGAAACCAGCTCGGCCGGACCAGACCCTGCGGGGACATCTTC
>JAGQTO010000373.1:4749-5307 GCA_020439025.1 Mycobacterium sp. | reverse complement strand
GGGCTGCCCCAGTCCCGGCCGTGGGAGAAACTCCAGTCGGTGGTGACGATGAGGCCCACCGCACCGGCGGCCCGCGCCCGCTCGACGCGTTCGGCGATCGCGTCGCGGCCGCCGAGCCAGTAGATCTGGAAGAGGGTCTTGGGGTTGGCGGCGACGACCTCTTCGACGGGCTTGCTGGCGAAGGACGACAGGCCCATCGCGATGCCGCGGGCGGCGGCGGCGCGGGCGACGGCCACCTCGCCGTCCGGGTCGACCGCCTGGACCCCGGTCGGGGAGATCAGCACCGGCATCGCGATGTCCTGGCCCAGCACGGTGGTGGCCAAGTCGCGCTTCTCGGTGGCTCCGATGACGTGCGGGGCGAAGCCCAGTTCGGCGAACGCCTCGACGTTGTCGGAGTAGGTCAGCCCCTTTTCGCTGCCGGCCAGCAGTGCCTGGTAGACGGCCTTGGGTAGGCGCTTCTTGGCGCGCTGCTGCGCCACGGCGACGGTCTCGAACCAGGTGTCACGTGCCATCTCTAGACCGGGCTTTCGTTGCAGGGCCGGGCGGGTGGGCGGTCCA
>JAGQTO010000373.1:4447-4735 GCA_020439025.1 Mycobacterium sp. | reverse complement strand
GGAGTGGTCGACGCGGGGACGGGGCTTGTCGCGGTCGGCGGCCAGCGCCGGCTCCCCATAACCCTGCACGCACTCCGGGTCCGGGCCGTCGATGGGAAGCCCGGTGAAGAACTTCGCGGCCATGCAGCCGCCGCGGCAGCTGTCGTAGTGCCCGCAACTGCCGCAGGCGCCGGCCGACTGGGGCCGGCGCAGCTCGGTGAACAGCTCGGAATTCCGCCAGACCTCGGCGAACCCGCCGTCGCAGACGTTGCCGGCGAGGAACTTCTCGTGGATGGCGAACGGGCAGGC
>JAGQTO010000373.1:4078-4375 GCA_020439025.1 Mycobacterium sp. | reverse complement strand
AGCGCGCCGGGCGCGCCGAGGCCGGCGAGGTGGAAGAACGAGTCGCCGGTCAGCACCCGCTCCCCGTGGGCCACCAGCCAGTCGTAGAGGCCCTTCTGCTGCTCGCGGGTCGGGTGCAGGTCGTCCCACACGTCGGCGCCGCGGCCCGACGGGCGCAGCCGGGTGATCCGCAGGGTGGCCCCGTATCGCTGCGCCAGGGCCTGGAAGTCGTCGAGCTGGCCGACGTTGTGGCGGGTGACCACCACCGAGATCTTGGGGTCGGCGAAACCGGCGGCGGCCAGGTTCTCCAGCGCCCGG
>JAGQTO010000373.1:0-3976 GCA_020439025.1 Mycobacterium sp. | reverse complement strand
ACGCTCGGCCACCTGCGGGGTGATGCGCAGTCCGTTGGTGGAGAACTTCACCCCGACGTGGTGGGCGGTGGCGTAGTCGACCAGCTCCCAGAAGTCGGGGCGCACGGTCGGCTCGCCGCCGCCGATGTTGACGTAGAACACCTGCATGCGCTCGAGTTCGTCGATGATCGCCATGCACTGCTCGGTGCTCAGCTCCCGCGGATCGCGCTTGCCCGAGGAGGACAGGCAGTGCACACAGGCCAGGTTGCAGGCGTAGGTGAGCTCCCAGGTCAGGCAGATGGGGGCGTCCAGACCGCGCTCGAACTGCTCGACGAGGCGCGGAACCCGGGTCGGGGCGCTCACGCGGGCACCAGCATCTGCGAGTCGGCCAGCACACCGAGGGCCTGCAGGTACGGGGCCTCGTCGGCCGGGTCGACGCCGGCTGCGCTCAGCGCCGAGCGCACATCGGGGTGTTCGGCCAGCGATTCCACGACGGCGGCGATGGTGCGGTTCTTGAGGAAGGACAGCCGACGGGTGCCGAAGTGGTAGAGCAGCGCCCCGAACGGCTCGGGGCGCACCGCCACCTGAGGGTGCAGCCGCCAGCCCAATGACGTTTCGATCACAGCGAGAGGTCGATCAGTAGACTCCGCACATCCCGTCGATGGACACCTCTTCGACCAGGGTCTCGGTGACCAGTTCGGTTCCGGTCTCGGTCTCGTTGTGGCTCGGCTCCATGTCCGGCGCCCCTTTCGGTGCAGTTCGTCGACGCTCGCGCGCTGGTCGCCACAATATGGCATCAGGTGCCGAAAATGAAGGGGTTAGGTGATGGAAACCGACCGCGGCGGCGCGGCCCGCGCTGGGCGGCGTCCCACGACGACCCAGGCCGATATCGCCGATGTGGCCCTGGAGCTGTTCGCCACCAACGGGTTCAGCGCGGTCAGCGTCGACGACATCGCGGTGGCGGCCGGGATCTCCCGGCGCACGCTGTTCCGCTACTACCCCTCCAAGAACGCGATCCCGTGGGGCGATTTCGACGCCCATCTGACGTCCTTCGACAGGATGCTGGAGGCCGCCGGCCCGCAGACCCCGGTGCGCGCCGCGCTGCGCGCCGCGCTGCTGGACTTCAACACCTTCGAGGCCGCCGAGGTCGCGCACCACCGCCGGCGGATGCGGGTGATCCTGCAGACACCCGAGTTGCAGGCCTACTCGATGACGATGTACGCCGGATGGCGCGACGTGGTGGCCGGTTTCGTGGCCCGGCGCACCGGGGCCGAATCGGGCGACCTGGCGCCGCAGACCGTTGCCTGGCAGATGCTCGGGGTGGCCCTGGCGGCCTACGAACACTGGCTGGCCGACGAGTCGGCACCATTGCCCCAGGTGCTGGCCGAGGCGTTCGACACCATGGCCGGGGGCCTGGGCTGAGCGGCTAGCCCAGCACCCCTACCCCAGCACCTCGCCGATCGGAGCCCGCGCAGCCACCTTGGCCCGGGTCTTCATCACCTTGCCCGGCATCCCGCCGCCGACCACCCCGGACAGCACCCCGTCGCGTTCGAAATAGGCCAGAAAGCGCCGCCCGTCGTCCTCGACGACGTGCACCACGTCACCGGGGGCCGGCTCGCCGAGGCACTGGATCTTGACGTCGTACTGATCACTCCAGAAATAGGGCACCGCCACCACCGCGGGGGGCTCCTGGCCGAGCATGGCCGGAACCATCACCCGGGCCTGGTCGCCGACGTTGCTCCAGTGTTCGACCCGGATCTGGTGTCCGACGGCATCCCGCCAGGACGCGACGTCACCCAGGGCCCACACGTGCTCCTCGCTGGCGCGGCCCACCTCGTCGCAGACCACCCCGTTGTCCAGGGCCACTCCGCTGCCGACCAGCCAGTCGGTGGCCGGACGCGATCCGATGCCAACCACCACCAGGTCGGCCGGCAGCAGGCTGTCGTCACTCAGTCGGACCTCCGAGACCCGGCCGTCGGAGCCGCGGACCTCCGCGACCCCGACCCCGGTGCGCACGTCGACGCCCTCGGCCCGATGCACCCGGGCGACCAGCTCCCCGATCCGCTCACCGAGCACCCCCGCCAGCGGGGCCGGCTGCGGCTCGACGAGCGTCACAGCCACCCCGAGTGAGCGCAGGCTGGCGGCGACCTCGCAACCGATGAACCCGGCGCCGACGACCACCGCCCGGCCGGCCGCTACGGCCCGTTCGCGCAGGGCCATCGCGTCGTCGTAGGACCGCAGCACGGCGATGCCGTCCAGGTCCGGGAAGGACGGAATCCGACGGGGCTCCAGGCCGGTGGCGATGACCACCTCGTCATAGTCCAGCACGGTCCCGTCGGCCAGGGCCACGGTGCGGGCGGCGGGATCCAGCGACTCCGCGGCCACACCGAGAACCACCGCGATGTCGTTCTCTTCGTAGAACTCCACCGGCCGCAGCAGCACGTCGGGCAGCCCCTTGGCCGGGTCGGAGAGCACCTCCTTGGACAGCGGCGGGCGGTCGTAGGGCAGGTGCGCCTCGTCGCCGACGATGACGATCGGCTCCCGATATCCGGACTTGCGTAGCTGCTCAGCGGTTCGGGACCCAGCCAGGCCACCGCCGACGATCACAATCCCACTGGCTTTGCTCACCCGTTTTTCTTACACGATTGGGCGCCGGGCGCACCGCCTTGACCGGTTCGCGCGCGCGCCGGCGGATACGAACGGATAATCAGCCCAATGACGGCCCCGTCGATAAACCTGACCGAGCAGATGCTGCGCCGGCGACCGGTGATCGGCGCCCCGGTCGCGCATGGCGCCTCGGCGAACCTCAACCGGACGATCGGCACCTTCCAGCTGACCATGTTCGGCGTGGGCGCGACGGTGGGCACCGGCATCTTCTTCGTGCTCTCCGAGGCGGTGCCCGAGGCGGGCCCGAGCGTCATCATCTCGTTCCTGATCGGCGGATTGGCGGCCGGATTGGCGGTGCTGTGCTACGCCGAACTCGCCTCGGCGGTGCCGGTGTCGGGCTCGACGTACTCCTACGCCTACTCGACCCTCGGCGAGGTGGTCGCGATGGGGGTGGCGGCCTGTCTGCTGCTGGAGTACGGGGTGGCCACCGCGGCGCCGGCGGTGGGTTGGAGTCAGTACGTCAACAAACTGCTGGACAACTTCCTGGGGCACAAACTGCCGCAGGCGCTCTCGGCCGCGCCGTGGGACGCCACTCCGGGTTGGATCAACCTGCCCGCGGTGGTCGTGGTCATGCTGTGCGCGGTGCTGCTGATCCGGGGCGCCAGCGAATCGGCCACCGTCAACACCGTCATGGTGATCATCAAGCTCAGCGTACTCGGCATGTTCGCGGTGATCTCCTTCACCGCCTTCGACGCCGACCGGTTCGCCGACTTCGCGCCCTTCGGCGCCGCCGGTGTCGGAGCGGCCGCCGGAACCATCTTCTTCTCCTATATCGGCATGGACGCGGTCTCCACCGCCGGCGACGAGGTCAAGAACCCGCAGAAGACCATGCCCCGGGCGCTGGTCGCCGCACTGCTGGTGGTCACCTCGTTCTACGTCCTGGTGTCGGTGGCCGCCCTCGGCGCGCAGAACTGGCAAGAGTTCGACGGGCAGGAGGCCGGGCTGGCCGTCATCCTGGACAAGGTCACCGGCGCCAACTATTGGGGCACGGTGCTGGCCGCCGGCGCGGTGATCTCGATCTTCTCGGTGACGCTGGTGACCATGTACGGCCAGACCCGCATCCTGTTCGCGATGGGGCGCGACGGCCTGCTGCCGCCGCTGTTCGCCAGGGTCAACCCGCGCAGCATGACGCCGGTGAACAACACCGTCGTGGTGGCGGTCATCGTGGGGCTGCTGGCCGGCTTCGTGCCGCTGGACTACCTGGCCGATCTGGTGTCGATCGGTACGCTGGTGGCGTTCTGCGTGGTGTCGCTGGGGGTGATCATCCTGCGTCGACGCGAGCCCGACCTGCCGCGGGGCTTCCGGGTGCCCGGCTACCCCGTCACCCCGG
>JAGQTO010000372.1 GCA_020439025.1 Mycobacterium sp. | reverse complement strand
GCCTCGGCGGCCAGCGCCTCCTCGATGGCCAGCACCATGGTGAGCACTCGCTCGTCGAGCACCGCCCGCAATTCGGCGACCACCTCGACCACCCAGCGTTCCAGCGCGGCCCGCTCGGCCAGCAGCCGCCGGGCACCGACGACCCAGGACGACGTCACCAGCCCGAGGGCCACACAGCCAACCGGCGCCAGCGGCGTCCAATCCGGGCGCAGGTCGAACAACACCCGGCCGAGGGTCAGCGCAATACCCAGACCGAAGCCGACGCCCAACAGCGCTGCGAGCCGATGCTCCAATCGGGTGGACCTGCGCGTCGGCAGCGGCACGCCCCCCGCCGGCTCGGCCGGACCGACCGGGGGCAGACCTGCGCGATCGGTCAATTCCGTGAGCCGCCGAGACGTGAGGTCGTCGAACTCGACGGCCACCCGGCGCACCTCCCGGCGCACCCGGTCCTCGAACGCTCCGACTTGCCGCCGGGACAGCACCGCGGCCTGCCGCCCCAGATCCGCGCGCAGGGCCGTGCACATCATCCGGGCCCGGGAGCGCAGGTCCAACCGCGCCAATTGGGCCTGGCCGCGCAGCACGATCACCCTTCCCCGCCGATTCGGCGCCGACGGGACGGCGTTCAGTAGGTCCGCAACAGGCACCGGAACCCCACCGTCGCGGACCCACAGCCGCAGTGAACCGCGAGCGATGTCGGCGGCACACGAGCGGTGCAGCTGCGAGACCGGCCCGCGGCCGTAGCGCTGCCAGTGCAGCGCCCGGCGCAGATGCCCGGCACCGGGGCCGACCTCCGGACCGTCGGCGCCCATGACCTCGGCGGCCAGGCTCATCCTGGCAAGCACCGCCGGATCCCCGCCCAGGAAGCCTGCCGCCCGGTCACCGCCGGGGCCGGACGCGGGAAGCCGATCCAACGCCGTCACCAGCCGCCGGTAACGCCCTTCCGGATCCGCACCCGGCTGCGCGTCATCCAGGCAGCGGGCCAGCGCGTTCAGCCGCGACTCGTCGAGCACCCCGGAGGCGGCGGCGAGCAGGTCGGCGGCAACGGGGTCGGCCACGGGGAAATGGTGACAACGGTTCGGGCCGGGCGCGAGTCACCCGGACCACACCTGTTAGCCGACCGAAAGGCAACTGTTGGGTATCAATCCGGCTCACGATGGGGGTCCCCTGCGCGCGATGGGCCACCATAGGTCAATGCATGCGCGGCACGAGGGATCGTCGATGCACGCGCAGGATGAATCCGGCCCCGCCGTGCAGCACCCGCGGCGGGTGACCAGCTTCCGGTCCCGCCGCTCGGCCCTCACCGAGTCCCAGCAGCAGGTGTGGGACCGGCTGTGGCCCGGCCTGGGCCGACCGGCGGTCAACGCCGACGGGGTCGCCGAACCCCTCGACGTCGATGCCTGGTTCGGCCACCCCGCATCGGTAGCCGGACCGGGCCGGGAACTGGTGCTGGAGATCGGCTGCGGTACCGGCAACTCAACCCTGGCAATGGCGCAGTCCGAGCCGGATATCGACGTGATCGCCGTCGAGGTGTACCGGCGCGGTCTGGCCCAGCTGCTCAGCGGCATCGACCGCGAACACGTGACGAACATCCGTTTGATCCGCGGCGACGGCGTAGACGTGCTCGACAGCCTGGTCTCGCCCGGATCCCTGACCGGAGTGCGGGTCTTCTTCCCCGACCCGTGGCCGAAGTCGCGCCACCACAAGAGGCGACTACTGCAACCGGCGACCGTCGCTCTCATCGCAAACCGACTCCGGCCGGGCGGGCTGCTGCATGCGGCCACCGACCATCCCGGGTACGCCGAGCAGATCGCCGAGACCGGCGACGCCGAGCCGCTGCTGCGCCGCGTACGCCCCGGCGAAGCGTTGCCGATCTCAGTGGATCGGCCCATCACCAAATACGAGACCAAGGCCCGCCATGCGGGCAGAGCGGTGACCGAACTGCTGTGGACGAGGTCTGAGTGAGTGAGATGACCATGACCCTGATCGAAGAACCACTGATAGGCGACGACCCGACCCCGCCGGCGCCGACGGCCGAACCGGTGGCCAAGCGTGTGCTGCTGGTATGGGACGCGCCCAACCTCGACATGGGCCTCGGGGCGATCCTGGGCGGCCGGCCGACCGCGGCGCACCGGCCACGGTTCGACGCCCTCGGCCGCTGGCTGCTGGCCCGCACCGCCGAGCTGTCCGCCGGGAGTCCCGGCTCACCGGCGGAGCCGGAGGCGACGGTGTTCACCAACATCGCCCCGGGCAGCGCCGAGGTGGTACGCCCCTGGGTGGAGGCGCTGCGCAACGTGGGTTTCGCCGTCTTCGCCAAACCCAAGGTCGACGAGGCCAGCGACGTCGACGGCGACATGCTCGCCCACATCGCCTTGCGTCAGAGCGAGGGACTGGCCGGAGTGGTGGTGGCCTCCGCCGACGGCCAGGCCTTCCGGGTTCCGCTGGAGGACATCGCCCGCTCCGGCACACCGGTGGCCGTACTAGGATTTCGCGACCATGCCAGCTGGGCGTTACCGTCGGATACCTTGGAATTTGTCGACTTGGAGGACATCCCCGAT
>JAGQTO010000371.1:3943-4779 GCA_020439025.1 Mycobacterium sp. | reverse complement strand
AGCCGCCTGGCCCGCTCGCGGACCGACTCCTCGGTGCGCGCCACCACCCTGGGGGTGAAGGCGCTGCGGACGATATTGCGTAGCCGGGCGTGCCGGGGATCGTCCAGGGCGATCATCGAGCCGAAGTACTCGGCCACCTCGGGAGCCTGGTCGGCGATGGTGATATTCGGGTAGGAGCTGAAGATCTCCGGGTGGCGGCTGGCGAAGTGGACGTCGTCGAACCTCATCAGGGCCCAATGACCCGGGCCGGTCTCGAATCCCTCCCACTCGATCTCGTTGACGAAGGTGACCGGGGCCTCCCGCCGCAGGGTGGCGAAGGCCCCGTCGCGGTAGGCGTCGTCACGGGCCCAGAAGTCCAGCGTTCCCATCTCGATCTCGCCGAGCGGTACGTGCGGCGGCGCCTGGCCGTTGACGAGTGTCGGGATGCCCATGAATCCACCCTAGAGGCCGATGGACCGGTGCAGCGGTCAGTCCTGTTCGACGACTTTTTTGATGCGTTCCAGGGTGGTGCGCATATCCCGAACATTGCGCCGGCCGCGCAGGTATCCGGCGAACATCCAGAACACCCTGACCGGAAGTGACTGGTTGAGCCGGAACGACTCGGTGACGTCGGTGCCGTCGCCGGCGGGGGTCAACCGGTAATGCCAGTTGTTCACGGCCTGGTCTCCCGGTCCGAGCACGGCGAAACCGAACTCCCGGCCCGGCTCGCATGCGGTCACACGGCAGGTGGTCCAGTAGACCGGCCCGATCTCGTTGCGCCGGACGTGCCCACGGAACTTGGCGCCCAATTCGGGTCCGGTGGCCCCGTCGAGCCATTCGGCTTCGAACACCTCGGG
>JAGQTO010000371.1:1515-3808 GCA_020439025.1 Mycobacterium sp. | reverse complement strand
AACAGCCGGGGGTAGCGTCGCGGTCGTGGGCATCGCGCTGAGACCACCGGTCGCCGTTGTCGACCGGTTCATCGCCGCGCCGCCGCAGCAGGTGTGGCGACTGCTGGTCGACGTCGGGGAGTGGCCGCGATGGGGTCCGTCGGTGCGCCGGGCCGAGCTGCACGGGGGAGCCCAAGAGCTGAGCGCCGGAGCGCGGGGCACGGTGTGGACCCGAGCCGGGGTGCGGCTGCCGTTCACCGTCACCGAGTTCGAACCCGGCCGCCGGTGGAACTGGACCGTGGCGGGAGTGCCCGCCACCGGTCATCAGGTCAGCGTTGCCGAGCAGGGCTGCCTTGCGAGCTTCGACGTGCACTGGTGGGCCATGGCCTACCTGCCGGTGTGCGCGATCGCGCTGGCCAGGATCGACCGTTTGGTCGGCCAGCCCGGAGGCCCCGATCCGGTAGGGCCCGATCAGGGCCGGCAGTAGGAACGCGTCGCGGCGTCGAGTGCCTGGCGGTAGAGCGGGTCGAGCGCCCGGGCCCCACCCACCGCCGCCTTCGCCGCGTCCAGCTCGACCGCGCAGTCTGCAGACCGCAACACGGGCAACTGCTCAGCGATCTCGGCGACCATTCGGTGGTTGAGGGCGTCGATCCGTGTCCGCGAGGCCGACAGATCCGGTGCCGTCGCCGGCGCGGTGGCCGGGTTCAACTTCCACCACGCGAACCGGCTGTACTGAATGGCCTCGGTGGCGTTGATCTGGTCGGTGAACAGGGTCGTCACGTAGTCCACCGGGACCCCGTCGGACTCGGCCTCGGCCCCGACCGCGGCGAGGACCTGATGCACGCGCGCCGCATCGGTGATCGGCCCGCCGCTGATCCACTTGCTGGCAGCGACCGGGTCCGCTGCCTGCAGCCGTTCGGCCGCCGTGTCGATGAGTTGGTAGAGCGGCATAACAGGCTGATCGCCGGGCTCGGCGATGGCGACAGGGGCCGACACCATGGCGAGGACCAACGCGGCCCCCGCCGCTTGGAGAGCGCTCAGCCCACCGGCCCCTTGGCCAGAACCAGCGGCACGGTGTGCGGGATACCGCCACGGTCGATCCACGAGAGCATGATCGTGTCGCCCGGCCGGCGCTGGTCCATCAGGTTGGACAGATCAGCCGCCGAGTTGACCGGCATCCCGTCGACCGCGGTGATCAGGTCGCCGCCGAACAACCCGGCCTGGCTCGCGGGCGTGTCGGGCAGAACCTGGCGGACGATGGCGCCGGGCGGCCCGCCGAGCCGCGGCGCATCAGCGATACCCACGCCGATGAAGGCGGTGTCGCCGAGGTGGATCGCGGGTGAGGGCACGCCCGAGCGGATCTGGTTGGCGATGGCCATCGCCCGGTCGATCGGGATGGCGAAGCCCTCCCCGCCGGTGACACCGCCCATGCGGTAGGTCAGGGTCGCGGCCACCGTCACGCCGACCACCTGACCGGCGCTGTTGACCAGCGGGCCTCCGGAGTCGCCGGGTCGGATGTTGGCTGCCACCCGGATCAGGTCGTACAACTCCCGCGAACCGCCGCCGGACTCGTCGGAGGCGCGGACGCTGGCGCCGAGCTGGGTCACCGCGCCCGGAGCGTAGGACGGCGGGGCGCCCGGGCCGTTGGAGTTGCCGATGGCGGCGATCGGATCGCCGACGGCCACCGACGACGAGGTGCCGAGGTTGGCGGTGGGCAGGCCGCCCGCGCCGCGCAAGCGGATCAGGGCGATGTCGCTGGCTCGGTCGAATCCGATGACGTCGACCGCGTAGGAGACGCTATTGGCCAGGCTCACGGCGGTGATTTCGGTGGCGCCCTCGATGACGTGGTTGTTGGTCAGTACCTCACCACTGGGGTCGATGACGATTCCGGTGCCGTTGCCGACCGCGCCCTGGTAGCTCAGCGATGTGTTGATGTCGACGAGTCCGGGCACCACCTGGCTGAGCAGAGCGGACTGATCCAGCGGAGCCTGCGGCGCCGGAGCGAGCGCGGGAGCGGCGGCGCCGGGCGCGGCGAGCAGGCCCGCGAGCAGCGTCGACGTCGCAAGCGCGCCGGCCAACCGGCGCGCGCGACGGACCGCATGGCGCGGTGACAGAGAAGCCATGACATCAACTTTGCCTGAAAACACCGCAAAAAGGCACTCCGCCTCGGCCGAAAATTCGCAAATTTCCGTTCCGGCACCTGGCCCGGACACCGAATCAGGCCACTATGACCGGCCCGCCGGGGCTGCGGGGGCGCGGGCCCGGAGGCCTTCGGGAGACGTTACTCACAATCACGGCGCTCACAATCACGGCG
>JAGQTO010000371.1:1070-1496 GCA_020439025.1 Mycobacterium sp. | reverse complement strand
ATCGCCGGTAGCATCCGACAGAGTGGACAGTGTCGCGGACATATTGGGCCGGCTCGAGGTCCACCTCCGCAGCCGAGCGGCAATCGCGCTGATCGCCGCGGCCTTGCTGACATCGCTTTCGCTCGGTGTGGGATTCGTGGTGACGCACCGGATCTACGATCTGCGCGGCGCCGCCATGCGGCCCGTCGATCCGCTGACCGACGCGCAAAGCAGGCAGCAGGTGCTCGAACCGGCCCGCCAATTCGTCGCCGCAGGTCTGCAGTCGCCCTCGGCAAGCTATCTGTTGATGTCGTGCACCAACGATGAGACGCCGCTCTATCAGGGAACGGTCTACCTGAACTTCGACGTTCCCAGCATCACCGAGACCCCCGCATATTTCCGCCGGATCGCCGCCGCCATGGTCGCCCGGGGTTGGCACGAAGGGCT
>JAGQTO010000371.1:0-1012 GCA_020439025.1 Mycobacterium sp. | reverse complement strand
TACCGCAGCCCCGAGGTTCAAGGCCGGGGCGTGCTGGAGATCAACGGGGAGTGCCGCAACATGACCGACCACAGTCTCGACACCGTCGGTTTCGTCGACGTCACCGAGCAGCTGGGCCGGAAAAACTGACGCCCCCCAGGTCTCCGGACGCCGCGGAACCTGTGGCAGCGGATCCCGGCTACGCGCCCAGGGCTGTGTTCGCCGCGGCCGTCGGCTACGGTCTGGATGGTTTCGACCTGCTCATCTTGAGTTTCGCGCTCTCCGGAATTGTTGCGACGTTCTCG
Organism: Mycobacterium sp.; assembly: GCA_020439025.1. Classification (GTDB taxonomy): domain Bacteria; phylum Actinomycetota; class Actinomycetes; order Mycobacteriales; family Mycobacteriaceae; genus Mycobacterium. Next base: position 728 of record JAGQTO010000371.1, on the reverse strand, counting down.
ATCTCGGATACCGCGGCCGGCGGACTCGCGACAATCACGTTGCTCGGCGCAGTCTGCGGCGGCATCCTGTTCGGGTCGCTGGCCGACCGTTACGGGCGAGTGAGGGTGTTGACCTGGACCGTCGTGCTGTTCGCGGCCTTCAGCGGCCTGAGCGCGTTGGCCCAGGGGTACTGGGATCTCGCCGCCTACCGGTTTATCGCCGGGGCTGGTATCGGCGGTGAATTCGGGATCGGGATGACTCTGGCCGCCGAGGCCGTTCCGGCGTCGTGGCGGGCCCGTGCGACGTCGTGGGTCGCTGTCGGCTTCCAACTCGGTGTTCTCGGCGCCGCCCTGGTATCGGCCCCGATCATTGAGCACTTCGGTTGGCGGGGACTTTTCGCGGTGGGAGCGCTTCCGGCGGCGGCGGCGTTCTTCATTCGTCGGCGTCTCGGCGAAACACCCAAGTTCATCGCGGCCCGAGCCGCCGAAACTCAAGCCGTCGAAACCTGGGGTGGTACAGCGACGCCACCTTGGGGATCGATCAGCGGGCTCTTCGCGAACGCCGCGACAATGCGGATCACCCTGGCCATGATGGTGCTGACCACGGTGCAGAACGCCGGCTACTTCGGCATCATGACGTGGCTGCCCACGTACCTGTCGACGGTGATCGGTCTCTCGATCAATAAATCCAGTCTCTGGACCGCTGTCACGGTCAGCGGCATGATTCTGGGCATCCTGATCTTCGGCCA
>JAGQTO010000370.1:546-6820 GCA_020439025.1 Mycobacterium sp. | reverse complement strand
CTGGCCAACGGCGACGAGGTGCAGATCGGCAAGTTCCGCCTGGTATTCCTGACCGGACCCCGGCCGGCCCAGTCCTCGGACGGTGCCGAGGGCTAGTGACCGCTCCCGATAGTCCTGCGCCGGCCGGGATGTCGATCGGAGCGGTGCTGGATCTGCTGCGGCCGGACTTCCCGGATGTGACGATTTCCAAGATCCGCTTCCTCGAAGCCGAGGGTCTGGTCACCCCGGCCCGCAGTCCATCGGGATACCGGCGTTTCACCGCCTATGACTGCGCGCGGCTGCGATTCATCCTCACCGCGCAACGCGAGCAGTACCTGCCGCTGAAGGTCATCAAGGCCCAGTTGGACGCCCAGCCGGACGGTGAACTGCCGGAACGGAATTCGTCCTACCTCGCTCCGCGGCTGGTCGCTGCCGACTCCGGCCGAGGCGCCGACCGCGAGGACGGGCCTCGGATGCCGACGGCGGTGCGGCTCAGCCGGGAGGACCTGCTGGAGCGTTCCGGGGTTGCCGACGACCTGATCACCGCGCTGTGCCGCGCCGGGATCATCACCACCGGCCCCGGCGGATTCTTCGACGAGCATTCGGTGGTGATCGCGCAGTGCGCCGCGGCACTGGGGGACTACGGCGTGGAGCCTCGTCACCTGCGGGCGTTCCGGTCGGCGGCCGACCGTCAGTCCGATCTGATCGCGCAGATCGCCGGGCCGGTGGGCAAGGCCGGCCGGACCGGTGCCCGCGATCGCGCCGACGACCTCGCCCGAGAGGTCGCGGCGCTGGCGATCACCTTGCACACCTCGTTGATCAAGTCGGCGGTGCGAGACGTACTCGACCGCTGAGGACTAGACTGTGGTGACCGAGAGGGAGTGGGCGGAGATCTGCGTATGGCCGAGGTTCGAGTGGTCGGGATTCGAGTTGAACAGCCGGCCAACCAACCGGTGCTGATGTTGCGCGAAGAGGGCGGCGACCGCTACCTGCCCATCTGGATCGGCCCGAACGAGGCGAACGCGATCATCCTCGAGCAGCAGGGCGTCGAACCGGCCAGGCCGCTCACCCACGATCTGTTCCGCGATGTCATAGGCGCTCTAGGCCACTCGCTCAAGGAAGTTCGCATCGTCGACCTGCAGGAGGGCACCTTCTACGCCGACATGATCTTCGATCATGACGTGCGGGTGTCGGCTCGGCCGTCGGATTCGGTGGCCATCGCCCTGCGCATGGGCGTGCCCATCCACGTCGAGGAGGCCGTCCTCGCCGAGGCCGGCCTGCTGATCCCCGACGACAAGGACGAGGAGGCCCCCGGCGCCGTCCGCGAGGACGAGGTGGAGAAGTTCAAGGAGTTCCTCGACACCATCTCGCCGGACGATTTCAAGGCCACCTGAAACCCGACGTCCGGCCCGAGATCACGGATGCGTCTCATCTGGGTCATGGCCTCTCCGACACGCCAATCGGATGCGGGGGCAGGCACCCGCCGACGGACATACTGCGATGGCGACTCCGGTTGCGGCAGAGCCACGACCGCCCGTCGACAGGCGTATGCTCAGATGGCTGTGCGCGGTCGGGGGCGGCTGGTTGGATCGGCGAGAGGAAACACCGTGGGTGACGAGCCACGTCAGGAACAGCTGGATTTCGCTGTCACCAACGGCCGTTACGAAGATGCCCCGCCTTCCGTCACTCCGGTGAGCGCGCCCGTGCAGGGCGGACTGTTCCCGGACGACTCGGTGCCCGACGAACTGGTCGGCTACCGCGGGCCCAGCGCCTGCCAGATCGCCGGGATCACCTACCGCCAGCTCGACTACTGGGCCCGCACCTCCCTGGTGGTGCCCTCCATCCGGGGCGCGGCCGGTTCCGGCAGTCAACGTCTCTACTCGTTCAAGGACATCCTGGTCCTCAAGATCGTCAAGCGTCTGCTCGACACCGGGATCTCGCTGCACAACATCCGGGTGGCCGTCGATCACCTCCGTGAGCGCGGGGTGCAGGACCTGGCCAACATCACCCTGTTCTCCGACGGCACCACGGTCTACGAGTGCACCTCGGCCGAGGAGGTGGTCGACTTGCTGCAGGGCGGCCAGGGTGTCTTCGGCATCGCGGTCAGCGGCGCGATGCGCGAGCTGACCGGCGCCATTTCCGAGTTCCCGGGCGAGCGCGCCGACGGCGGGGAGTCGATCGCCACGCCGGAGGACGAACTGGCCTCCCGGCGCAAGAATCGCGATCGCAAGATCGGCTGACCCCCGCTTTTTCTCGCGCGAGCAGACGTAAACGAACCTAAATGCCCCGGCATGTCGGGGCATTTGCGTCTGTTCGCGCGAGGGGGCAGGCGCGGTTAGAATAAGTTCCGCATCGACCGCGCGCGGGAGAGTTCCGGGGCAGCCAGCCCCGGACGCCGAAGGAGCAACACCTCTCCGTCAACCTCTCAGGCACCCGGACCGCGCTTGGACGCGATGCCTCTGGAAAGCGGCGACCTGCAGAGTCGCCCGCCCATGGGGAAAGGCGCCCGGCGCGCCGAATCTCTCAGGCACCCACGACAGAGGGAGAGGACGCCAGAGTCAGGAGTGCTGAGTGTCCGATCACATGAATTTCGTCAACCGCCACATCGGTCCCGATGACGACGATCTGTCGAGAATGCTCGGCGTCATCGGCGTCTCGTCCCTCGACGAGCTGGCGGCCAAAGCCCTGCCGGCCGGCATCCTCGACGCCCTGACCGATCAGGGCGTCGCCCCCGGACTGCAAACGCTGCCCAAGCCGGCCACCGAACACCAGGCGCTGGCCGAACTGCGGGCGCTGGCCGAGGCGAACACCGTCGCGGTGTCGATGATCGGCCAGGGCTACTACGACACGCTGACCCCGCCGGTGCTGCTGCGCAACATCATGGAGAACCCCGCCTGGTACACCGCCTACACCCCGTATCAGCCGGAGATCAGCCAGGGCCGGCTGGAGGCGCTGCTGAACTTCCAGACGATGGTCGCCGACCTCACCGGTCTGGACATCGCCAACGCCTCGATGCTCGACGAAGGGACCGCCGCTGCGGAGGCGATGACCCTGATGCACCGGGCGGTGCGCGGCTCGGTGAACCGGTTGGCGGTCGATGAGGACCTGTTCGCCGCGACTGCCGCCATCCTGGCGACGCGGGCCGAGCCGCTGGGCATCGAGATCGTCACCGCCGACCTGCGCAACGGCCTTCCCGACGGGGACTTCTTCGGGGTGATCGCCCAGGTTCCGGGTGCCAGCGGCCGGGTCACCGACTGGTCCACACTCGTCGAGCACGCTCACGAGCGCGGCGCGCTGGTCGCCCTCGGCGCCGATCTGCTCGCGCTGACGCTGCTGCCCCCGCCTGGGGAGATCGGCGCCGACGTGGCCTTCGGCACCGCGCAGCGGTTCGGGGTGCCGATGGGCTTCGGCGGTCCGCACGCCGGCTACCTGGCCGTGCACACCAAGCACGCCCGTCAGCTACCGGGCCGGTTGGTGGGGGTGTCGCAGGACGCCGACGGGGCGCCGGCCTACCGGTTGTCACTGCAGACCCGCGAGCAGCACATCCGTCGGGACAAGGCGACATCGAACATCTGCACCGCTCAGGTGCTGCTGGCGGTAATGGCGGCGATGTATGCGAGCTATCACGGCGCAGACGGCCTGAGGGCCATCGCCCGCCGGGTGCACGACCACGCCCGAGCGGTGGCCGCCGGCCTCGCCGCAGCCGGTGTCCAGGTGGTTCACGACGCCTTCTTCGACACGGTGCTGGCCCACGTGCCCGGCCGGGCCGTCGATATTCAGGACGCCGCCCGAGCGCGCGGAATCAACATCTGGCGCCGCGATGCCGACCATGTGTCGGTGTCCTGTGACGAGGCGACCACCGACGAGCATGTGGCCCGCCTGCTGGAGGCCTTCGGCGCCGCTGCGGCCGGTGACTTCTCCGGAGCTGACATCGTCGCGCGCACAACCGATTTCCTCACTCACCCGGCATTCAACTCCTACCGCACCGAGACGGCGATGATGCGGTATCTGCGGGAGCTCTCCGACAAGGACATCGCCTTGGACCGGAGCATGATCCCGCTCGGTTCCTGCACGATGAAGCTCAACGCGGCCGCCGAGATGGAGGCGGTCACCTGGCCGGAGTTCGGCCGACAGCACCCCTTAGCGCCCGCCGACGACGCGACCGGCCTGCGCAGGCTCATCGCCGATCTGCAGGAATGGCTGACCGGGATCACCGGATATGACGAGATCTCCCTGCAGCCCAACGCTGGATCCCAGGGGGAATACGCCGGATTGCTGGCTATCCGCGGCTACCACGCCGAACGGGGCGAAGCCCGGCGCGACGTCTGTCTCATCCCGTCCAGCGCGCACGGCACCAACGCCGCCTCGGCGGCCATGGTCGGGATGCGGGTCGTGGTGGTCGACTGCCGGGACAACGGCGACGTGGACCTCGACGACCTGCGGGCCAAGGTCGCCGCACACGCCGAAGAGCTGGCGGCGCTGATGATCACCTACCCGTCCACCCACGGCGTCTACGAGCACGACATCGCCGACATCTGCGCGGCGGTGCACGACGCCGGAGGACAGGTCTACGTCGACGGGGCCAATCTCAACGCGCTGGTGGGCCTGGCCCGGCCGGGCAAATTCGGCGGCGACGTCAGCCACCTGAACCTGCACAAGACGTTCTGCATCCCGCACGGCGGGGGAGGCCCCGGCGTTGGTCCGGTGGCGGTGCGCGCCCACCTCGCCCCGTTCCTACCGGGCCATCCGCTGGCCCCGGAGCTGCCGCACGGCGCGCCGGTCTCCTCGGCGCCCTACGGGTCGGCGTCGATTCTGCCGATCACCTGGGCCTACATCCGGATGATGGGGGCGAGTGGCCTGCGTAAGGCCTCCCTCGCCGCGATCGCCTCGGCCAACTACATCGCCCGGCGCCTTGATGAGTACTACCCGGTGCTCTACACCGGGGAGAACGGCATGGTGGCCCACGAATGCATCCTGGACCTTCGGCCGATCACCAAGGCCACCGGCGTCACCGTCGACGATGTGGCAAAACGCCTGGCGGACTACGGTTTCCACGCCCCCACCATGAGCTTCCCGGTGGCCGGCACACTGATGGTGGAGCCGACCGAGAGCGAGACCCTGGCCGAGGTGGACGCCTTCTGCGAGGCCATGATCGCCATCCGCGCCGAGATCGACAAGGTCGGTGCGGGGGAGTGGCCCGCCGAGGACAATCCGCTGCGCAACGCCCCGCACACCGCGCAGTGTCTGCTAGTCGCGCAGTGGGAGCACCCCTACACCCGCGAGCAGGCCGCGTACCCGCTCGGCGCGGCGTTCCGTCCGAAGGTCTGGCCGCCGGTGCGCCGTATCGACGGCGCTTACGGCGACCGCAACCTGGTGTGCTCTTGCCCGCCGGTGGAAGCTTTCGCCGCCGCGGGCAGCGGCTGATGTCCGCGGCGCTGCCCGCCTCGGTCCGCCAGTGGCGGGACGGCGGCCGCATGGTGCCCACCCCGGCCGGACGGGTGTTCGTCCGCTCCGGCCCCGGTGACGGCAGGGGGCCGACCGTGCTGATGCTGCACGGTTTTCCCTCCAGCTCCTACGATTTCCGCGGCGTCGCCGAGCGGCTGGGTGGCGTGCCCTGGCTCACCCTGGACTTCCTCGGGTTCGGATTGTCCGACAAACCCCGGCCGCACGGCTATAGCCTGATGGAGCAGGCCGACATCGTCGAGGCCGTCGTGGCCGACGCCGGCGTCGGACCGGTGGTGCTGATCGCCCACGACATGGGCACCTCGGTGGCCACCGAACTGCTGGCCCGAGACCTGGCCGGCAAGCTGCCCTTCGACCTGCAGCGCGCGGTGCTCACCAACGGCAGTGTGATCCTCGAGCGCGCCAGTCTGCGGCCCATTCAGAAGGTCCTGCGCGGACCGCTCGGCCCGCTGGCCGCCCGGCTGACCAACCGGGTCGGCTTCCACCGCGGGTTCGCCGAGTTGTTCGGTGACACCCACCCGCTGAGCAAGGACGAGGCGCGTGCGCAGTGGGCGTTGCTGGCCCGCGACGACGGCCACCGGATTCTTCACCTGTTGTGCTACTACCTCACAGAGCGGGTCGACTTCGCGCCCCGCTGGCACGGTGCGGTGCGCGACTGGCCCAAACCGCTGGCCTTCCTGTGGGCGACCGACGACCCGGTGGCCACGCCGGCGGTGCTGGCCGGGCTGCGGCAGTTACGCCCCGGGGCCGAGACCGTCGAGTTGCCCGGTATCGGTCACTATCCGCAGATCGAGGTCCCCATGGAGTTCACCGCGGTGGCCGCTCGGCTGTT
>JAGQTO010000370.1:0-499 GCA_020439025.1 Mycobacterium sp. | reverse complement strand
TAACCCAGCAGTCGGCCGACCGCGGAGATCAACTCGGGGGAGTCTGCCGCGGGCAGGTTCAGATAGCCGCCACCGGTGATCGTTGCCACTGATTCCCAGGTCTGCCGGTCCGGGTCGTCGCCGATGTCGATGACGTTGATCGTGACCGGCCGCTCCGGATCGAGCGCCGAGCGGACATATTCTTCCAGGCCGGGGCCGTCGAGGGTGCGGTCAGTGTGCGGCCCGGAAGTGACCACCAGAACCGAATTTGGTTGGCCGGGACGGTAACCGGCGACCGCATCGCCGTAGACCAGGCGCAGGGTGGTGAACGACACCGCCCCACTTCCGGTGGGTGCCAGGCCGTCGAGCACGCCGGCCAGCACCGCTGAGCGCGGCTGCCCGCCGAGGTCCTCGCCGAGCGGTCCGGCCGGGACGGGCTCGGAGCCCTCGGTCCCGTCGAAGGCTCACAACCCGACGACCGCTCCGGGCGGCAGCGCGGCGATGCGTCCCGCCAGGGCCC
>JAGQTO010000082.1 GCA_020439025.1 Mycobacterium sp. | reverse complement strand
GCCGCGCTGGGTTACCAGGTGGACGCCACCAATCTGCAGCGGGTGCTGGCCCGCCGCGGGGTGATCTCGCGCACCGGTACGACCGCGCATCCGGGTCGCAGTGGGGGCAGGCCGGCCGCGCTGTACCGCTTCACCGACGCCCGGTTGCGGGTGACCGACGAATTCGCGGCGCTGAGCCCACCGCGCTGAGCCCACCGAACGGGGTCCACCGAACGGGCCACGCCCGGGTCCACCGGTCGCACCACACCGAATACCCCCGATCGGAGACTGGATCCTTAGACCCTTCTTAAGGTAGAAATGGAGCAATGACGAGCGCGGAGAGGGCGGTAAGCCCCGAGTGGATCGGCCGGGCACATCACCAGGAGTTTCGGCGGAGCGAACGCCCGGTGCTGCCGGCCAAGGATTCGTTCTACCAACCCCCGGCGGGTTTCGAGCAGGCCGCTCCCGGGACGGTGCTGCGTTCGCGTGACGTGCAATTGGGATTCCTCGGGCTGATCCCGCAAAAGGTGCGCGCCACCCAGCTGCTCTACCGCACCACCGACCGGCACGGCGAACCGGAGGCGTGCGCCACGACGGTGCTGGTGCCGGCTGGGCACACCCGGCGCCAGCCCCGCCACGTGGTGTCCTACCAGTGCGCCATCGATGCCTTGACCTCGCGCTGCTTCCCGTCCTACGCCCTGCGCAGGGGGGCCAGGGCCGTGGGATCGCTGTCCCAGTTCGAATATCTGCTGATGGCGGCCGCCGTGGCGGAGGGCTGGGTGGTCTCGGTTCCCGACCACGAGGGCCTCGAGGGCATGTGGGGAACCCCGCATGAGCCGGGCTACCGGGTGCTCGACGGCCTGCGCGCCACCCTGAACTTCGAGAGTTTCGGCCTGGCGACCGACAGCAAGGTCGGGCTGTGGGGGTACTCCGGCGGCGGGCTGGCCAGCGCCTGGGCCGCTGAGGTCCACGCCGACTACGCCCCCGAACTCAACGTCGTCGGCGCCGTTCTCGGCTCGCCGGTGGGCAATCTGGGCAACACCTTCCGCCGGCTGAACGGCACGCACTACGCCGGGCTGCCGGCCCTGGTGGTGTCGGCGCTGGCCAAGACCTACCCCGGCCTGAACCGCGTCGTGGAGGAACACGCGACCGACGAGGGCCGCGCGATGTTGCAGAGCGTGGAGCGGATGACCACCCTCGAGGCGATCGTGCGGCTGTTCAAGACGGACATGGACCAGATGGTGCACCCGCCCCTTGACGATGTGCTCGATATGCCCGAGGTCCAGGAGGTCTTCGAGGCCATCCGGCTCGGCGGCACCGTGCCGACACCCCCGGTGCTCATGGTGCAGGCCGTGCACGACTCGGTGATCGCCGTCGACGACATCGACGAGTTGGCGGACCTGTACACCTCGGGCGGGGCGAAGCTCACCTACCACCGTGACCTGTTCAGCGAGCACATGCTGCTGCACCCGATGTCGGCGCCGATGACGCTGCGCTGGCTCAACGACCGGTTCGCCGACCGGCCACTGGACGCCCACATCATCCGAACCAAATGGCCGACGCTGCTCAATCCGATCACCTACGCGGGGATGTGGCGGCTGAGCGGGATCGTGGGCCGCGTCATGCTCGGTGGCCGGGTGCCGTTCCGTCCGCTATAGGGACACCCCCGTAGAGCTCGGCGGGCCAGCCACCGAGATCGTCCCGTGGGGTGGCCACCGCCATCAGCGCGTAGACGAGCGCGGCCAGCGCGGCCGGCAGCAGCAGTGTGACCGCGATCTGAAGCGGGCCGTGGCCGAGGAACACCGGTGGCGCCTCGGTGAAGTAGTGCACCCGGTTCTGCGGGCTCAGCGGCACACCCAGGTGGTCCGGCGTGCCGTAGCGCCAGTGCACCAGCACCGCGCCCACCCCGGCCGCCGCCACTCCGGCCGTCACCTGGCCGAGCCACAGTGCCGTGACGAGCACCGGCCCGCGATGGGCCCGCCACTGCCAGACCAGCACGGCCGAGACTATCGCCAGCATCGCCAGCAGGCCCAGCAGCATCGCCGCCGCGACGAAGAGGTTGTCGGACTCCTTGCCCAGGAAGGCGTCCACCCGGTCGCCGGCCTTGGTCAGGGCAGTGACGGTATGGATCGACGGCGCGATCGCCGCCCATACCGCGCCGAGGACCGCACCGCATCCCGTCAGCCCGACGACGACCGCCACCGCGGCCGACCTACGGGAACGGTCCGGCCCGGGCGGCGTCATCGCCGGGTCTCCACATCCGTCGAGTCGACCCGTCCGTGCCGTGAGCATTCGGCCCACCACCCGTCCGGGCGCACCTGGACCACCATCCGCCGCCCGCATCGGGCGCAGAACCGGGGCGGTTCCAGACCCAGCCGGGCGGTCGCGGGGATCTCCCCGCCCGCACCGCTTTCGGCGCCGGTATAGACGTCGTAGACGCCCGCACCCACCGGGTCGGGCAGTTGTCGTCGCATCGCTGCTCGGTGCATTCCTACAGGGTGGCGTTGAGGGCCTTGATCGGCATCTGCAGGCCCTCGAGCAGTTCCAGATCGGCCTCGGCGGGCCGCCCCAGGGTGGTCAGGTAGTTGCCGACGATCACCGCGTTGATCCCGCCCAGGATGCCGCGCTCGGCACCGAGATCCCCGAGGGTGATCTCGCGACCACCGGCGAAGCGCAACATGGTCCGCGGCAGGGCCAACCGGAAGGCCGCCACCGCCTTGAGGGCCTCGGCGGCCGGCATCACCTCAAGATCGCCGAACGGGGTCCCCGGACGCGGGTTGAGGAAGTTCAGCGGCACCTCGTGGGGGTCGAGTTCGGCGAGATCGGCGGCGAACTCGGCACGCTGCTCCAGCGTCTCCCCCATACCGAGGATCCCGCCGCAGCACACCTCCATACCGGCGTCGCGCACCATCCGCAGCGTCTCCCAGCGTTCCTCCCAGGTGTGGGTGGTGACCACCTCGGGGAAGAACGATCGCGCGGTCTCGAGATTGTGGTTGTAGCGGTGCACACCCATCGCTGCGAGCCGCTCCACCTGTTCGGGGCTGAGCATGCCCAGCGAACAGGCGATGTGAATCTCCACCTCGTCGCGGATCGCCTCGATGCCGGCGGCGACCTGGGCCAGCAGCCGCTCGTCGGGGCCTCGCACGGCGGCCACGATGCAGAACTCCGTGGCGCCGGTCTTGGCGGTCTGCTTGGCCGCCTCCACCAGGCTCGGGATGTCGAGCCACGCGCTGCGCACCGGTGAGGCGAACAGCCCGGACTGGGCGCAGAAGTGGCAGTCCTCCGGGCACCCGCCGGTCTTGAGGCTGATGATGCCCTCGACCTCGACCTCCGGGCCGCACCAGCGCATGCGGACCTCGTGGGCCAGGGCGAGCAGTTCCTCGAGCCGGTCGTCGGAGAGTTTCAGAACCTCGAGCACCTGTTCGCGGGAAAGTCCCTGACCGCGCTCGAGCACCTGTTCGCGGGCCTGCGCGAGGATGTCCGGCAGAGTCGGGTGGGCTGGCTGGTTCACGCAGGAAAGGTTAGCCCACCAGCAGATGGTCGACGCGCGCGTCCGGGTCCCAGCGGCGCAGACCGGTGACCCGGGCCTCGATATCCCGGGCCCCGCCCGCAGCCATCCGGTTGACGACGGCCAGGGCCGGACCGATCTCGGCCTCGCCGAACCGCCGCCCCAGGGTGGCGTGGGGCGTCCAGTGCCCGGGTCGGCTGTGCGGGTAGGGGTCTCCGGTCAGATGCGGCAGACACCGCCGGTAGATGGCCTCGTGCAGGTCCAGCAGCTCCCCCGAAGGCACGATGAGCCGGGCCAGCGTCTGGCGCGGGCCGCCGAACACCAGCGGCGCGCCGATGACGCAACCCAACGGGAACCGCCCGCGCAGCCCCCGCAGCGCGTCGTCGACCTCCGGGGATATCCACCGGGCCGCCAGCAGGGTGATGTGCGGACGGTTCGTCGGCGACGTGACATGGGCCTGGCTCGGCAGGCCGGCCTTGTCGAGAGCACCCCAGAGCGAGCGGATCGCCGCGTCGCTGCGTGCGTCGAGAAGCAGTTCGACCGAGTGCGCCATCTCAGGCCAGACCCTTGACCCAGTCCGGGTCGAACACCCGGCGGCTCATCTGCGCGAAGGCCATCGCCGACAGCGCGCCCGACCCGGCCGGGAGCACCGCGCGGACCGGTCCCAGCCGGGCCAGCGCCACCCGGTTGTGGGTCTCCGCCGCGCCAGGGAGCTCCGGCCAGGAGCCGATGACCAGGCCCGCACACGAAAGCCCTTTTCCTTCAAGGGCTTCCAGCGTCAACGCACTGTGGTTCAGGGTGCCCAGCCCGGCGTGGCACACCACCAGCACCGGCGCGGCGAGTTCGACGGCCAGATCACGCAGCGTGACCCCGGAGTCGGCGAGTTCCACCAGTAGTCCTCCCGCCCCCTCGACCAGGGTCAGGCCGCCGGCGCGGTCCGCGCCGGTGATCGCCGCGAGGATCTCACCGGCCGCGGGGAGTCGGCGCCCCTCCTCCTCGGCGGCCGCGGCCGGGGCCAGCGGTTCGCGGTAGCGGGCCACCGAGACCAGTTCGGTCACCGAGGCCAACCGCGCCACCTCGGCGAGGTCGTCGTCACCGTCCCCGGCGCCGGTCTGCACCGGCTTGCACACCGAGACCCCGATCCCCACGGCACGGGCGGCGGCGGCCAGCGCTGCGGTCGCCACGGTCTTGCCGACGCCGGTTCCGGTGCCGGTGACGACGACGACGGTCATCAGCGGTGCGATGCGAGCACGGTGGTCAGCACCCTCCGGGCCAGCCGCACCTCATCGTCGGTCAGCGACGCCCGCGCGGTCAGCCTCAGCCGCGAGGTTCCCGCCGGAACCGTCGGGGGCCGGAAACAGCCCACCCGAACCCCGGAACGCAGGCAGTCCTCGGCGGCGGCCACCGCCGATGCCGGATCGCCGAGGATCACCGACACCACTGCCGACTCCGGGGGATCGGACACCCCGCACACCTCGGCCAGGGTGCGGGCGTGCTCTCGGACCGCTTCCGCCCGCCAGGGTTCTTCGGCCAGGATCCGCAGGGCGGCCGCCGCGGCGCCGACGGAGGCCGGTGCCAGGCCGGTGTCGAAGATGAACGGGCGCGCGGAGTCGATGAGGTGGTCGCGAACGGCCTCCGAACCGAGTACCACCCCGCCCTGACTGCCCAGCGCCTTGGACAGCGTCGTCGTCACGATGATGTCCGCCGACCCGGCCAGCCCGGCCTCTTCCACCAGGCCCCGGCCCCCGGTACCGCGGATCCCGAGGCCGTGTGCCTCGTCGACGAGCAGCAGGGCCCGGTTCGCACGGCAGACCTCGTGCAGTTCCCGAAGCGGGGCCAGCCCACCGTCGGTGCTGAACACCGAGTCGGTGACCACCAGGGCACGCTCCTCATCGCGGGCGGCCAGGGCGGCCTCGACGGCGGCGACGTCCCGGTGCGGGGCGACCACCACCCGGGCCCTCGACAACCGGCAGGCGTCCACCAGGGAGGCGTGCGCGGCGGCGTCGGAGACCACCAGGGAGCCCGGGCCCGAAAGGCTCACCACCGCACCGAGATTGGCGGTGTAACCGGAGGAGAACGCCAGGGCGGCCGGCGCTCCGACGAACGCCGCCAGGGCGGACTCGAACTCCTCGTGCAGTTCGGTGTTGCCGGTCACCAATCGTGACCCGGTCGAACCGGCACCCCAGGTGCGCAGGGCGCGCATCCCCGCGTCGATGACCTCGGGATGCTGCGACAGACCCAGATAATCGTTGGAGGCCAGATCGACCTCACACCCCATCGGGGCACGGGAGCGCAGCGAGCGGCGCAGCCCGGCCTGTCTGCGCCGGCGCTCCACAGCGTCGAGCCAGGCCAGCGGCGAGGTTTCGGTTTCCGGGGTCATTTGGCCTCTAGCCTAGGGCGCGGGCGACGGCGACCATGGCGGTGGTGATCTGCTCGATCTCCGCCGGTGTGCAGATGAACGGCGGCATCGCGTAGATCAGGTTGCGGAACGGGCGCAGCCACACCCCGTGGTCCACGGCTACCGGTGTTGCCGTCCGCAGGTCCACAGGCCGGTGCGTCTCGATGACGCCGATCGCGCCGCGCACCCTGACATCAGCGACCGACGGCAGCGATCGGGCCGGTTCCAGGCCGGCCGTAAGGCCTTCGTTGATAGCGGCGACCCGCGACTTCCAGTCCTGGCGGAGCAGCAGCTCCACCGACGCGACCCCGACCGCGCAGGCCAGCGCATTCGCCATGAACGTCGGACCGTGCATGAGCGCACCGGCCTGGCCCGCGCTGATCTCCTCGGCGATCCGTCGCGTGCACAGGGTGGCCGCCAGGGTGATGTAGCCCCCCGTGAGTGCCTTGCCGACGCACATGATGTCCGGAGCGACACCGGCATGGTCGGCGGCGAACAGTTCCCCGGTGCGGCCGAAGCCGGTCGCGATCTCGTCGAAGATCAGCAGCACGTCGTTGCGGTCGCAGACGGCTCGCAGATCGGCCAGATAGCGGGGATCGTGGAACCGCATGCCGCCTGCACCCTGGACCAGCGGTTCGATGATCACCGCCGCCAGGTCGTCGGCGTTGGCGCGCAGTTGGTCCTCGAACGCCGCGATGTAGCGCGGGTCGTACTCGGTGGGCACCGGCGGTGCGAACACCTGCTCGGCCAGCATGTCACGCCACAACGAGTGCATTCCGCCCTCGGGGTCACAGACGCTCATCGGGGTGAAGGTGTCGCCGTGGTAGCCGCCGCGCCAGGTCATCAGCCGGCGTTTCCCGAACCGTCCGATGCTGCGCCAGTACTGCAGCGCCATCTTGACCGCGACCTCCACCCCGACCGACCCGGAGTCGGAGAAGAACACTGTGTCCAGGCCTTCCGGGGTGATGTCGACCAGCAGCTGGGCCAGCCGGGCCGCGGGCTCGTGGGTCAGTCCGCCGAACATGACGTGATTCATCACCCGCAGCTGCCGGTTCAGGGCCGCGTCCAGGACGGGGTGTCCATGCCCGTGGACCGCGGTCCACCACGAGGCCATCGCATCGAGCACGCGGATCTCGGCCCCGTCGCGGACCAGCGTCAGCCACGCGCCGTCTGCACCGACCGCCACCAGGGGCTGGATCGCCTCGGCCCCGACGGTGCTGTACGGGTGCCAGATATGGGCGGCGTCGATGGCGCTGATCTGCTGCGGAGTCAACGCCGGCACGGTGTGCAGCCTAGCCGCGCGGGGGCAGCGCCGACTCGCGGCGGGAAATCGGTAGGCCGCGGAATTGGTAGATTGACGGGCGATCATGGCCACCCTCACCCTGACCCGGCCGGCGAAACCGCCCGCCCCGGGTCCGACCCGCCTCGGCCCGGTAGCACCGGACCGTGCTGCGTCGTATCGCCATGATCTGGACGGTCTGCGCGGCATCGCGATCGCCCTGGTGGCGATATTCCACGTCTGGTTCGGCCGGGTGTCCGGCGGCGTCGACGTGTTTCTCGCACTGTCGGGCTTCTTCTTCGGCAGTTCTCTGCTGCGCACCGCCCTGCGGCCGGGGGCATCGCTGTCGCCATGGCCGCACGTCAAACGGCTGGCCCGGCGGCTGTTACCGGCGCTGGTGACGGTCCTGGCCGCCGCGGCGGTGCTGACCGTGCTGATTCAGCCGCAGACCCGGTGGGAGTCGTTCGCCGACCAGTGCCTGGCCAGTCTGGGGTACTACCAGAACTGGGAACTGTCGGCCACGGCGTCGGACTACCTGCGTGCCGGTGAGACCGTCTCGCCGTTGCAGCACATCTGGTCGATGTCGGTGCAGGGCCAGTTCTACATCGCGTTCCTTCTGCTCATTCTGGGATTCACCGCCGCCTTCCGACGGCTGGGCAGCCGACGGCTGCGCACCGCCTTCGTCGCGCTGCTGACCGTCTTGACCGTGGCCTCGTTCGTCTACGCGATCATCGCCCATCAGACCGACCAGGTCAGCGCCTACTACAACAGCTTCGCCCGGGCCTGGGAGCTGCTGCTGGGCGTTCTGGTGGGCGCGCTGGTGCCCTACATCGACTGGCCGATGTGGCTGCGCTCCCTGCTGGCCGGCGTGGGCCTGTTAGCCATACTGTCCTGCGGGGCGCTCATCGACGGCGTCAAGCAGTTCCCCGGACCGTGGGCGCTGGTGCCCGTCGGCGCCGCCGCGCTGCTCATCCTGGCCGGGGCCAACCGCGGAGCCCGGCCATCCACACGGGACCGGCTCCCGGCTCCCAATCGGCTGCTGGCCACCAAACCGCTGGTGAAGCTCGGCGCCATGGCCTACTCGCTGTACCTGTGGCACTGGCCGCTGCTGATCTTCTGGCTCGCCTACACCGGCGGCGAGCACGCCCAGTTCCTCGACGGTCTGGCGATTCTGCTGATTTCGGGAGTCCTGGCCTACCTGACCATGCGCTTCATCGAGGAGCCGCTGCGCTACCGCCGCCCGGCCGCCGCCGACGTCGCGATGCCCACACCGCGGGTGCGCAAACGACTGGCCCGTCCGGCCGCCGTCGGCGGCACCGCCATCGCACTGCTCGGCGTGGCGCTGGTCACCACCTCGTTCACCTGGCGTGAGCACGTCGCCGCGCAGCGGGCCAGCGGCAACGAGCTCGCCGAACTGGCCGACGGGGACTACCCCGGCGCCCGGGCATTGCTCGACGACGCCCGCGTACCGCGGCTGCCCTTCCGGCCCACCGTGCTCGAAGCCAAGGACGACCTGCCCGAATCCACCAACGACGGATGTATCAGCACCTTCTCCAACGTCGGGATCATCAACTGCACCTACGGCGACGTCTCGGCGGCACGCACCATCGCCCTGGCCGGCGGCTCGCACGCCGAGCACTGGATCACCGCACTGGACATTCTGGGCAAGCAGCACGGTTTCAAGGTGGTCACCTATCTGAAGATGGGCTGCCCGTTGACCACCGAATCGGTACCGAGGGTGATGGGCGACAATCGGCCCTACCCCCAATGCCATCAGTGGAACGAACGGGTGATGGCCAAGCTCATCAAGGACCATCCCGACTTCGTGTTCACCACCTCGACGCGGCCGTGGAACATCAAGCCCGGCGACACCATGCCCGCCACCTACATCGGTATCTGGAAGACGCTGACCAAGCACCAGATCCCGATTCTGGCGATGCGGGACACCCCGTGGCTGGTGAAGAACGGCAAGGCGCTGGTGCCGGCCGACTGCCTGGCCAAGGGTGGCGATGCGGAGTCGTGCGGGACCAAACGATCCCAGGTGCTCTCCGAACGCAACCAGACCCTTGACTTCCTGTCCCGGTTCCCGACGATGAAGGTGCTCGACATGAGCGACGCGGTGTGCCGGGACGACTACTGCCGCGCCATCGAGGGCAACGTGCTGATCTACCACGACTCCCACCACCTCTCGTCGACCTACATGCGGACCATGACGCCCGAACTCGGTCGCCAGCTCGGGGAGGCGACCGGGTGGTGGTGAGCCCGCCCAGCGGGGACGCGTTCTGTCGGGTGGCCGACATAGAATCGCACACATGTTCGATACAGAAGGCTTCGATACAAAGGGCGGAGCCGAGCTCCTCGCCGTGATGGCCGAGGCCCAGCGCGACGAGCGGGTCGCAGTGGCACGCCGGCTGCTGGCCGCGGGGCGACTGTGCCAGCTGCGGATGGCCGATGTCGACGCCGAGGAGCGGTTTCAGTGGTGTGTCGACAACTGGGAGGCGGTGGCCGCCGAGGTCGGCGCGGAACTGGGGATCAGCCGCCGCCGGGCCTCGACGCAGATGAACTACGGGGTGGAACTGCTCGAGCGGCTACCGAAGTTGGCGGCGGCCTTCGCCGCGGGCGAGGTGGATTTTCGGGTGGTCGCCGTGGCGGTGTTCCGCACCGGGTTGGTCACCGACGAGGACGTTCTCGCCGCCATCGACGCCCGACTGGCCGCCGCCGCGCCTCGCTGGAACGCCTACTCCAACACCCGGATCGCCGAACTGGTGGACTGGTGGGTGCGCGAGGCCGACCCCGCCGCAGAACGGAGCGCACGGAGCTCGGATGCCGATCGAAACGTCACGATCGGCCCGACCCGGGACGGACTGACCGAGTTCTGGGGCGCACTGCGCGCACCGGATGCAGCGGCGCTGGATCGCCGACTGACCAAGCTGACCGCCACCGTCTGCCGCAACGACCCGCGCACCCGCCAGCAGCGCCGGGCCGACGCGATGGCGGTGCTGACCGCTGGAGGCACCTCGATGGCCTGCGGGTGCGAATCGGCCGACTGCCCCAAGAGGGAGGCCGTCGCCGAGCCGGGCCAGATCGTGATCCACCTGATGGCCGAGGCCGCCACGGTCACCGGCAAGAGCGATGCCCCCGGCTACCTGCCGGGCCACGGCGCCATTCCCGCCGACCAGGTCCGCACCCTCGCCGAGCGCGCGCTGCTGCGCCCGATGCGAGGTGCCGGGGAATTCCGGGCCGAGCCGCGCTACCGACCCTCGACGGCACTGGCTGACTTCGTCCGGAACCGGGACTTGTGCTGCAGGTTCCCCGGCTGCGACAAACCCGCCGAGGTCTGCGATATCGACCACACCGTGCCCTATGGCCGCGGCGGGCCGACGCACCCGTCCAACCTGGCTTTGCTCTGCCGCCTTCATCATCTCCTCAAAACGTTCCTGTGCGGCGAGAAAGGTTGGCGGGAGGAGCAATTCAGAGACGGAACCATCGTCTGGACATCACCTTCGGGCCGCACGTACACCACCACGCCGGGCGGCGCACTGTTCTTTCCGCAACTGGCTGAGCCCAGCGGACCCATCACCGCAGCCGCGCGTGGGGTGGAGTCCGAGGGGCGCACCCTGATGATGCCGACCCGAAGACGCCCCCGAGCCGCCGAACGAGCCGCCCGTATCCGGTGGGAGCGCGGCCTCAACGAGGCCCGAATGAACGCCGACCCACCACCGTTCTAGCTAGACGCCGATAAGGTCGTCCCATGCCACCGTGCGACTCCCCCCGTCCAGCTGTGTGGCCGGGAAGCCCCTATCCACTGGGCGCCACCTACGACGGCGCGGGCACCAATTTCTCGTTGTTCTCCGAGGTCGCCGACAGGGTGGAACTGTGCCTGATCGACGGCGACGGCTCCGAGACCCGGATCGACCTCGACGAGGTCGACGTCTTCGTCTGGCACGCCTACCTTCCGACCGTCGCCCCGGGCCAGCGCTACGGGTTCCGCGTGCACGGGCCCTGGAATCCCGGAGCCGGGCTGCGTTGCGACTCCAGCAAGTTGCTGCTCGACCCGTACGGGAAGTCCTTCGACGGCCATTTCGACTTCAGCCAGGCGCTCTACTCCTATGACCTCGGTTCGGCCGACCCGGCCAGCGGGGGTGTGCCCCCGCGGATCGACTCATTGGGGCACACGATGACCAGCGTGGTCATCAACCCCTACTTCCAATGGGGATCCGACCATGCGCCGCGCACCCCCTATCACGAGACGATCATCTACGAGACCCACGTCAAGGGGATGACGCAGACGCATCCTGCGGTGCCGGAGAACCTGCGCGGCACCTATGCCGGTCTGGCGCACCCGGCGGTGATCGACCACCTGAAGTCGCTGAACGTCACGGCGATCGAGCTGATGCCGGTCCATCAGTTCATGGACGACAAGCGACTGCTCGGACTGGGCCTGCGAAACTATTGGGGCTACAACACCTTCGGCTATTTCGCACCGCACGCCGGCTACGCCTCCAACCAGCAGGCCGGCGGGGCGGTCGGCGAGTTCAAGACCATGGTCCGTGCCTTCCACGAGGCCGGCATCGAGGTGATCCTCGACGTCGTCTACAACCACACCGGCGAAAGTGACCACCTGGGTCCGACGATCAGCTTCCGCGGCATCGACAACGCCGCCTACTACCGGCTGCTGGACTCGGACCTACGGCTCTACAAGGACTTCACCGGAACCGGCAACAGCCTCAACGTCCGCCACCCGCACACCCTGCAGCTGATCATGGACTCGCTGCGCTACTGGGCCCAGGAGATGCACGTCGACGGGTTCCGCTTCGACCTCGCCTCGACGCTGGCCCGGGAGTTCTACGACGTGGACCGGCTGTCGGCCTTTTTCGATCTGGTTCAGCAGGATCCGGTGATCAGCCAGTTGAAGCTGATCGCCGAGCCCTGGGACATCGGCGAGGGCGGTTACCAGGTGGGCAACTTCCCCGGTCTGTGGACCGAGTGGAACGGCAAGTACCGCGACACCGTCCGCGACTACTGGCGCGGCGAACCGGCCGCCCTGGGAGAGTTCGCCTCGCGGCTGACCGGCTCCTCGGACCTCTACGAGGCCACCGGTCGGCGCCCCATCGCCAGCATCAACTTCGTCACCTGCCACGACGGTTTCACCCTGGCCGACCTGGTGTCCTACGACGAGAAGCACAACGAGGCCAACGGGGAGGACAACCGCGACGGCGAGAGCCACAACCGGTCCTGGAACTGCGGGGTCGAGGGGCCGACCGAGGATCCCGAGATCCTGGAA